>CAZOLN010000016.1:12679-15205 GCA_964580565.1 uncultured Anaerolineales bacterium
CGCCGGTTCAAGGGGATGTCCAGGATCCGCCCGTGGATGTCGTAGTGGCGTGCGCAGATGTCCCCCACCACCCCCTGCTCCCGCAGCCGGGCCAACGCCTCCCGGTCCAGATAGCCCGCCCGCAAGAGGCTGGAGACCTCCGGCCGGGGCGAGCCGATGCCCACCAGCGCCAGGTCCGCCTTTCGGGCGATCTCCAGGGTCTCACGGACGTGCGGTTCCTGGAGCAACGCTTCCCGCACCTGGGGCGATTCGACGATCAGGGGGGCGTGCAGATACCGGTACTCCCCTCCATAGACGTTGGCGAGGAGCCGGGCCAGGTCCGGCCCGTCGATCAGAGGATCGCTCGTCCCCACCGCACCGATCATCTGGACCACCCTGATGGGGAGCCGCCGCTTGGGCCGGAGGGCCTGGACGGTGCTGAAGACCGCCGTTCCCCAGGAGATGCCGAGGGTCATCCCGTCGGTGAGGATGCCGTCGATGTGACGGGCCGCCAGCACCCCTAGCCCTTTCAGGACCTCGGGGTAGGGTTTTCCCCGTGCCTGCAACACCCGGGCCTGGTACAGATGGAAGCGCCGGACCAGTTCCCGCTCCAGTTCCGGCACGGTCCTCCAAGGATGATGGATGATGATTTCCACGATACCCGCATCCCGGGCCTCCTGGAGCATGCGGGAGACGGTCGAGCGGGACGTCCCGATCCGGCGCGCGATCTCGGCCTGGGTCAGGTCCTCTTCGTAGTAGAGGCTGGCGACATGGGCTAGGAGTTCCTCGTGGTCCATCGTGCGCGACCTTGAGGGCGGGACACGCGGGGCATCAGGAGGCCCGCCCCGCGTGTCCCAGCCGATCGTAAGGAACGACTACCCTTCGGCGGCCTGCTCCTCCGGCTTCGGCGCACCGGCGGCGATCTCCCAGGCGACCGGGTTCCTCTTGTAGAGGAAGACGATCACCCCGAAGATCACCACGGCGATGACCCAACCGATCCACCCACCCAACTGGCTGAAGTTGAGCAGGAGCCACGTGAGCGGGTTGGTGCCGTCGCAGATGCTGCAGATCTGGGCCGCCCCCTCGGGCATATCGAACTGGGCATCGATGGCGGCGGCGGTATGGAGCGGCGCGATGGAGGTCCCGATGATCAGGCCGACGGCGATGACGATGGTGCCGATGATCACGCCCCGTACGATGTTGCCCCGGGTGATGGGGGCGATCATGCAGACCATGAAGGGGATCACCGCCAGGTCGGCAAAGGGGAGGATGCGGTTGAGGCCGATGGTGCTCAGGCCGATGGCCAGGGCGATGGTGACCGGCACCAGCAGCAGGGCGGTAGCGATGGCAGCCGGATGGCCGATCAGGATGGCGGAGTCCAGGCCGATGTAGAACTCGCCCCCGGCAAACCGACGCTTCATGAACTCGCGGGCCGCCTCGGAGATGGGGATCAGCCCCTCCATCAGGATGGCGACCATCCGGGGCATCAGCAGCATCACCGCGCCCAGGTTGATCGCCAGCCCCAGGATCTTCTGCAACTGGACGCCGAGGTTCCCCACTGCCGCATCGCCCAGCCAGGCCAGGCACCCCAGGATGAAGCCGATGACCACGCCCAGGACGATGGGCTCGCCCAGGATGCCGAAGCGGCGCTGGATCGCCTCCGGGTCCGCATCCAGCTTGTTCAGGCCGGGGATGGCGTCGATGAGCTTGTTCAGAGGAATGGCGAGGGGAACGTAGGCTGCGGAGAAGCCGTGGGGGATGGAGACCGCCGGCACGCTGTAGAAGTCCTGCACGCCGGGAGCGGTCCAGTCGGCCAGGAAGAGGGCGATCGCGGCGTTCAGCGCGGCGGTCGCCAGGGCCAGCGCCAGGTTCTGGGAGACGGCGAAGACCAGCGCGCCGGTGAAGGCGAAGTGCCAGAAGTTCCAGATGTCCACGTTGAGGGTCTTCGTCCCCCGAGCCACCAGCATGATGATGTTGACCAGGATGGAGAGGGGGATGATCCACGTGCCGACCGTCCCGCCGAAGGCGATGGCAGCGGCCGCCGGCCACCCAACGTCCACCACGTCCAGGGAGACCCCGATGCGGTCCACCATCGCCTGCGCGGCATCACCCAGGTTCGTCCACAGCAGGCCGATGACCAGGTTGATGCCCACGAAGGCGATACCGATGGTCACCGCAGAGCGGAAGGCCCGCCCCGGCTTGGCCCCGAGGATCAACCCAATGATGAAGATCACGATGGGCAGCATCACTGTAGGGCCAAGCCCCTTGATCCAGTCGATTATGACGAAAAGCCAGTCCATAGTGCCCTCCTTCACTACACTCGACTGCGACCGAAACGATA
This sequence comes from uncultured Anaerolineales bacterium, assembly GCA_964580565.1. Lineage (GTDB taxonomy): Bacteria > Chloroflexota > Anaerolineae > B4-G1 > DUEL01 > DUEL01. Next base: position 15,000 of record CAZOLN010000016.1, read on the forward strand.
CTGCTGAACGGTGTCTTTGTCAACTCCTCTCCGCCCCGATAACCCATCACCCCCTTTCCGGTGCCTGAAGGTCGGTACCCCTCTGACTTCTCGGCCAAGAAGCGGGCCTCGATGTTTGCACATTTGTGCACAAGTTGCGCAAATGTGCAAGGCCATTATATCACGAGGGAAGGGCGTTGTCAATGGGCACCCCGTGAAAATGTCTG
>CAZOLN010000016.1:15305-31316 GCA_964580565.1 uncultured Anaerolineales bacterium
CACTACAGAGATCGGTGCTCTCGGACCGCCTCCAGCGCCAGTTCGATGAACGCTTCCACCGACATCGCCCCCGGCACCTCACCGTCCCGGCGGCGCAGGTTGACCTGCCCGGCCTCCATCTCCCGGTCGCCGATGACCAGCATGTACGGCACCTTCTCCATCTGCGCGTCCCGGATCTTGGCCTGCATCCGGTCGCTGGAGTCGTTCACCTCCACCCGCAGGCCCGCCTCCTTGAGCCGGTTCGCCACGCCGTAGGCGTACTCCACGTGCCGGTCGGCGATGGGGATGAGGACCGCCTGGACGGGGGCCAGCCAGACGGGGAAGGCCCCGCCGTAGTGCTCCACCAGGATGCCGAAGAACCGCTCCAGGCTGCCCAGCAGCGCCCGGTGGACCATGTAGGGCCGGTGTTCCTTCCCGTCCTCCCCCACGTAGGTCATATCGAACCGCTCCGGCAGGTTGAAGTCGAACTGGATCGTCGTGCACTGCCAGAGCCGCCCCAGGGCGTCCTTGATCTTGATGTCGATCTTGGGACCGTAGAACGCCCCACCCCCCTCATCCACCTCGTAGGGCAGCCCCTCGGCCTCGATCGCCTTGCGCAGGCTGTTCTGCGCCTGCTCCCACCGCTCCGGCTCCCCCACGTGCTTCTCCGGCATCGTCGCCAGGTAGACCTCGAACTCCTCGAAGCCGAAGGCGCGGAGCAGGTCCAGCGAGAACCGCAGCACCTCCAGGACCTCGTCCTCGATCTGTTCCGGCGTGCAGAAGATGTGGGCGTCGTCCTGGGTGAAGCCCCGGACCCGCAACAGGCCGTGCAGGACCCCGCTCCGCTCGTACCGATACACCGTCCCCAGTTCCGCCCAGCGCAACGGGAGTTCCCTGTAGGAGCGGCGGCGGGTCTTGTACATCAGGATGTGGAACGGGCAGTTCATCGGCTTGATGAAGTACTCCACCCCCTCAACGTCCATCGGAGCGTACATGCTCTCCCGGTAGAAGTCCAGGTGACCGGACCGCTCCCAGAGTTGTGCCCGGCCGATGTGGGGGGTGAAGACGATCTCGTAGCCGCCCTTCCGGTGCTGCTCCCGCCAGAAGTCCTCGATCACCTGGCGGATGCGGCCCCCCTTGGGATGCCAGTAGGCCAGCCCGGGACCGCCCTCCTCGTGGAAACTGATCAGGTCCAACTCCTTGATCAGCCGCCGATGGTCCCGCTTCTCCACCTCCTCCCGCCATGCCAGGTACTTCCGCAACTGTTTGGGCGTCTCCCAGGCGGTGCCGTAGATCCGCTGCAGCATCGGCCGCCGCTCGTCCCCCCGCCAGTACGCCCCGGCGACGCTGAGCAACTTGATCGCCTTCGGGTTGATCTCCTTAGTGTTGCTGACGTGCGGACCACGGCACAGGTCGACGAACGGGCCGTGCCGATAGATGGAGAGGACCGGCTTCCCCTCCACCGGCCGCCCGTGCTCGTCCATCCCGCCGGAGAGGATCTCGTCGATCAACTCCAGTTTGTAGGGCTGGTCGGCGAAGAGGCGGCGGGCCTCCTCCTCGTCGATCTCCTCCTGGACGAAGTCGTACCCCTCGGCGATGATCTCCCGCATCCGCGCCTCGATCTCCTCCAGGTCCTCCGGAGTCAACGGACGGGGGAGGTCGAAATCGTAGTAGAAGCCGTTCTCGATGGCCGGACCGATGGCCAGTTTGGCGCCGGGGAACTTCTCCAGCACCGCCTGGGCCATCACGTGGGCCGCCGAGTGGCGGATGCGCTCCAGCCGACCGCTCTCCTGCTCCTTCTTCTTGGACATCTCCCCTCCTTGCGACACAAGGTTTCTAAAGAAAACCCCCGCGCCCCTTGGGGCGCGGGGGTCTCCCACGCGGTTCCACCCAAGTTCGACGGTGAAGCGACTCACCGCCGCACTCTGAGGCTGTAACGGGCCTTCCCGGGGCCCCATACTCTCGCCGCAGCGATTTCAAGGGCCCGCTCCCGGGGGGTTTTCCCGACCGTCCGGTCAAGGAGGCTTCCAGCCACGGCCCCCTCTCTCTGGGACCTTCTCAGGCCGGTACTCGTCCCGGTCAACGCTTTCCCACTCTCGGTTGTGGCCTCATTATACTCCTCTTTTGCCTTCTGTCAACCCCGATGGTATAATCACACCGCAGAGACGCAGAGGACGCAGAGTTAAAACTCACCTCGCCTCTGCGCCTCTGCGGTAAAACGGGGTACGGATCATCGATCCGCCCAAACTTGGACAAAGGAGCGAGGACGGATATGGAGAACATCCTGGAGATCGCTCGCCAGTTGGTCTTCTGGCTCGCGTTGATCACCGGCGTCGTGTTTACCGCCCTGCACGGAGGGGCGATCATCTGGACCTTCCGGGATATGCGCGCCCGGTCGCGGGACGTGCTGGCCTGGATCGTCGCTACCCTGATGGTGGCCCTCCTCCCCCTGGTGGGCCTGGTCGTCTATCTGATGCTCCGCCCCAGGGAGACCCTCGCCGAGGCCTATGAACGCTCGCTGGAGCAGGAGGCCCTGCTCCAGGCGATCGAGGAGCCGGAATACTGCCCCGGCTGCGGGCAGCGGGTGCGGTCGGATTACATCCTCTGCCCCACCTGCCACACCCGCCTCAAGCAACCCTGCCCCTCCTGCGGCCGCGCCCTCGACCTCTCCTGGTCGGTCTGCCCGTACTGCGGCACCGCTGTGACCCCCCAGGTGGTCGAGCCGGTAACGCCACCACAGCAAGAGGCAACGGCGTAGATTTTACCACAGAGACACAGAGGGCACAGAGCTTCTCAAACATAGAGAGACCTCTGTGCCCTCTGTGTCTCCGTGGTTTTCTTCCCTCACACCTCGCCGGTCTCCCCCACCACGTGGACCTTCAACATATTGGTCCGCCCCTCCCCCCCGAAGGGGATCCCGGCCGTCAGCACCACCCGGTCGCCCTTGCGCACGAACCCCCGTTCATAGGCAGCCTGGACCATCAGGACGACCATCTCATCGGTGGTGGCGAAGCGGGGGACCCGCACCGGGGTGACCCCCCAGACCATCGTCAGCCGCATCAGGGTGCGGGGGTTGGGCGTGGCGGCGACGATCGGCACCCCCGGACGGTGCCGGGCGACCATTCGGGCGGTAGTGCCGGACATCGTGGCGGTGAGGATCGCCCGCGCCCCCACCTCGGCGGCGATCTCCACCGTCGCGTGGCTGATCGCCTCGGTCACCGTCGGTGAGGGCGGACGCTCCGCGCCGTACAGGAACCGGCCCAGCGGCAGGTGGGACTCGGCGTGCTCGCAGAGGGAGGCCATCGTCTCCGCCGCCTCCACCGGATACCTCCCCACCGCCGTCTCCCCGGAGAGCATCACCGCGTCGGTCCCGTCCAGCACCGCGTTGACCACGTCGGAGGCCTCGGCCCGGGTGGGTACGGGCCGCTCCATCATCGACTGCAACATCTGCGTGGCGGTGATGACCGGCTTCCCCACCCGGTTGCAGGCCCGGATGATCCGCTTCTGGTAGAAGGGGACCTCCTCCGGCGAGGTCTCCACCCCCAGGTCGCCCCGGGCCACCATGATCGCGTCGGCCGCCTCCAGGATGTCCCCAAACGCGTCCACCGCCTCCGCCTTCTCGATCTTGGCGACGATGGGCAGGTCGCTCCCCGCCTCATCCAGCAGCCGACGGAGTTCCCGCACGTCCTCCGCCGAGCGGACGAAGGAGAGGGCGACGAAATCCACCCCCTGCTCCAGGGCGAAGCGGAGGTCCTCCCGATCCTTGAGGGTAATTGCGGGGATGTAGGATGTGCCGCCCGGCAGGTTGACCCCCTTGTGGGAGGTCAACCGCCCGCCGACGACCACCCGGCAGCGCACCCCCTCCTCATCCCGGCCCTCGACCCGCAACTCCAGCCGGCCGTCGTCGAGGAGGATCCGCTGATCGGGCTGCAGCCCCCGCAACGCCTCGGGGTGCGGGACCGGGATGCGGCCCGGGGAAAAAGAAGAGGAGGTCAAGACGACGACCCCCCCTTCCTCAAGCACTACCCCTTCCGGGGGCAGGTCCCCCACCCGCAGTTTCGGCCCCTGGAGATCCGCCATCACCGCGACCAGGCGGTCCTCCTCCTCGGCGACCCGGCGGACGGTCTTGATGGTGCGGGCGTGGGTGGCGTGGTCGCCGTGGGAGAAATTGATCCGCGCCACGCTCATCCCGGCGCGGACCAACGCCCGCACCACCTCGGGATCCTCCGAGGCGGGGCCGAGGGTGCAGATGATCTTGGTCCGGGGCATATCGCTCACCTTAATCTCACCACAGAGGTACGGAGGACACAGAGGCTCTCCAAATTCTGAGAAAATCTCTGTGCTCTCTGGGCCTCTGTGGTTTTCCTCATCTCAAGGCAGGGATGTGGGCGAAGGCGCTCATCCCTGCGTACCGCCCCTCGTCGCCCAGTTCCTCCTCGATGCGCAGCAGTTGGTTGTACTTCGCCACCCGGTCGGAGCGGCAGGGCGCGCCGGTCTTGATCTGACCGGTGTTCAGCGCCACCGCCAGGTCGGCGATGGTGGCGTCCTCCGTCTCGCCGGACCGGTGGGAGACGATGACACCCCATCCGGCCCGCTGGGCCAGTTGGACGGCGGCGATGGCCTCGGTGAGGGTGCCGATCTGGTTGACCTTGCACAGGAGCGCGTTGCAGGCCCCTTCCCGGATCGCCCGCTCGACCCGCTCCACGTTGGTCACCAGGAGATCGTCCCCCACGATCTGGATCCGATCGCCCAGCCGTTCCATCATCAACGTCCAACTCTCCCAGTCGTCCTCGGCCAGGCCGTCCTCGATGCTGACGATGGGGTACTTGTCGACCCAGGCGGCGTAGAACTCCACCATCTCCGCGCCGGTGAGCGTGCGCCCCTCTTTCTTGAGGACGTACTTCCCGTCCTGATAGAACTCGCTGGCGGCGGGGTCGAGGGCGAGGAAGACGTCCTTGCCGGGGACGTACCCGGCCTTCTCGACGGCCTCCAGGATGACCTCCACCGCCTCCTCGTTCGCCTTCAGGCTGGGGGCGAAGCCTCCCTCGTCGCCGACGCCGGTGCTGTACCCCTTCGCCTTGAGGACCGCCTTCAGCGCGTGGTACACCTCGCTCCCCCACCGCAGCGCCTCGGCGAAGGTCGGCGCGCCCGCCGGGACGATCATAAACTCCTGCAGGTCCGGCCCGTCCACGGCGTGCTTGCCGCCGTTGAGGATGTTCATCAGCGGGACCGGCAGCACGTGGGCGTGGACCCCGCCGATGTACCGATAGAGGGGAAGTTGCAACGCGTTGGCCGCGGCCTTCGCCACCGCCAGTGAGACCCCGAGGATGGCGTTGGCCCCCAACCGCTCCTTGTTCGGCGTGCCGTCCAGTTCCAGCAGCCGGGCGTCGATCCCCTTCTGGTCGGTGGCGTCCCACCCGAACAGTTCCTCGGCGATGAGGTCGTTGACGTTCTGCACCGCCTTCAGGACCCCCTTGCCGCCGTACCGTTCGGGGTCGCCGTCCCGCAGTTCCAGCGCTTCATGCACGCCGGTGGAGGCCCCGGAGGGGACCGCCGCCCGCCCCCAGGCCCCGTCCAGCAACACCACCTCCACCTCTATCGTGGGATTCCCCCGCGAATCGAGGATCTCCCGCGCCACAACCGTCTCGATCGTCGTATCCATCACCATCACATCCTCCCATGTCTTACCACAGAGACACGGAGGGCACAGAGGTTCTCCATTACTCGAGAAAATCTCTGTGTCCTCTGTGTCTCTGTGGTCCTTCTATCCTAACCCCATCCCCTTGTACAGCCGCTCGAAGTCGAAATGCTCGGCCATCAGGGCCTCGAACTTCTCCAACTTCTCCGGCTGCCCCAGCCGGGTCTTGCCGAAGACCCGCTCGATGGCCTCCACCGCCTCCAGCGTGTTCTCCCGCACCAGGAGGACCGGCACCCCGGCCTCCTCGGCCCGGCGGAGGACCTCCGCCTGAGGGCGCAGGTGACCGGTGAGGATCAGGCAGGCAGTGGCGGTCTCCAGCGCCGCCAACTGGATGTCCGTCCGGTCGCCGCCGGTGATGACCGCCTTGGGAGCGGGGATCCGCCGCATCCGGGGCAACGCCTGGTCGATGCTCATCGCCCCCACGACCAGGTTCTCGATCAACACGTCGGTCTTCTCCGGCAGCGCCAGGAACTGGGCCCGCAGCACCTGCGCCAGTTCCCCCACGCTGATAGCCTGCAACTCCTCCTGTCGGGGGAGGACGCCCAGCACCGTGATCCCCCGATCCTCCAGGCAGGGGCGCGCGACCTCGGTCACGAACTCCCGGCTCTCCTCCGGCACCGCGTTGATGAGAAGCCCCAACAGCCGCTTCCCCAGCCGCAGGTTCGCTACCTCGCAGTCATCCACCAGGCTCATCTCGTTGCGGAAGCGGATCACGGCCAGCACCGGCACGTCCAGCGCTTCGGACACGTCGATGGGGCCCAGGCCGATGCCGACCCCCTCTCGGAGCGAGGCCCCGCCTTCCAGGATCATCACGTCCTTCCCCGCCGACGCCTCCTCGTAGGCGGCCCGGACCTCGGCGATCAGGTTGCGGGCGGAGCAGCCACAGAGGGTATCGCGCAGCAAGGCGGGAGTGAGGACGACCCCCACCAGCGTGTGGGGCGGCTCCCGCAGCCCCAGCACCCGGCGCACGAACTCGGCGTCCTCGTCCAACGCCCGCCCCGGCACCGGCTCCCACGGCTGGGTAGATAAGGGCTTGAAGTAGCCCACCTGGTAGCCATCCCGCTGCAACCGCCGCCCCAGCGCCAGGCAGACAGCCGTCTTGCCGCTGAAGGTGTGCAAAGATGTCACGTACAATGCTTTCATCACTTCCTCCACGCACAACGAGTGCTAGCAATCAGCAGCCAGCAACGAGCAACCAGCAACTAGCCCAACACCAACCGCATATCCAGCGCCACTGCTCCGCGCCCCTCGTCGAAGACCATCAGCGGGTTGATGTCCAACTCGACGATCTCGGGGAAGTCGGTGACCAACTGGGAGATCCGGCACAGGGCGTCCACCATCGCCTCGTGGTCGGCCGGCGGCTCGCCGCGCACCCCCTCCAAGAGGGGGTAGGCCCGGATCTCCCGGATCATCTCCTCCGCCTCCTGGCGGCTGAAGGGAGCCACGCGGAAAACCACATCTTTCAGCGCTTCCACGTAGATCCCGCCCAGCCCGAAGGCCACCAGCGGGCCAAACTGGGGGTCGCGGCTCATCCCGATCAGGACCTCCCGCCCGCCGGGCACCATCTTCTGGACCAGGCACCCCCAGATCCGCGCGTCGGGCACGTACCGCGTGGCCCGGTACATGATCAGGTCGAACGCATCCCGCACGTCCTCCGCCGACCGGAGGTTCAGTTTCACGCCGCCCACGTCGGTCTTGTGCAGGATGTCCGGCGAGGCCACCTTGAGGACCACGGGGTATCCCATCTCCTCCGCCGCCTCGATCGCCTCCTCCGGCGTCGCTGCCAGACGGGAGGGCGGGACCGGGAAGCCGTAGGCCTCCAGGATCGCCCGCGCCTCGGCGTCGCCGATGCTCACGCGCCCCTCGGACCGGGCCTTGTCCAGCACTTCCCGCACCGCATCCCGGTCCACCTCGAACCGCTCCGGTGGGTGGATCGGTCGCTCCCGCTCCTTCTGGTAGGCGACCATCGCCGCCAGGGCCTCGGCCGCCCGCTCTGGGAAGGGGTAGTTGGGGACGCCGTACTGTCGGAGGATCTCCACTCCGGCATTGATGCGGGCCTCGCCCATAAAGCAGCCCAGGATCGGCTTGTCGGTCTCCCGAGCCGTGCGGCCGACGATGTGGGCCGTCTCCTCGATCTGGGTCATCGCCTGCGGCGTGACGATGACGATGACCGCGTCCACCCCCGGGTCGGCCAACACCAGCCGGAGGGCGTGCTCGTACCGGTCGGCGAGGGCGTCTCCCAGCACGTCCACCGGGTTGGCGGCGGAGGCCGCGCTGGGCAGGTCGGCCATCAGCGCCTCGATGGTCTCCGACTTCAGCCGGGCCAGGCGCAGCCCGGCGTGCTCCAGCGCGTCGGTCGCCAGGATGCCCGGACCGCCCGCGTTGGTCACGATGGCGACCCGGTCCCCGGCCGGGAGCGGCTGGTAGGCGAAGGCGCGGGCGTAGTCGAACAACCGCTCCATCGACCCGGCCCGGATGACCCCTGCCTGGCGGAAGGCCGCCCGGTAGGCCGCCTCCGACCCGGCCAGGCTCCCCGTGTGGGAGGAGACCGCCCGGGAGCCGGCCCGGGTCACGCCGGACTTGACCGCCACCACCGGCTTCTTCCGCGTCACCCGGCGGGCGACCTCCATAAAGCGCTGCCCGTCCTTCAGCCCCTCGACGTAGATGAGGATCACCCGCGAGTCCGGATCGTCCTCCCACGCCTCCAGCAGGTCGATCTCGTCCACGTCCGCCTTGTTCCCCAGGCTGACGAAGCGGGAGAAGCCGATCCGCCCCGCGAGGGCCATGTCCAGCACCGCCGTCCCCAACGCGCCGGACTGGGACATGAAGGCCATCGGCCCGGCAGGGGGCATCCCTGCGGCGAAGGTGGCGTTGAGAGGCGTCGCGGTGTCGATCACGCCCAGGCAGTTGGGGCCGACCAGCCGGATGTTGTAACGGCGGGCGATCTCGATCAGTTCCTGCTCCCGCTCCAACCCCTCCCGACCGGCCTCCCGGAACCCCGCGCTGATGACCACCACCGCCGGGACCCCCTTCTGCCCGCATTGCTCCAGGACGGCGGGGACGAAGGGGTACGGGATGACGATGACCGCCAGGTCCACCGGCCCCGGGACGTCCAGGATGCTAGGGTAGGCTTTCAGACCAAGGATCTCATCCGCCTTGGGGTTGATCGGATAGAGGGCCCCTTTGAAGCCGCCCTCTTTCAGGTTAGAAAGCACCGCGTATCCCAGTTTCTCCGGGTCGCGGGACGCGCCGATGACGGCGACGGAAGATGGACGGAAGAAGGCTTCCAGCATATGGACTCCTCTGATCGACGACTTCGGGGGGAAGTATACCTCCGAAGGGTGAGGATGGCAAGGTGTGGGTGCGACGCCCTATCCGCACTTCCCGCAGCGGATCAACCGGGTCGGCGTCACGACCCAGTCCATCCGTTGGTCCCGCTCGGTGCAGGGGAGAGCATCGATCAGACAAGCATCGAAGGTCACCCCTACACGAAGGGCGGGCGTGGTCGGCAGGAACCGATCGTAATACCCCCCGCCGAACCCCAACCGTCCCCCCTGAGGATCGAACGCCACACCGGGCACAAGCACCACGTCCAGCACGCCGGGGTCCACCACCGGCAGCGCAGGGTCCGGCTCCAGCATCCCGAAGGGATGCCGAACCAGCCGGTCCGGATCGTAGGGGTGCAGGATCAGCCTACGGCCCTCGATCCTGGGCAGGACCCACCGGACGGAGGGGAGCAGAGAGAAGAGCGCGCTCAGGTCCGGCTCGTTGCGGAAGGCCATATAGGTCATCACCGTGCGGGCCCGGCGCAGGAGGTCCCAGCCAGCCAGTCGCTCGCAGATCGCGGCGGAGGCCGCGGCAACCTCCTCGGGGGAGAGGCTTTCCCGGGCCTGGAGGCACCGTCGTCGAAGCGCAGCCTTGTCCATCATCCCGGGGGAGTGTACCACAGGGTCGGGGAAGCGCAAGAGCGGCACCTGACCTTCGGACAGTCGTCGGGGGAAGCGCGGTGGAACCGCTCTCCTGTGAACGCTCTCTCGCCCCTGCCGCTTGGCAGAATCTCCCAAAGGGATATAATACTCAACCAACCAAACCAGGGCGCTCCGCTGTTCCAACTCGCCATCGACCACGCGCCGGCCTTTGGAAAGGAGGGAACGTGCAGATCAACGAACCGCTGACCCAGCAGATCCGCGAGCATGCCCGCGAACTCCTAGAGAGTGGACAGGTCGAGTGCGTCATCGGCTATGAGGCCAGCCCTCGCGGTGGAGCCCGTCCCGCTTTCATCTACGAACCCGCCGAGGCCGACCGGTTGATCTGGGGGCCCGACTGCGTCCACAACCTCACCACCTACCTGCACGACAAGAAAAAGCCCCGCAAACGGGGGGAGGAACCCCCGCGCGTCGCCGTCGTCGTCAAGCCGTGCGACAGCCGCACCCTCAACGTCCTGCTCGCCGAGCGGCAGATCGAGCGGGAGCGGGTCGTCGCCATCGGCGTCGCCTGCGAGGGGGTGGTGGGCAAGGACGGCCAGCCCGCCGCCAAATGCGGCCGCTGCACCGACCGCACCCCGGTCGTCTACGACGTCCTGGTAGGAGAGCCACCGGAGGTTCCCCCGGCTGAGGACGACTGGTCGGACCTGGCGCGCATCGAGGAGATGTCCCCGGCAGAGCGGCTCTCCTTCTGGCTCCGGGAGTTCGACCGGTGCATCCGTTGCTACGCCTGCCGCCAGGTCTGCCCCGGCTGCTACTGCACCATCTGCATGTTCGAGCGGGACGACGGCCTCTGGGTGGATGCCGCCATCGACGTCCCCCAGAAGCACATCTTCCACCTGGGCCGGGCACTTCACCTGGCCGGTCGGTGCGTGGAGTGCGACGAATGTGAACGGGTCTGCCCGATGGACCTGCCCCTCAGCCTCCTCAACCGGCTCCTGGTCCGCGAGGTCGAAGCCCTCTACGGCCACCGGGCCGGTCGGGAGGAGGCCCTGACGCCGCTTCTCTTCGAACTGGGGCCGGAGGGATCGCCGATCTAGATTCAGGGAGGAATAGGGACACCCCAACGGGTGCTTTTGGGAGGTCACGATGAGATTCACCACCCTGGACGGACTGCGCCGCTGGCTGGGTCAACTGGCCCAAGAGGTCGACCTGGTCGCTCCCACCGACGTGGACGGGCACGTCCTCTACCGCCACGTCTCCTCCAGCGACGAGGTGCTCCTCGACTACGAACGGCCGGAACTTTCGGCCAAGGACTTCTTCTTCCCCGCCACCGAGGTCCTTCTCCGCATCGAGCAGAAGGGGAAGGACGTGGCGATCGAGGAGGTCCTGCCGGACCGGAAGCAGGTCCTCTTCGGCATCCGCCCGTGCGACGCCCACGGGATCGCCGTCATCGACGCCCTTTTCCTGGAGCAGGACCCGCCGGATCGGTACTACCGGCACCACCGGGAGCGGACGGTGCTGGTGGGGATGGCCTGCACGCGGATGTGGGACGGCTGTTTCTGCACGTCGATGGGGGGCGGTCCGACGGATGCCACCCACCTGGACGTGTTGATCCGCCCCGGCGAAGAGGGCTACTTCCTCCAGCCGGTGACGCCGAAAGGGGTGGCGATCCTGGAGGGGCTGCCGGTAGAGGAACCGAAGGGAGAGCCCCTGCCCGTCGAGGAGTACAACGAGCCGGTCCCGGTGGTCCCGCCAGAGAAGTGGCGTCCCCTGTTCAACGACCGGATCTGGATGCGGCACGGGGAGCGGTGCCTCAGTTGCCGGATCTGCACCTACGTCTGCCCCACCTGCCGCTGCTTCGATGTCACCGACCGGGTAGTGGACGTCCAGCCGGGCCTCACGCGCATCGAACGGATCCGGGTATGGGACGCCTGCACCAGCCCGAACTACCGCCGGGTCGCTGGAGGGCACAACCCACGGCCGACCAAACCGGACCGGCTGCGGAACCGGTTCTACTGCAAGTTCTGCTACTACCCGGAGGACTTCGGTCCGCTGGGATGCGTGGGCTGCGGGCGGTGCATCGTCGCCTGCCCGGTGGACATCGACATCACCGAGGTGATGCAAGACGTAGCAGAGCGAGCATAGATGAAGCACCACAGAGACACGGAGGACACGGAGTTTCTCCGAGGCCTTTAGGTTTCTCTGTGCTCTCTGTGTCTCTGTGGTGAAACCCTGTAAGGAGAAATGGACACCCAGAGGGGCACCGTCTTCGACATCAAGCGGTTCTCCATCCACGACGGACCGGGCATCCGCACCACCATCTTCCTGAAGGGATGCCCCCTCCGGTGCCAGTGGTGTCACAACCCGGAGAGCCAGGACCCCCGGCCGGAACTGATCCTGCGGGCTGAGCGGTGCATCGGCTGCGGGGCCTGCGTGGAAGCGTGCGAGACGGGCGCGGTCTACGTTGAGGACGGCAGGATCTTCACCGACCGGACCCGGTGCACCCGCTGCGGGGCCTGCACGGAGGTCTGTTACGCGGAGGCGCGGGAGATGGCCGGGCAGGAGATGAGCGTCGAAACGGTGATGGCGGAGATCGAGCGGGACGTGGCCTTCTACGACACCTCGGGCGGGGGAGTGACCTTCTCCGGCGGCGAGCCGCTGATGCAGCCGGAGTTCCTCCTCGCGCTTCTACGGGCGTGTCGGGAACGGGGGATCCACACCGTGGTGGACACCTGCGGCTACGGCCCTTGGGAAGCGGTGGAGGCGGTGGCCGAGGAGACCGACCTGTTTCTGTACGACCTCAAACTGATGGACGACGCCAAGCACCGACGATATACCGGCGCCTCCAACCGCCGCATCCTGGACAACCTACGCCGCCTGTCCGAACTGGGCGCGTCGATCCGCCTGCGGGTCCCCGTCATCCCCGGCGTCAACGACGACAGGGAGGAGATGCACCGCCTGGGAACCTTCGCCGCCCGCCTGCCCAACGTCACACGGGTCGATCTGCTGCCCTACCATCCCACCGGCAAGGGGAAATACGAGCGGCTGGGACGGGAGTACCCGCTGCCCGACCTGCGTCCTCCGTCGGAGGAACGGATACAGGAGATCGCCCGCCTGCTGGAGGACTTCGGCCTGGAAGTTGGAATCGGAGGATGAGCCGATGGCGATGACGGAACGGGTCGCTCGACTGCGACAGCAGAGCCTGGAAGCCCGCCCCACCCTCTCGACCGAACGGGCCGAACTGCTCACCGCCTTCTACAAACAGGACATCGGCCCCGTCTCCGAACCGGTCCGCCGCGCCCTCGCTTTCCAGTATCTGATGGAGCACCGAACCATCCACATCGGCGAGGGAGAACTGATCGTCGGCGAAAAGGGCCCCTTCCCCAAGGCCGCCCCCACCTACCCGGAACTCTGCTGTCACAGCCTGGAGGATCTGGACATCCTGAACTCCCGCGAGAAGATCTCCTTCGTCGTCACCGAGGAGGCCCGGCGGGTCTACGAGGAGGAGATCATCCCCTTCTGGAAGGGGAAGTCGATGCGGGACCGGATCTTCCGGGAGATGACCGACGAGTGGAAGGCGGCCTACGAGGCGGGGATCTTCACCGAGTTTATGGAGCAGCGCGCGCCGGGCCACACGGTGCTGGACGACAAGATCTACCGCAAGGGGTTCCTGGACTTCAGACGGGAGATCGAGGAGAGCCTGGCGCGCCTCGACTACCTGAACGACCCGGAGGCCTACGACAAGCAGGAGGAACTGAAGGCGATGCGGATCTGCGTCGACGCGCTGATCCGCTTCGCCGAGCGGCACGCCGAAAAGGCGGAGGAACTGGCCCGACAGGAGCAGGACCCCCAGCGGCGGGCCGAACTGGAGCGGATCGCCGAGATCTGCCGCCACGTCCCCGCTCACCCGCCCCGCGACTTCTGGGAGGCGATCCAGTACTACTGGTTCGTCCACCTCGGCGTGACGACCGAACTGAACACCTGGGACGCCTTCAGCCCCGGCCGGCTCGACCAGCACCTCTACCCGTTCTACAGGAAGGGTCTGGAGGAGGGGACGCTGACGCGGGAGCAGGCGGAGGAACTGCTCCAGTGCCTGTGGATCAAGTTCAACAACCAGCCCGCTCCCCCCAAGGTCGGCGTGACGGCGGCGGAGAGCAGCACCTACACCGACTTCGCCCAGATCAGCCTCGGCGGCCTCCGCCCCGACGGCACGGACGGGGTGAACGAGGTGACCTACCTGATCCTGGACGTGGTCGAGGAGATGCGGCTCCTCCAGCCCAGCGCCTCCATCCAGGTCAGCAAGAAGAACCCCGACCGGTTCATCAAGCGGGCGGCGCGGATCATCCGCACCGGATTCGGGCAGCCCTCCGTCTTCAACGCCGACCTGATCGTGCAGGAGTTGGTCCGCCAGGGCAAGTCCATCGAGGACGCCCGCTGCGGCGGCTCCAGCGGCTGCGTGGAGGTGGGGGCCTTCGGGAAGGAGAGTTACATCCTCACCGGCTACTTCAACATGCCGAAGGTGCTGGAGATCACCCTCAACAACGGGGTGGACCCCCGCACGGGGAAGCGGATCGGGCTGGAGACGGGCGATCCGACCACCTTCACCTCCTTTGAAGAACTGTTCGAGGCCTACCGGCAACAACTCCGGCATTTCATCGACATCAAGATCCGCGGCAACAACGTCATCGAGCGGCTCTACGCCCGCTACCTTCCCGCGCCGTTCCTCTCCCTCCTGATCGACGACTGCATCGCCAAGGGGAAGGACTACCACGACGGCGGGGCGCGGTACAACACGACCTACATCCAGGGCGTGGGGCTGGGCACGATGACCGACGCCCTCACCGCCATCAAGTACCACGTCTTCGACCGGGGGACGCTGACGATGGCGGAACTGCTGGAGGCGCTGCGGGCCGACTTCGCCGGGCCCTACGAGCGGATGCGGCAGATGCTCCTCAACCGCACCCCCCGGTACGGCAACGACGACGACTACGCCGACGGGGTGATGCGGGCCGTCTTCGAGGCCTACTTCGAGGCCATCGACGGCCGGCCCAACACCAAGGGCGGCTTCTACCGCATCAACCTCCTGCCCACCACCGTCCACGTCTACTTCGGCTCGGTGGTCGGCGCGACGCCGGACGGCCGCCGGGCGTGGACCCCCCTATCGGAGGGCGTCTCCCCCGTCCAGGGGGCGGACCGTAACGGGCCCACCGCCGTCGTCCGCTCCGTCGCCAAGATGGACCACGTCCGCACCGGCGGGACCCTCTTGAACATGAAGTTCACCCCCCAGGTCTTCCGCACCGAGGAGGACCTGGATAAACTGGTCCGATTGATCCGGACCTACTTCCGGCTGGACGGCCACCACGTCCAGTTCAACGTCGTAGACGCTGCCACCCTGCGGGCAGCGCAGCAGAACCCGGAGCAGTACCGCGACCTGATCGTCCGCGTGGCGGGCTACAGCGACTACTTCTGCGACCTGACCAAGGACCTCCAGGACGAGATCATCGCCCGGACGGAGCACGAGATCTGAGCGAGGCGAGGGAGGCTGTGATGAGTCGAGAGACCAACCCGATGCGCCCCTACCTGGGCCGACTGGTCGGCGTGAGGGACCTGGCTACGGGCATCAAACTGTTCCAGATCGAACTGGTGGAGGACGAGGGGAGAGCAGCTTTCGCCGACTACAAGCCCGGCCAGTTCGCCTTTCTCTCCGCCTTCGGGGCGGGGGAGGCCCCCTTTGGGCTGGCGAAGTCGGCGGAGCGGGGGCCGTACCTGGAGTTCGCCGTCAACGCCCTGGGCCACGTCACCTTCACCCTCCACGCCCTCGACGAGGGGGACCCGGTGGGCGTGCGCGGGCCGCTGGGAAACGGTTTCCCAATGGACCAACTGAAGGGGAAAAACATCGTCATCCTCGGCGGCGGCATCGGCGGCGCCCCCCTCCGCCCGGTCATCCAGACCATCCTCGACCATCGGGAGGACTATGGCCACCTGACCATCCTCTGGGCCGCCCGCAGCCCCGACCTCTTGGTCTTCAAGGAGGAGTTCGACGAATGGCGCACCGCCTGGGCCACCGATTTCCACGTCACCGTGGACCGGGGGGACGAGAACTGGACCGGCCGGGTCGGCCTGATCACCCAACTGTTGGAAGAGGTCAACCCCTCACCGGAGAACGCCATCGCCATCACCTGCGGTCCGCCGATTATGATCCACTTCGTCTTCCTCACCCTCAAGAAACTGGGGTTCGCCCCGGAGCAGATGCTGACCACGCTGGAGGCCCGGATGCACTGCGGCATCGGCAAGTGCGGCCGGTGCAACCTGGGCGAGAAGTTCATCTGCACCGACGGGCCGGTGTTCTGGCAGTATGAGATTGCGGAGTTTCTGGAGGGGTTCCTGTAAAGGGAGCAGGACGCAGGA
>CAZOLN010000017.1:0-18559 GCA_964580565.1 uncultured Anaerolineales bacterium
GGTCTTCACGATCCAGCGCAATCCGTTGTAGACTTCGCGCAGGTCGTGTTCTCGTGTGGTGAAGCGCCACTCTACTCTCCCTCGGCAACCGGTAGGGCCGCTCATCGAAACAGACCACCGGCCGCCGTGGATCGCACGGTCCGGCGTACAGGTCCAAGACCTCTTCCATCCGCCACACGAAGTCGGCCGTCACCCGCCCAATACATCACTGCTTCTCCTGCCAGGGCTTGAGGTCGTTTTTTCAACACCCGCCGCACCGTCTCATCGGAGATGGAGTCCACCATCCCCAGTCCTACCGGCCGGTCGGCCGGCAACTGCATCGTCCAGCACTCTCGCCCCTCCGGCAGGTCGCTGCACGCCAGCGCGATCAGGATCGCTTCCCCTTTGGCATCCAACTTCGGTCGGGCCCCCGGGCGAGGACGCTCCCGCAGCGTCGCCTCCAGACCTTCCTCGGCGAACCGCTTCCGGATGTTCCGCACCGTCTGGGGATTCACCCCCGGCACTTCGGCGATAATCCGATCCGTCTTCCCCTCCGCTGTAACCGCGTCGCCCCGCCTGAACCGGCCGATTCTGGTCACGGTGACCACCCGCGATCGGGGAGATGTGGCCTGGACCGCTTCTTCCATACCGATGCATACGGCGACCACGTGCCGTACTGTTGCTTCCGTGCCGAAGGATGCTTGCGGCAAAACCTCGGCAGCGACGGGCTGATCCCCGCTAATCCCTATCCCGCTCGAGCTCGAAGGTCAAGCAATGCGGCCCCTGCCCGTACTCCGTGAACTCACTCAGCTCGGGGTCGTAGACGGTCAGCCCGACGGCCCTTAAGATCTGGTTGACATATTTGTTGCTCTTGAACGACATCACACGATCGTTCCCCAGGCATAATACGTTCAGTGCTACCTCGCCCTCAACCTTCTCGGCAGGAATGTCGATCAGCTCGTACTCCCGTCCCTCCAGAAAGCCGATGAACCACTCGGGAACCTCGCTCTTCATGATAATGGCGAGCCTCTTGGCCACGGGAGCGAACACGCAGTCCAGGTGCGTCCACTTTTGGGGGATCACGATCCCGTGTACCTTGATCCCCATCTTGGCAAAGATCTCCTGCGCATTCTGAACCCCTGGCCATGTGCTCCGCTCGCCGATCCCGGTGGCCAGATTCTTCTCGTCAATATACCGGTTGTCTCCCCCCTCCCAGCAGCCTCGTTCAATGCGCCCGATGATCCTGTAGCCGAGTTTCCTCAGCTGTCTCTCGCCGGCGACCTGTTCCCCCCTTCGTTCGGAATACTTGAAGCGCCCAATAACGACCCCTTCGGGCGAGTTGACCGCGAAGTCCCGTGCGTTCACTGCATAATGACGCGTGGGGTCCGGCTCTTCAATGTAGTACACCTCGACTCCCGCGCTTCGCAGCGCGTCGGCCAGTTCGTCATGCTGAGCTTGAGCCTTCTTCTTATCGATCTTGGCCCCTCGCTCGATCGCTGTCCGCGCAAAGTCGTCCACAGGGATCAACTCATAATACGTCGGGGGGCAGAGCAACACCTTGCGCAGTACACCCGTGCTGTTGTAGACAGGCATCGCCACACTCCTTTCCTCAGTAATGAGAATCAGAATTCGCTCTGCCGGGGGAAAGCATTCCTCCCGATATCACTAGCCCACCGTCTCCGTCGTTCCCGAAGACCACGCAGCCGTGCGCTCAACGTGTGAACGTACGACAGTAATCGACGCATGACAGATTCGCACGAAGTGCCTGTCCGTTGAGAACCGGCTGAAAGCGGATGCGCTCTGGCGACCGCTCGTCCTCACCGACTCGGAAGACACCTCCGCCCAAAGGCGTTAGCGGCTCCTCATCGCCCGACGGGTAAATCAGAACCAGCCCGCCCTTGCGCAGCACGATGCGGAAATTGGTGAGCCACGGGTTGTGGGACCGGTAGTGACCGACATAGGCATTCCATTCCTGTGGACGGTCGAAAGCGGTCGGCCCTGCATACCGCTCGTTGACATACCAATCCGGACCGTGGAGGGCCTCCACCACCTCTCCCTTCTCGCGCCCGAAACGGAGCAGGAACAGATCAAAGTCCCGATGGTCCACGTAGAAACGGTCGGGGCCACGCTGCTCCAGGGCGATTCGCTCCTCTCCCCGGCAAAGCAGCAGCCGGTCACCCTCCGCCACCAGGGTGAAGGTCCGTTCCTCCCCCCGGTACGTCCCAGCATAGGCGGCGGCCTCCTCGACGCGGGTCGGATCGACGGGGGGCACAGGCGGCAGATCCTGCCTATGAATCGCGGCGCGCAAGAGCCGAAGCGCAAACCAGGCGATCTCCTCGTCGGAACGATCTCCTGGTCCGTTCGTCAACACGATGACGCCTAGGCCCTCATCAAGGTCGGCCAGCATGTACGAGTAATAACCGACCATTCCCCCCCCGTGGCCGATGACGGTGTGACCATCCAGGTCCCAGATACCGAGCCCGTACCCGTAGAAGGACCCGTCTCCCTCCTCCTCCGCCTTGATGACGCGCTGGATCATCAGCTTGAAACTCTCCTCGGAGAGGATGCGTCCGGATGGCCCTTGGCCAGCGTTCATCAACATCCGCAGGTAGGTGGCCATATCCTCAGGCGTGGAAGCGATGCTACCAGCCCCCTCGGCGTGCTCCAGCCACGTCGCCGGTGCGAGCGGACGGTCCGGGGGAGGCGGGCGGTCATCATAGAAGGGTTCGTAGCCGACCGCCAATCGTCTCCGCGTCTCATTCGTGATAACGGGTACAGTAGCGGACATCCCCAACGGGTCGAGGATGCGCTCCTGGACGATCTCGCCGTATGGCTTGCCCAGGACTTCCTCCAGGACCACGCCAAGTGTCTTGTAGCCACTGTCCGAGTAGTGATAGTACGTGCCCGGCGGTGCAGTGGCCTCCGCCTCCCGAAGAGCCCAAACCTCACACCGTGCCTCGCCCGGAAGTTCCGGCCCGTGGGTGATAGCCGCCGTGTGGCTCAGGAGGTGATGCAGCGTGATCGGCCCGTACGGCGAGCGAATCTCAAACCAGGGCAGATACTGCGCGACCGGGCGGTGGAGATCCACCCGTCCCTCCTCGTACAACTGGAGCAAGCAAATGCTGGTGAAGGACTTGCCGATCGAGCCGATCTCGAACAGCACCTCCGGGGTGACCGGCGTCCGGGCAACCAGGTCGGCGAAGCCGTAAGTCGAGACACGGAGCAACCTCATGCGGTCGGTCACCGCTACGGCGATGCCGGGGATATGCATGACCTCCCTTTTTCGTTCGACGAAGCGGTCCAACCGGTCGAAGGCTTCCTTAAGACCCGTCATCTTGCCCACTCCCCTGAGCCATGCTCCTGAGCGATTCTTAGAAGCAAGGGGGTATCTACGTTGCTCCCGCTGACGATCACGCCGACGTTTCGCCCGGCTTCCTCCACCCGCCCTTCTAGAAGGGCAGCAATCCCCACAGCACCGGCCCCTTCGACGACCAGGTGGTGTACCTCCAGGGCGAAAGCCATGGCCTCGGCGATCCCCTCCTCCGACACGAGGACCACATCGTCAACGTACTTCTGGACCATCCGGAAGGTGTACCGATTGTCATCGCCGAGGCCCCCCGCCAAGGCGTGAGCCAACGTCTCTTCCTCCTCCATTTGCACTGGCCTGCCGGCTTTCAGGCTATAGTACATGACAGGCGCACGCTCCATGGAAACGCCGATCACCCGAATCTCCGGACTTGCCGACTTCAGGGCCAGCGCGATGCCTCCCAGAAGCCCACCTCCGGCGAGGGGCACGATGGCCGTGTCGATCTCCGGCCAGTCCTCCAGCAGTTCCAGGCCGATGGTACCCTGCCCCGCAATCACAAAGGGGTCGTCGAAGGAATCAATCATGGTCAGTCCCTGCTCCTCCGCCAGACGAAAGGCGTGGCGAACGGACTCGTCGTAGCTATCCCCGTACACGACGACCTCGGCGCCAAGCCGCCGGATCGCGTTCGCCTTATTCTCGGGCACACGTGCCGAGATGCAGACCACAGCACGGACACCCAACCGGCGCGCCACGTACGCCACCGCTAGGCCGTGGTTGCCGCTGGACCCCGTGATGACCCCACGCCTCTTCTCCTCGGCCGTGAGGCTGAGCATCTTGTTGGTCGCACCTCGAATCTTGAAGGAGCCCGTCTCTTGCAGGCTCTCGAGTTTTAGGCGGACGGGGCCGCCCACGTGCTCCGTCAGCCACGGCGAAGGAACCAAAGGAGTTCTCCTCACCAGCGATGCGATCCTCCGCCTCGCCAGGTAGATGTCGCGAAGGGTCACATCGCGATCGGAAGCAGATGGCTCGACCACGTTGCCTCTCTCACAGTACCTGCCCCGGCAGAGCACCGGTGTGCTCGCACCGGTCGATCACGACCACGCCATTGACGATAACGTAGAGGATCCCCGTGGGGTACTGATGCGGGTGGGCATAGGTCCCTTTCTCAGCGACGGTTTGGGCATCGAAGACGACCAGGTCGGCGCACGCTCCCTCCCGAATCATCCCCCGGTCGCTGAGGCCGAAGCGCTCCGCGGTGATAGAAGTCATCTTCTTCACCGCCTCCTCCAACGAGAGCACCTTCTCCTCTCGCACGTAGCGACCCAATATGCGGGGAAACGTGCCGTAGTAGCGCGGATGTGGCTTGCCACGAGCCAATACACCGTAGGGAGCCACCGCATCTCCGTCGCTGCCCACGACCACCAATGGGTGACACATCAGCGTGCGCACGTTCTCCTCAGACTGACCGAAGCACACGCACTCTGCCTGTCCCTCGCTGACAGCGATCAGATCGAGAGCAACCTCCAGCGGGTCTTTCCCTTCCTCCTCCGCGATCTCGGCCACGGTCTTGCCCTCCACCTCGGGCCTAGGGGCGCAGTCGGTGATCAGGATGTCGCCCCAATCGCGCATCCCGCTACGATTCTCCCACGCGACGCGGTTCTCCTCCCAGTCCCGCCTCAGCCGCGCGCGCACCTCGGCGTCGCGCAGCCGTTCCGCAACGGCTTTGGCCCCGCCCTCCTGCGCCCAGTACGGAAGCATGTACGCCAACCAACTCACGCCGGCCGTGTACGGGTACTGATCGCAGCCCACCTCTATCCCCTCCGCGCAGGCCTCCTCCAGCAGGGCCAACAGACGATCTACACCTTCCCAGTTCCGATATCCTTCCAGTTTGATGTGGGCGATCTCCACCCGAATTCCGGCCTGTCTGCCGATCTCGATCGCCTCGGTCACCGCCTCGAAGAGCCGATCGCTCTCGCTGCGGAGGTGCGTGGCGTAGATCCCTCCGTAGCGCGCGGCCACCCGCGCCAGGCCGACCACCTCCTCGGTGCGGGCGTAGTACCCGGGGGGATAGAAAAGTCCGGTGGAAAGACCCCGCGCCCCCTGTTCCATCGCCTCTGCCACCAAGCGTTCCATCTGGGCCTGCTGTCGCGACGTCGGCTGCACGTCGTCGAATCCCAATACAGCCCCTCGCACCGTGTTGTGGCCGACCAGGGGGACCACGTTCACAGCGGTACCAGACCTGCGCAGCCGGTGCAGGTACCCGGCCATCGTCGTCCACGTGATCTCTAGGCCAAGGGACTTGGCCTCGGCCTGTGCCTCCTCCATTGCCGAGCCCAATAGCGGAGCGGGAGAGCCGCCACAGTTGCCGATGACCTCCGTGGTTACTCCCTGCCGGACCTTGCTCTCGGCCAGGGGATTGACCAGCAGATTCAGGTCGGAGTGAGTGTGGGCGTCGATGAACCCCGGGGCCAGGTGCAGCCCCTCCGCCTCAATGGTACGACGCGCCTCCTGCTCGATACACCTGGCCACGGCGACGATGCGACCCTCGGCGACCCCTACATCTGCCTTGAAAGCCGGCTTCCCCGTGCCGTCCACCACGAAGCCGTTCTTGATGACAAGATCCAGCATCCCTACGCCCTTCCTCTACCGACACAAAGTCCCTCGGTCGACCAAATAGCAGTCCTCCCCTACCGACGGACTGCCCCCTACCGGGACGATCGCTCCGCCGCATAGGCGGCTGCCAGCAGCCCACTGCCCAACTGAACCCGTACCAGTTTCTGGATGGGAATCGGGGTGTACTCGACCTCTTTCTCCAACTCCGCAGCGAGTGTATCGAAAGCCGCACTTACCTTATCCCGCGCAGCCCGAAGGGAAGGCGACTCGCCAGCGGCGATCTGGGCATCGAGCATGCGCACAAACATACCCAGGCCAAGCAGACGATGGAAGCGGCCGAGCACCAGATTGTCGAACTTCTCCGCCACCGTCGCCGGCCGGGCGGTCTCGGGGCTGGTCCGTGCCCAGTTCTCCTCGGCGTCCAGTTCTGCCGGCGATGTTCTCAGCATCTCCTCAACGGCATCGCGGAAGGGTGAGGAGACCGTGAGTTCGTCCTTCACAGCAGCGTAGACGGTCTGGAGGAAGCGAAGATGTTCCCTGGCCTCCGCGATCGCCTCTAAGATGGCATGCCTGCGCGTCATATCCGACGGCGAAGTGTCGTTGATCGCCGGATGGTAGAAGTAGGGTACTTCGCAGATCAGGGTAAAGGGGTCACAGAACGCCCGGGCGTACTCGAAACTCAGCGTGCCCGATCGGATGATCTCGGCCGGATCGACGTCAGTTTGCTGCTCCAGATAGTCGTACTCGGCCGCAATGGACGAATCCTTATAAATGGCGGGAGCAAACTCGATCTCGTAGGGCCTTTCCGATTCTCCCAAGTGCAGCGGCAGACCCTGGCTCTCGACCAGCCTGTGGAACGGCTCGTACAGTGGCGGCGCAGCTTCCCAGATGTAGAAGTACACCCCGCCGAAATCGGAGTTGTGGAGCGAGTACATGAAGTCGGGCCGCACCTGCTCGATCAGGCTCATCAGCGCCTGCGTCTCGGGTAGCGGATCATGGAAGTGGAGCGTCTTGTAATCGATCGGAAAGGTCCACGCCACCTGCTGGTAGGCGGGCGGACGGTAGTAGTGACGGGCGTAGTTCTCCAGCGAGAACGGCCCTTTGAACCAGCCCTCGTTGAGGCGTGCGCCGTCGGGGTCGATGCACTTGACCAGATACCAGGTGTAGCCCATGGACTCGCGCATCGCGGCATCCGTTGCCAGCCGGTACGACAGGTACTCTAGCATCAGGCTGCCGACCGGCTCGTTGGGATGGGGGAAGGCGAAGAGCAACGCCCGCCGGGGGCCATCGCCGATCTTGATCGCCTCAATGGGATCGCCTTGTCGCGAACGGCCGATGTCAAGGACGTCGACGATGTCCGGGTATCTCTGGGCCAGCCGATGGGTACTGGCCTTGAGTTCGTCGACGGTAGAGAACGCCAAGTACTCAGGGACGTCATCAAGAATGGCAAGGACCTCTTCAACCTCCATCGCCACGATCTCTCCTTGATGGCCCTAGGCGAACAGACAGGCCACCTGGTGGTCTCCGGCCACGTTTCGAAGTTGCGGCTCGGTCTGTGAACACTCGTCAGAAGCCACCGGGCACCGCGGATGGAAGCGACAGCCAGGTGGGAGATCGATGGGATTGGGCGTCTCCCCAGCAAGGATCACCCGCTTCCGCCGTCGCCTCGGGTTGGGGACAGGGATCACGGAAAGGAGGGCCCGCGTGTAGGGGTGCGCAGGCTCCTTCAGCACCGTCTCGGTGGGCCCAATCTCCACGATGCGCCCCAGGTACATCACGGCGATCCGATCCGTGAAATGGGCCGCCGTGGCCAGGTCGTGGGTGATGTAGAGGATAGCGATGTTCCGCTCGTCTCGCAACGTACGCAACAGGTTGAGGATCTCAGCGCGGATCGAAACGTCGAGCATGGACACCGGCTCGTCAGCCACCAGTAGTTCGGGGTTCAGGACCAGGGCGCTGGCGATCACAACCCGCTGACGCTGCCCTCCGGACAGCTCCTGAGGGTAACGGTTGAAGAAGGTTTCGGGTGGCTTCAGGCCGGCCCCCTCCAGTGCGGCCTTCACCCATTCTACCTTCTCCTCGCGGCTTCTGACCAGCCGATGCACCTCCAGCGGCTCCGCCACGGTCGCGAACACCGTTTGACGGGGGTTGAGGGACTCGTATGGATCCTGAAAGACAATCTGTGCCTGCTGCCGAAGCCGCATCCGCGCCCGGCTATGAACCAGTTCGGAAACGCTCTTGCCCTTGAACAGGATCTCCCCCTCAGTCGGCTCGACTAGCCCCAGGATCGTCAGGGCTGTAGTCGTCTTGCCCGACCCCGACTCGCCGACCAGCCCCAGTATCTCACCCCGCTGCAGCGCGAAACTCACCCCGTCCACGGCGTGGACGTAACGGCGGGGCCGGAGAAGAAGAGTGCCCACGATGCCCCGCGGAACGGGAAAGAGGGTACGCAGGTGCCGGACCTCAAGTATGGGTTCGCTCGGCGGCACGTTCTGTTCCACTCCAGACCCCTCCATGTCCTCGTGCAGATGAGAGCAGCAGCCACTAGTGCTCGGGCACCCTCCCTGGTACCCTGTGGCACGCCACGAAATGTCCGGGCGCGACCGCCACCAGCGGTGGGCACTCTATGGCGCAGATATCCATGCGGCAGTGACACCGAGGCTCGAACCGGCACCCCGGCGGCAGTGCGTCGAGGGGCGGCGGGTAGCCGGGGATGGCAGCCAACGCCGAGGCGGGGTCCTCCACATCCGGGAACGCTTCCAGAAGACGTTGGGTGTAAGGATGTCGCGGGTCGTTGTAGATCGTGTCCACGCTCGCATACTCCGCCGTCCTGCCCCCATACATCACCAACACCTCGTCGCAAATCTCTGCCACCACACCTAGGTCGTGGGTCACCAGGATCAGGGACAGGCCTAACTCCCTCTGGAGCCTTTCCAGCAACTCCAATATCTGCGCCTGCACCATCACGTCCAGTGCGGTGGTGGGCTCGTCGGCGACGAGGACCTCCGGCGAGCAGGCCAGGGCCATCGCGATCATCGCCCGCTGGCGCATCCCTCCGCTGAACTGATGTGGATACCGCCGCGCCATCTCTGGCAGAACGCCGACCATCTCCATGAGTGCCTCGACCCGTGCATAGGCCTCCCGCCTGTCGGCCGCAGCCCGGTGGAGCAGTATCGCCTCTGCGATCTGATCCCCCACCCTGCGCACCGGGTTGAGGGCGTTCATCGCTCCCTGGAAGACGATCGCAAGCCGGTTCCATCGGTACCTTCGCATCTCACGTTCCGACAACTGAAGCAGGTCCACGCCTCCGTAGAGGACCTCGCCTGAGACGATGCGGCCCTCAGCTGGGAGGAGGCGCAGCATGGCGAGCACTGCCGTAGTCTTGCCGCATCCGCTTTCTCCCACCAAGCCCAGCGACCGCCCCCGCTCCAAGCGGAACCCTATGCTCTCCACCGCATGCAGCGCGACACCCTGATCCGTCAGATAGTCCACCGAGAGGTCTCGCACCTCTAGGAGGCTCATCTCGCTGCCCCCTCCATCGTCACTTCAGCCTCTGCCCCTCCCTCCTGGGGGATCGCCACCATTGCGCGTGGGCTGAACAGATGATGGCTCCTGAGCCTGGGATTGACGATCTCCTCCAGCGTACTGCCTATCAGGACCAGCCCCACACTGACCCAGACGATGGCGAAACCCGGCGGAAGAAGGAACCACCAGGCCATACGGCTGATGGCCCGCTCGAAGGCGAAGTTGAGCATTGTGCCCCAACTGATCAGCGTCGGGTCACCGAGCCCCAGGAAGCTCAACGATGACTCGGCAATGATGGCACCCGATATGTTCAGCACGGTCTCGGCGAGGATGATGGGGACCACCTGGGGCAAGATGTGCCGCGTGATAATGCGCAAACTGCCCGCGCCGATGGCGCGAGCACGCAGAACGTACTGCCGTTCTTTGATGGAAAGCACCTGCGAACGGACCAGCCGCGCCGTGTAGGTCCAGCCCAGCAGGCCAATGACCAGAATGATCTTCCACAGGCCGCGCCCCCACAAGGAGATCAGTACCAGCATGAGCGGCAGGTCGGGGATCACCAGCAGGAAATCCACCACTCGCATCAACACGTTGTCGATCCAACGGCCGAAATAGCCCGCCGCCAAGCCCACCGTGGTGCCAATGAACACCGACATGAAGGACGCGACGAACCCCACGGTGAGTGAAATCCGTGCTCCGTAGATGACTTGGCTCAAGACATCCTTGCCCGCATCGTCGCGGCCCAGCAAGTGCTCAGCGTCCGGCGGAGCGAGCAGGTCCTCGGGGCCGACTTCGACCCTCGCGTAGGGGTCGTATGGAGCCAGCCAGGGGGCGAAGATAGCGACAAACACCGCAGATACGAGCATCGCCGCTCCGACGAGGCCCATGGGTCTGCGCTGAAAGGTACGCCAGGTGTCCCGGAACTGTTCCATCGTCCGCGCCCCCTATTCTGCTCGGACCCGAGGATCCAATATCAGGTACAGCAGATCAGCCAGCAGGTTAGCCAGGACAACGCTGACGGCCAGCAGGAGGAAGGTGCCTTGCAGGAGGGGGTAGTCCCGCAGCATCACGGCTTTGTACATCAACTGGCCCACACCAGGCCACGAGAACACCGTCTCCACCTGAATCGCCCCGCCCACGGTGTAGCCGAGATTGAGCGCAGCGACGGTCACCATCGGCAGCATGGCGTTCTTAAGAGCGTGATCCCGCAAGATCTGGAAGGTGTTCAACCCTTTGGCCTTGGCGGTGAGGATATAGTCCTCGCTCAGCACCTCCATCACGCTGGAGCGCATGATCATCACGTACGAACTGGTGTAGATGACGGCCATGGTCACCGTGGGCAAGACAAGGTGTCTCCCCACGTCGAGCCAGTATTCCAAGCCATCCTGGGGCTTCAACCCCGGCGTCGCCATCCCGCCAACTGGGAAGTGCCCTCGCGCCAGGACAAGCAGAATGATGCCAAGGAAAAACGTGGGCATACCCCACCAGAACAGCGACCATAGAAGAATGGTCATATCCAGCCGTGTTCCTCGTCGCCATGCACTCACCAGACCCAGGACCACGCCGAAGAACAGGGCCAGTATCTCGCCACCCGCCACCAGCACGAGGGTGCGCCACACCCGCTCCGCCAACATTTCGGCCACAGGTCGTCGGCTGCGATACGAGATCCCCAGGTTGCCATGCAACAGAGCGCGCACGTAGGCGGTGAATTGGGTGTCGAACGTACCTAGAATGTCCCCCTCCCTCAAGCGATCGACGTTGAGCAGGACCGGCTTGTCGAGCCCGAAATCAATGCGTAATTGCTCCCGAGCCTCACGCGTCAGCCGCGGGCTGCGGGCGATCGCTTTGATGGGGTCGCCGGGGAGGATGCGGAACAGGAGGAAATTGAAAACAATCACCACGATCAGGGTGACCAATGCAGAAAGGGTTCTCCGAATAAGGTAGTCACTCCGTCGCAAAGGATACCTCGCTGAGGGAACTTACACCGTCTTACCGCAGAGACGGAGAGGATACGGAGTTGCTACAGGTTCGTGAGATTCGCCTGCGCTCTGTGCGCCTCCGCGGCGTTGCCTCTCCACAAGCACGCGACTCTCATCGTTGACAGGACTTACGCGGTTTCACCACAGAGGCACGGAGGGCACAGAGAAACCTCTGGAAAATCCGGAGAAACTCTGTGTCCTCTGTGTCTCTGTGGTGCTCTATCCCCCAACCGCGTAACTCCTGTCATTGAGAGCCCGGTCGGCCCGGCGGAAGGCCGGACCGACCGGGAACAGAAGCGAAAGCCCTCACCGGACAGGCCGGGGGTCCCTCACGAGCGTCCACTTCTTCAGCAGGTCCCCCCCAGAGAAATCGGTGAAGGTGAAGCGGTCGCTTCGGTAGGCCTGGATGGTATACGGGTAGGCGAGGTTGATGTAAGGCCGCTCCTCGAACAGGATCTCCTGTGCCTCCCAGACCAGTTCGCGACGCCGGTCCTCATCCATGGTCCTGCCCTGCTCGAGATACAACGCATCGTACTCGTCGCTACAGTATCCGCAGTCGCTCAGGTAATTGGCGATCGCTTCGCACGTAAAGCAGTACAGGGCGAAGTCTGGGTCCGGATCCCACCCCCATCCCCACAGGATGAGGTCGAAATCCCAGTCCGGCTCCAACAGGTCATACAGCGCATCGCCATCCATCAGCGTGGGCGGGGCCGAGATGCCGATGTCGGCCAAGTTCTCGGAGATGATCTCCAGGATACGAGCGGAGGTGCCTAGTTCCTCTGCATACAGACGGTACTCCAACGGGTTGCCGTTAGCATCCTCGCGGATGCCGTCGCCGTCGGTATCCAAGTAGCCGGCCTCGTCCAAGATACGATTCGCTTCGTCGGGGTCGTAGGGGACAGGCTGAATGTTGGGGCTAACCCAGTCGCCCATTGCCGGAGGCAGAATGCTTGCGGCCACCTCCGCGTAACCTGCGTAAGCGACGTCAATGATCCTCTGCTTGTCTATGGCGTACTCCATGGCGAGACGTACCGCCGGGTCATTCAGGCTCTCGGGCTGGGTCCCGTTGGCATGGGAGTTGATGACCAGATCGTCCAACGACAGCGAGGGCATAACCACCACTTCGACGTTCTCCGCCTCCTTTAGAGTATCCACCGCCGTGTATGGGACCTCGGTGATCAGATCTACCTCACCAGCCAGAAGCGCCTGGACCAGGGCGTCCTCGGTTGCATATTGTTGGATGATGATGCGGTCGATGACCGGCTTGCCGCGGAAGTAGTTCTCATTGGCTTCCACGATCATGTACTCGTCTTCCACGTACTCCACTAACTTGTAAGGGCCGGTGCCAATGAGCGCTCTGGGGTCCTCGAACTCCAAGATCTCCTCGTAGGTCATGCCCTCCCATACGCTGCGCGGCAGAATCCACGCGTAGTGGAGCCGGCCTGTCAGCATCAGCGCCGTCGGCTCGGAGAGCTTGATCTGAACGGTCGTGGGATCGAGGGCGGTCACCTCCTCGAAGCCCTGCACATACAGTTCGAGGGGTCCAACGTTCCCTTCCATCAGGAAGTTAAGGCCCCAGGCCACATCTTCAGCGGTGCACGGGGTGCCGTCGTGGAAGGTCAGTCCCTCCCGGATCTTGAAGGTCCACACCAAGCCATCATCCGAGACCGTCCAACTCTCCGCCAGCCCGGGTTCGAAGGACTGCAGTTCGGCCCACTCGATCAGGCCATCGTAGAACCAGTATCGGAGGACGTAGGACTCCCACCCGGTGGCCGGGTTCATCGCATCCCAGATCGTGGTAGAGCCCACACGCAGGACGACCGGCTCCTCCTCAGGCATCTCTGTAGGCTGGACAGGCTGTTCGGTGACCTCTGCCGAGGGCACCTCGGTGGGCGCCGGTGTCTCCCTGGGCCCGCAGGCCGCGAACGCGGTAGCGAGCGCGGTCACCAAGACCACTCCGGCTAGAACTTTCCACAGATCGATCTTCATGGCTGCCCTCCCTAGCCCTATCTAGATATGCCGACAGGATCGCTCTTCCACCGCAGCTGGTCGTGCTCTAAATTCACCTTCATCACCTCCCTTCTAAAGCAACGAGAGCAGGTGCAGCGTACGCAAGGCCCAGCCCCGGGTCCATCCCCTGGCCACTCATCCGGGAAGGGCACGGGCAGCCTTGGAAGACGCGGGGACGCGGGGTGGGATGACGCACTCCCCGGATGGTCAAGCGGAAACCCCTTCTCGGCGCCATCAACCGGTCGAAGCGGGTTGCAGCAGGCATGGTAATGTAGTATAATAGATGTACGGAGAAAGGCACTCTAACACAATTTTACCACGGAAGAACTGTTTAGTCAACACCCATTTAGTGGTTTTTGGGACCAAATATCGCGATTCCCGCAATTCCAGAAATGGCAGGGTGACATGCGTTCGCTGGACGATCTTGACCTAGCGATTCTCGCTGAACTCGAGAGAGACGGTAGGATCGCGGTCTCCGAACTGGCAAGACGACTGGGCTACCCCAATTCCACGATCCGTGATCGAATTCGGAAATTAGAAGAAGAGGGAGTGATCCTGAGGTACACTGCTGTCATCGATCCGAGGAAACTGGGCCTGGGTATTAAGGCCGTTATCAAGGTCACTCGGGATCGGAATGTCTCCCTGGAGGACTCCCTTTACAAACCTGCCGAGTTACTGGAGGTCACCAGCGTCCAATCCCTGACCGGCGAGATCGATGAACTGATCACCGTCTATGCCCGCGACGTCGATGACCTCAAGGACATCATCTACAACAAGATCGGGAAACTTCCGGGACTGAGTCGCTTAAGTACTAGCATTGTATTGGACGAGATAGACCTTCCGTTGATCCGTCGTTTCCGCTCATGAGCGAATCGATGGGAGTCAGCGACAGCCTGCGGACAGGCCTCTCCTTCTCCATCTCGCCATGGCCGCTCAAGTTGGGGAGCGTGTGCAGGCCGGCCCGCCGGTGAGATCGGTGAACGATCTCGCCTTTACCGCTGTTTCCCCGCCTCGTCCCCGCCAGGTGCCGGGTGAGAGCCGACCGACTCCCCTTGCTGTTTGACCAAGGGAGGGAGGTCCGTGACAAGGTCTCTTACCACAGCGCCTGTCTTGTACGGCTCGATCAGCATATCGCCTTCCACCAAGGTGGTGCATGCCCGGACCACCTTGCCGTTCACCCGCACCAAGCATGCGCCACACAGGCCGATACGGCAAGAGCAGGAGAAGGCCAGCGTCGGGTCCATATGCTCGTAGATATACTGCAGTACCCCGAGGACACTCTGCCCAGGCTCCACCGGAACCTCATACGTGGCGGTCCAGTGGCGTTCACCCTTCACACCACGCCGTATCCGTACCTTGATCACGCGCCTCGAACCACGATCCACCATCAGTAACCTCTCCAACCGCACAAGTCCACGCCGGTCAACGATCTGGTTCAATGCCCGAGGGTGATATCCTGCCGGTCGCGCTAGGACTAACCCTCGGACGGAGACGCCTTCTGTCCATAGGGTCTCCTTCCCTGCGGGAGGGAGACATAAACCGCCTGCACCGGCCGCTCTTCCATTATCCAGATGTCTCCCTTACGTTGCAAGAGGAGGTTACATAGCCAGCGCTCATCATCGGTGAAAGGATAATCCTCCCTGTACATCGCACCACGGCTTTCTTTTCGAACCAGACTGGCCCTCACGACACACTCCAGTACGTCCAGCAGATTCTCGTTCTGCAACCCCTCTACCCACTCCCTATTAAAGCAGAAATCCTGCCCCTCCACGTGCTGCTGCGGCAACTCCTCCCGCAGCCCAGAGATCGCCTCCAAGGCCCGAAGTAGACGGTCCTCCTCACGAACGATCCCCACCAACTCCCCCGAGATACGCCGGATCTCCTGGCGCATCTCCACCACGGAGGGACCCGAAGAGGGCTCACGGAGTCGGGTCACCTTGCGGATTACGTGCTCCAACCGGGACTCCGGCACGTCCCGCAACTCGGTCGACTCCGCGAATTTAGCTGCGAAGAACCCGGCCCGCCTCCCCCAGACCTGCGTCATCGTCAAGGCGTTCCCCGCCAGCCGATTTGCCCCATGGATGCCTGCCGTTCCCTCCCCCGCCGCGAACAGGCCGGGGACGTTCGTGGCACAGCGTTCGTCTATCCTGATGCCTCCGTTCCAGAAATGGCAGGCAGGGGCCACCTCCCAGGCATCGTCCAGGTCGGCGAAGAAGTCCTTGAGGCGGAACCCGGCTGCGCGCCAGCCGCGCAGGTTCTCCGGGAACCACTCGGCCGAGAATTCCAGAAGGTTCTTTGGAAGGTGTCTCAGGGAGAGATACGTCCCCCCCGCGGGCGATCCTCTGCCAGAGCGAATCTCCACGGCTGCCGCCACGGAGTTGATGTCGCGGGTGGACTTCTCCAGGCGATGGGGATCCCAGCGCGCCATGTACCGTTCGCCGTGCCGGTTGAGAGCGTGCACCTCCAGCAGAGCGCTGACGTCGTAGGGAAAGATCACACCGCGGAGTGCAGGTGGGGTCAGAAAGGTGTACGGCAGGAACATGGGAAACTCCATGTCCTGCAGCACAGCCCCACACCGGAGGGCCATCGCAAGCCCGTCGCCGGTCAGTTCTTCGGGGGCAGTGGTCAGAGGGAAGACCCGCATCGCCCCACCGGTGGCCAACACGACGGCGCGGCAGCGCAACAGAAGAATTCTGCCCGTAGGCAGATGGAGGGCAATCGCGCCCAGCACCCCCTCCTCGTCGCGCAGCAGGTCCACCACCATCGTGTTCTCCAGCACCGAAACACCCATCTGCCGCATCCGACGGGCCAGGAGCCGCGCCAGTTTCAACCCTGGAATCCACAGGCCGCGGGGGTAGGTGTGTCCGGGAGCCTGGATAAACCCCTCCAGACGGGCTCCCCACTCCAGCAGTTCTTTCACACGTGCGGGAGCCTCCTCCGTGTGGATGGCCACCAGTCGCTGGTCGGCGAGGTAGTCTCCCTCCCTGATCATATCGATGGCAAACTGCTCCGGACTGTCATCGGGCGAGCCTGGCACGCCAAACAGTTCGCGGCAACTGCGGCTGTCGACGTCGATCTCACCATCGGCGGTGAGGGTGGCGCCGCTCCTGGCCTGGAAGCCCTTCGTTACCGCCAGAACTTTCACACCCTGCTTGGCCGCCTCTATGGCCGCCCTGGCGCCGGTCCCCTCGGTGCCGATAATCAAGACATCACAGAGTATCTCCTCGTCATACAAGAGATCCCGCACCTCGCCCCCCTTCAGCGATCGTTCTCCTATCCTTCTCGGCTTGCCTCAGCAGAGGTATCGCGAGGCGATGAGCACGTAGATCTTGACGGCTTCGACGAGCCTCGAAACCTCCACGTACTCGTTGGGCTGGTGGGTCATGCCCGTATCCGCCGGCCCGATGATGACCATGGGGATGCCTAGCCGATTGGCAATGACAGCACCATCGGTATAATAGGCGACCCCTTTGGGTGAAAGCGGACGCCCCGTAACCTCCTCCACGGCCCGCAGGGATAGATCCACGATCTCGGCCTGCGGATCGGTCTCGACCGGCGGCTTCCAATCCATCACCTGCACCTGCACCCGACCCTCACCCAGATCCTGCACTTGCTGAACGACCTGCCGGTGATCCACGCCGGGAACAAGGCGGATGTCCAGTTGTACCTCGCAAGCATCGGGAACGACGTTGATGGTCACACCACCCCGGATCGTACCAACCGTGAATGTGGGAGAACCCAGCAGGGGATGGTCGACGTCTCCGAAGTCAAGGTGGTGTTCCAGACGGTAAAGGAAGTGGACCATCTCCAGGATGGCGTTGCGACCCAGGTGAGGCATCGAAGTGTGGGCTGTCTTGCCCTCCGCCCGACATTTCAGCCAGAGAGCACCCTTCTCGGCGATGAACACGTCTAGGCTGCTGGGCTCGGCCACCAACACAGCCCCCGCGCCGTCCAGGTATCCCCCCTCTACCAACAGCCGGGCCCCCTCAAGGCCGTGGGTCTCGTCGTAGGTAAAGGCAATGATCAGGTCACCGCGCAGGGGAATCTCGGACTTCGCCAAGATCGTCGCCGCCTCCGCCAAAGCGGCCAGACCACCCTTCATGTCCGCAGCTCCCCGCCCATACACTTTTCCCTCGTGCAGCGTCCCTGAAAAGGGAGGGAACATCCAGGGCACCTCCCCCACCGGAACCGTATCCATATGGGCGCTGAAGACGAGGGCAGGCCGGCCTCCACTTCCCCGGATACGGGCCACCAAGTTGGCTCGCCTCTCCTCGTACTCCAGCACCTGCGCGTCAATGCCTGCCTTGGCGAAGTAGTCTGCCAGCCAACGGGCGAGATCGATCTCGTTGCCCGGCGGATTGGTGCTCTCTATTTGAATGACCTTCTGCAGAAGGTCAACTACCGAATCTTCCTGGACAGCCTCCAGCAGTTTCGCTTCGCTAACCATAGTCTCACCCCATACTCTTCATGTCTCTGAATCGGGGACTTACTCCCGCGGTCATCCACCCGCGTCTGACCTCGGATGATGGAGAATGGCCCGGAAGACACTCCGGTTACTGGTGACCACAGGGATGCCCAACTGCAGCTCGAGTGCCTCTGCGGCCTCAAAGGCGCGGAAAGTTGTACAGGAGATGAAGACGCAATCGGGCGCAGGTGAGGTAGCCTTCACCGCAGCGACCACGAACTCCTGAATCTTCGCCGGGGGCACCGCCCCGATCTCTAGGTCATTGTCCAGCCCCAAACCCACCACCTTGATTACCGGCAAACCCGCTTCCTCAAATGTGGCCCGAAGGCGGTTGTTGAGTTCGTCGATGTAAGGGGTGGCGACCAGCAAGTTTTGGACCCCGAGTTGACTGATCTCCCGCGTAGCCGCCTGGACTACCGTGATGCACGGGCACCCCGTTATCATCTCTACACGGCGGGCTATGGCGGCGTCCCCTTCCAGACCGTGCAGGGCTGCCGCAGAGGTGCAGCCGAACACCACAATCTCAGGGCGTATCGAGGCCACCCTGCGTGCCGCAGGGATCAGTTCCTCCCGCAGCATCTTCTCCTCGCCAGCCACGGAGGTCGACTCCAGATACATACGCGCCACGTGGAGAGTGAACTGTGGGGGCAAACGCCTCCACAGGTCCACTTCCAGGACGGT
>CAZOLN010000017.1:18659-30957 GCA_964580565.1 uncultured Anaerolineales bacterium
ATGCGGTCGCTCAGTGCCAGCACCTCGGGCAGTTCGGTCGAGATGAAGAGCACCGCAGCCCCACGGTTGCGCGCCTCCAGCAACACTTCGTGGACCCCTTCCACTGCGCCCAGGTCGAGGCCTCTGGTCGGCTGGGAGGCAACAACCACCGGGGGATGCCGGCTCAACTCGCGCGCAATTACGACCCTCTGTTGGTTCCCCCCAGACAGATAACGAACGGGAGTTCTAGCGTCTGGTGTCTTGATCCTGTACTGGTTGATCAAGTCGCTCGCCTCGTGGCGGATCGTGTCCCACCGCAGGAGACCGTACCGGGAGTAGAGAGTGTCGTCAAAGGTCTTCAGTATCAGGTTCTCCGCCACGCTCAAATCGAGGGCCAGCCCCGTCTTCCGGCGGTCCTCAGGGATGAACCCCAGCAGCGAGGGGTCCACTACCCCGCTGACGGCCACGCCGGCGATGTACACCTTCCCCCTGATGGGTCGGCGCAGACCGGCGATACATTCGGCCAGCTCTCTCTGCCCGTTGCCGTCCACCCCTGCTACGCCGACGATCTCGCCAGCGAACACGCGCAAACTCAGGTCGTTGAGTGCCAGGGAACCACGATCGTCCAGACAACTGAGGTGCTCGATGACAAGCACCGGCTTTTCCCGCCGAGACGGTGGACGTGGACGCCTGTCCAGAAAGACGTCCCGCCCGACCATCATCCGCGCCAGTTGAGACGGGCTGGCCTCTCGAGGGTCCACCGTGCCGATGACGCGGCCGTCCCGTAACACCGTCACGCGGTCGGCAATCTCCCTCATCTCCTCCAGTTTGTGGCTGATGAAGATGATCGACCGCCCCTCCTCGGCCAACCGGCGCATCGTCTGGAAGAGTTTCCTGACCTGCGATGGGGCGAGGACCGCCGTTGGCTCATCGAGAATCAGCAGACGTACGTCCCGGAAGAGCAGGCGGAGGATCTCCAGCCACTGCTGATCGCCCACCGGCAGTTGCCATACTGGGGTCAAGGGATCGAGCGAGAGATCGTACTCCTGGGCCAATTTCTCAAAACGAGCGCGGGCGCTTTTCAGATCGAGCACCGGCTTGTTCATCGACGGCAGGCCCAGAATAACATTCTCCAGCGCGGTCAGGTTGTCCACCAGCATGAAGTGCTGGTGGACCATCCCGATGCCGAGGTCAATCGCTGCCCTCGGCGAGGTAATCTCCACCTTTCGTCCGTTGAGGTAGATCTCGCCGGCATCTGGATGGTGGAGGCCATACAGTATGTTCATCAGCGTGGTCTTGCCGGCACCATTCTCACCCAGCAGGCCGTGAATCTCCCCCGCGCCTACCTCTAGCGTCACGTTGTCATTCGCCACGACGCCGGGGAAGGTTTTCGTGATTCCTACCATCCGCAGAAATGGTTCTCCCCTCCGATCCATCGATCGATCCTTGGTGTCCTATCACTGCGCGTGACCCGCGGCCTGCGCGGGCTGCAGTCGGATGGCGCCCTCGGGGCACAGTTGCACGCACAGCCCGCATCCGTCGCACTTGAACGGATCGACGCGTGCGACTCCCGCCATCTCTATCGCCTGATAGCCGCCGGAATCGCACGCACGTGCACAGATGCCACAACCTGTACAACGGTCCTCGTCGACCGCTGCCGCCAACCTTATGGAGATATCCAGGTC
Source organism: uncultured Anaerolineales bacterium (assembly GCA_964580565.1). Classification (GTDB taxonomy): domain Bacteria; phylum Chloroflexota; class Anaerolineae; order B4-G1; family DUEL01; genus DUEL01. Next base: position 20,324 of record CAZOLN010000017.1, read on the forward strand.
CGGGAACTGTCCCAGATTGGGCAGCGCCTTACCGACAAGATCCTTTACCGCCCGATACCCCTTCTTCTGAAGGTACTCCTCGAGTCCCCTCGTCAACCTCCTGATGATCTGCGCGCCGTCCCACATCACCGCCGTGCATACTTGGACGGCCGATGCACCGACGGCCAGGTACTCCACAGCGTCCTGCCAGCGCGCGACACCGCCGCAGCCGAAGATCGGCACGCCGAGCGCCTGGGCGACATCTGCCGTGCACCGGAGCGCCACGGGCTTCAGCCCGGGTCCCCCATACCCCCCGCGAATTCCCACGCCACCAACGTTGGGCAGGGGAACCAAGGTGTCCAAATCGATCCCGGCCAGGCCGGATAGGCTGTTGGTGGCAGTAAAGGCGTCTGCCCCCGCTTCCAAGGCCGCACGCGCGAGCGCGACGATGTCCGTAACGTTAGGAGTCAATTTGACGATCACCGGCCGGTCCGTCGCCTCCCTCACCCATCCGACAGCGAGGGCCAGCGATTCCGGGTCCTGCCCCAACTTGCTCCCCCTCTCGGCTGCAAAATTAGGGCAGCTGGTGTTCATCTCAAAGGCATCGATCCCATGCGGCTCGAGGCGCCGCACGACCTCCTGCCATTCATCAGGGTCAGCTCCCCCCATGATGCTGGCAATGAGAGGACGGTCGGGGAACGCATCCCGGATCCGATCGATCTCATCCTCCCATTGATCGACCGTCTTTTCGCTGATCAACTCGATGTCGAACATCCCCACCCTGTCGCGTCCCGACCTGATGATATGGATCCGTGGGCAGGGATCCCGCGTCGGTTGCATCCCGATAGTCTTCAGTACCACTCCACCCCACCCGGCCTCAAAGGCCTTGATCACCAGGTCTCCGCTCGCCGTGGGCGGTCCAGCAGCCAGGACAAAGGGATTGGGAAACGTAATGCCTAGGATCTCAATTTCGAGCGACATGGGTTCTCACTCCCTTCCAGCGGTCACGTGTACGTCCGCGACCGGCGGACGCGATGTAACCTCATTCCTCCGCTCCGTCACTCGGCCGTTCTCGCGTGCTATGGAAGTAGTCCAGCAGGTCGTCGGTCGCGACTTGAAGGTGATCTCTCATCGCCTCAACCGCCTTCGCAGTATCGCGGTTCCTCAGCGCCTCCAAGATCTCGCGATGGTCCATGATCCCATCGAGCAGATTCTCATAGAGGTTTGTCTGCAGCGCGACATACATCCGGACCTGGACGCCGATCTCCTGAAGGACCTCTTTCAGGCGCTGATGGTCTGCCATCTCCCAGATCTGGCGATGGAACTGCAGGTCCAGGTCGATCACTTTCGCGCGATCTCCCTCCTGCGCGGCTGCGAGCAAGTCGTGCAACGTGGCCTCCAGGCGGTCGATATCCGTTTCTTCCGCCCTTTCAACAGCCAGCTTTATTGCCTCCTGCTCAAGGATGGCCCGCAACGAGTAGAGTTCCCGGATGTCGCGCTCGGAGATCTCTGGCACATACCATCCGCGACCTGGACGGCTCTCTACAAGCCCCTCACTCTCCAGCAGCCGGAGGGCTTCCCTCACAGGTGCCCGGCTGACACCAAGTTGCCTGGATATCTCGGATTCGACGATGCGGGTGCCAGACGGCACCTGTCCTTCGGTTATCGCGCGACGTATTAGAGCAGCCACATCTGTGGCAAGATTGGTTCTCTCTAAACCATGAAGTTTTAACAAGCCGACACCTCCCTTTTCTCACTCAAGTAGCCTGCGCGGTCACGATCCTCAAATTCGCCCGCCTTCCCCTGCCCCAGGAGAAATGGGCCCCTCTCCGCGTACAAGGATCCTGCGATGACTCGCAGGCAGAGGGCTACCCAGCACCCAGTTCTCGACGCGCTACCTCCACTATCTTCTCCACAGCATAGCACGCCAGCCTTTCCCCCTTTTCCCGGGAGGCGTAGGTCGCCCGGTAGAGGACCCCCGATCGCGTCATCGTATCGTCCGGAGGTGGAAGGACCAGATAGGGTATCTCGCGTTTGATCCGGTCATCAATGATCCTGTCCTCCCGAACCAGGTCGGGAGCGAGGTATTGCACCAGCGAGGTCTCCGCGATGGCCGCGTGCTCTATCTCCCATCCTGGGAAACCCACCTCTGCAAACAGGTCCTCGATCACCTCGTCCGAGACCAGGTCCCACCAAGAGAGGACTACAACCCGCGCATCATCCCCCACCCGGAGCAGCAGCTCCGCCGCTTCGACAAGAAACGCGACGTTCTCAAAGTGAGCGTTGAGGATGAGGAACCTGCGACCGCCGTGACGGTACGTCTCCCGGAGGACGTCTAATACGAGGTTGATCAGGGTCGTTCCATCAAGGCTCGTTGTCCCGGGAAAGAGTTCCCCGCCGCCGCTATGGGACTTGGCCCCGTATGATACGGGCGGCAACACAACGGCCGATAGCCTCTCCGCGACGAGCTCTGCCAGCCCCACAGCGATCAGCGTGTCGACGTTCAGAGGTAGGTGGGGGCCATGTTGCTCCAGCGATCCCACCGGGAGGATGATGATCTTTCTCCCTACCTCATCGCGATACTCCTCCCACGTCATATGCTCTGCAAGCATGGCTCAACTGCTCCTTATCTGTGTTCCAGCCTCCATCACGGTTCCCGCTCCAGCTCGAAGGTCGAGCAATGGGGACCGATGCCCTGTGCGGTGAAGTAACTGAACTCTGGATCGTAGACCTCAAAGCCCATTGCTTTCAGTATATCATTAATCCGGTTCCCTCGGAAGGAAAGGACCTTGTCGTCCCCCAGTGCCAGCACGTTAATCTCGCACCTCCAGGCATATTCTGCCGGGACCTTGATCGTCTCCCAGCCCAAGGCATCGAGAAAGCCCAGGAGGTACTCCGGGACGGCGTCTTCGCACACGATCGCCAGTTTGTCGGCCACCGGCTGAAAGATGATGTCCAGATGGTTCCACTTCGACAGGAACTCGACGACGAACACGCGCTTCCCATACTCACTGAGGATCTCTTTGGCGTTCAGGAAGCCAGAGTAGGTACTGCGGTTCCCATTTCCGATGATCAGCGTGTTTTCATCCAGCCAGAAGCAGTCGCCGCCTTCGAGGCAGCCCCTAGTGATTTGCTTTGGCAACAGCCGCTCGCCGAGCTTCTCGAGGCTCTTCTTCGCCATCACCTCTTCTCCCCTGCGCTCGGCGTAGCGAAATCGACCCAACAGGATCCCGTGGGGCGTGTTGACGCCGATGTCTCGCGTGGACGCCTGCCAGCCGAACTCCGGACTCACATCGATCCAGCCGATCTCGATGCCCAGGTCGATAAACACTTGCTCCAGCTCCTTGTGCTGGCTGTCCCTTGCCTCAGAATCCAGACTCACCCCGCTGTCGTAGAGGTCACGGGCCACGTCACTGATGGGCAACACGCGGTTGTAGATCGGCTTACCAAGCAATACGCGCTTGAGTTTCCCGGTTGAGTTGTACACTGCCGTATGTTTCTCAGACATTGGCTCATCTCCTCGTCTTAAGAATCTTGACCCGGCGGTCGGCGTGCCCGACTCGCCAGGGAAACAGCGTCCGGCATGCTCTGCAACCCTCACCCGTTACGCGGAGAACTCCTCCGGATCATAGGGGGTCGCATAGGCCTTAGGCAATCTCGTCCTACCCACAAAACCTGCCAGGGCTGCTATGGTGAGGACGTAAGGCAACATCAGAAGGATCTGATGGGGGATCACGCTTCCAAAGGTCTGAAAGCGCAACTGCAGGGCATCTGCAGCACCAAAGAGCAAGCATATACCGGCTGTAGGCAGCGGCTTCCAGTTTCCGACGGCAAGCGCGGCCAGAACGATGAACCCTCTCCCTGCCGTCATGTTGGGCACGAAATACCCCAAGTCGGACAGAGCAAGCACTGCTCCACCGAGGCCCGCAGCAGCCCCTCCTGCAAGGATGCCAATGTAACGCCACTTATAGACCGAAAGGCCGCAAACCGCGACGGCGTGGGGGTGTTCCCCAACCGCCCTGATATTGAGTCCCCAGGAAGTGCGGTAGAGAACCCAAGACGAAGCCAACACCAGCGCGAGCGCAATCCACACAACGACGGGCTGATCCGACAGCAACGGTCCGAGGATGGGCACTCTCTCTAGGAAGCCGAGTCCGACCGTTGGGAACAGGGAGACCCTGAATCGCTCTGCCAACAGATACGGCCCAAGGGTGTTGGTGAGACCCAGCGAGAGCACGTTGATCCCGAACCCCGCCACAACCTGGTCTGCCCGGCGGTTAATGACGAGGTAAGCAAAGGCTAGGGCCAGGAGAAGGCCGACCATCATTGCGCATATCGAGCCGCCGATGACACTCCCGGTCAAAGCAGCCACAGCCACCGCCGAGAAGGACCCGACGAGCATCATCCCTTCTACGCCCAGGTTCAGGACCCCGCTCCGCTCCGTGTACAATAGACCTATGGAGACGGTGATCAGAGGGATAGCGAGGCGGATGCCAGCTCGAAGCCAATCGATAATAAATGGGACATCAAACCCCATTGACCGTTCCTTCCCCAGTGGATAGCGAGCCCACCGAGCGAGCGCCGTAGCCACTGCTCCGTGCGAATCCGATCGCAACGACAAAGAGGATCACGAGAGCCTGGATCACGTCGGCCATAGCCGTCTGCACACCGGTGGCCTGTTGCATCAACCCGGCTCCGGCCCGCAGGGCACCGAAGAAAAAGGCTGACAACATCACACCGAACGGGTCGCCAGCCCCAAGGAGCGCGACGGAAATCGCGTCGTAACCGATCCCTCCCGAGAAGTGATCGAACAAACGACGTTTCAGTCCGAGCACCTCCCCTGCCCCCATCAGGCCTGCGAAGCCGCCGGAGATCAGCATCACAACCATCAGGAGTCGCTCAACCTTGATCCCTGCATACCGCGCCGCCTCTGGGTTGACACCGACCAACCTGACCTTATAGCCGAACGTTGTGTATCGCAGAATCAGATGAAGGACGACCACAAGGACGATTCCGAAGAGTATCCCCGCGTGCAGGCTGGTCCCTCGCACCAAGCGGGGAAGCAGTGCACTGGGCAGTATCGGCGGGGATTGGGGGTAGAAAGTAGTGGGGTCGTGGAGAGGAGTCGGCTCCTCCACCAGAAAACTGACGAAGTGAAGTCCCACGTAGTTGAGCATGAGAGTGACAACTACTTCGTTAACATCCCGGTACCCGCGCAGGTAGCCAGGTATGACCGCCGCCAGCACGCCGCCCGCAACGCCCGCGAGCAAGGCCAGCGCCAAGTGAAGCCACGGGGGCACAGACATCGGGATCAGACCCACAGCGGTGGCCGCTGCCGCACCGACGTACAGCTGCCCCTCGGCTCCCACGTTGAACAGGCCTGCCCGGATCCCCAGCGCAATACCCAGTCCACCAAGCAGAAGAGGCGCCGTGCGCACACACGTGTTGGCCAGAGCCACCTTATTCCCAAAGGCTCCTTTCAGCAGGGCATAGTAGGCAGCCAACGGGTTCGCCCCCTGTAAGAGGATCAGCACCGCAGACACTGCCAGAGCTAGGACAACCGCGCTGATCGGCCGCGTGCCCGAGCGAACCGCAAGCAGGAGACGACGCTGCCAATCGAGAGTACTTCCTCCCAACCTCTTTCCCATAGGTGAGGTCTCCCAACAATGATGTGCGATCCTTCACGACCCGTGGAGCGACCTTGAGGTCCGCTCCCACACTCACCGGAAACAGAACAGTAAGAGGAGGTGCCCAATAATCTGGGCACCTCCATCTTGCCTCTTGACTCACTCCTCGGACTCGGGCCGCTGGATCTCGCCGCGGAGCAACGCCTCCTTGGCTTCAGCCACCTTCTGTTGGACCTCCTCTGGAACCCGGTCCGTCAGGATAAGCTCAGAGCCGGTCGCCAAAGTCAAGGTGTGAACCTGTCCGTCCAGGTACATTCCGCAGGCGGCCTGGTACATCTGTGTGACGGGCCCACCGACAACGCTGGCGATCACGCAGGGCGACACATCCCTCTGATCGCGATAGGCACCGATGCAGTAGGCACCGGCATCCTCAGCGGCGGAGAACATCCCGACGTCCGCGGTGTCCATATGGTGGATGAGGACATCCACCCCCGCGTTGACCAGAGCGACAGTTGCCTCGTGAGCCTTGTTCACATCGGTAAAGCTGCCCGTAAACACAGTCTCGACCTCGACCTCTTTGCCACACGTCTGTGCGCCCATCCTGAACCCCTGCTGGGCATCCCTCAGGTGCGGCAGGTCCAGCGCCAAGACCATAGCAACCTTGTTGCTCTTCGTCATGTTGCAGGCGAGAACGCCCGCCAGATACCACGTCTCGAAGTAGTCCACCACCACCGAACTGACGTTCCCGCCGGCGTGCTTCGAGTTGATGATCACGAAGTTGGTATCGGGGAACTCCTGCGCAACCACACTGGCGGCGTCATAGAACTCGCCACCGTGACCGATGACGATGTCATACCCTTCCTGAGCGTAGTTTCGGAAGACCTCCTCCTGTTCCTCTTGCCCCACGGATTCCGTGTAAGCAACCTCGATGCCGCATTCCTCCTGGGCCTTCATGAGCCCCTCGTACCCCGCCTGGTTCCAGGAGTTGTCGTAGACCACCCCTGGAAATAGCACTGCCACCCGCGTCTTGGCTTCTTCCGTTTCCGTGGGAGGCTCCGTGGGGGTCGCCGTCGACGGCGACTGGCATGCGGAAACCAAGACAGCAAGCACAAGCAGGGCAGGGAGCACGAACTTGGACCATGCTTTCATTTTTCCTGACCTCCTTCTTCTAAGGCAACGCTTCGCTAGGGCGCCCTCCGGTCATTGGCTTATCGCCGCGGATTCTAGATCTCCCTCTATCGAATCACCTCCTTCACGTTTCGGTGAGTGTGGGAGCCACGCCGATTCTATAATAGAAGGCCCGTGAACCCCGGCACATCTTTCAGGATCCCAACCGCCTTATGCCACCAGCAAGACCTTAAGGTCGTTGACGTTCGTACCCGTTGCGCCGGTGACGATACCGTCTCCGACTGCCCTAAGCACACCCGCCGCATCGTGGTCACGAAGCCCCCTGAACGGGTCAAGCCCCACTTCTTCCGCCGCGGATTGTGTATTGCCATCGACCAAGCCGCCAGCGAACTCGCTGATGCCATCCGAACCGTCCGTATCGATCGAAACGACCGCGACCTCAGAAAGCCGGGCGATTCCTATGGCAGCGGCAAGAGCGAACTCCTGATTCGGTCCGCCTTCGCCCTTCGCATCGCGATCGACGGTGACGACATTTTCCCCTCCCGCGATTATCGCGCAGGGACGGGCAAAGGGCCTCCCATGCGTCAAGATCTCCTTCGCGATCGACGCAAAAAAGAGCCCTGCATCCTTCGCCTCTCCCTCCAACATCGAGGTGAGGATGAGGGCATTGAAACCAAGGGCTCTGGCCCGCTCAAGAGCGCCGCGACATGCCGCGTCCCCAGGAACCACGACGAACGAGTACAGAGGCAAGCCCTCGAAATCCTTGGGCGTCTCCCATTCCTCCCCGCCACGACGCAACCACTCGGCGGCAGCAGGCGGGAAGGCATCCCACAGCCCAAACGCGTCCAGCACCGCCCGCGCGTCGTCAAAGGTCGATGTGTCTGGAACGGTGGGGCCGGTAATATAGTCCAGTTGGTCACCCACTACGTCGGAGACCGTCAGATTGATCAACGTGGCCGGAAGAATCCTTTCTGCCAGCCGTCCTCCCTTGATTCGGGACAAATGTTTGCGCACCGCGTTGATCTGGAAAATATCGGCGCCACACGTGAGAAGGATCCGATTCACCTCCTGGAGGTCCTCCAAAGATATGCCCTCCGCGGGGAGCGCCAGCAAGGCTGAACTCCCCCCGGTGATACCCGCAAACACCAAGTCTCTCTCCGTGAGACCCTCCGTCAATCTCATCAGGGCCATCGCACCGCGGACACTGTCCTCGTCCGGGATGGGATGGCCGGCATAGATCACGTTGATGCGCTCAAGATTGACGCTATCTCCCTTCTTCAGCACAAACACGCCGTCTACAATGCGGTCTCCCAGCACCTCCTCCAACGCCTTTGCGATCCCTCGCGACGCCTTACCCGCGCCGAGGACGAAGACACGCTCGTACCGATCCAGGTCCAACGTCAGGTCGCCTATCCTCAGGATATCACCATCCCGTTGGAGCAGACGGCGTACCGCAACGTAGGGGTCGGCGGCCCATAAGGCGTGCTCCACAATGTCCAAAGCACTCCGGCGCAGTTCTGTGCTACCGTGCCCGGTCAGTTCCCGCCAGTTGTGAATATAGCGGTAGTTGTCAGCCTGGCGCATGATGCCTCACAACTAGATAGGACGGCGGAAGTTGGCACCGGGATAATACGCCTGGTCTCCCAGTTCCTCAGCGATGCGCAGCAACCGGTTGTACTTCGCAGTCCTTTCGCTCCGTGTCGTTCCGGTCTTGATCTGCCCTGCGTTGAGAGCCACAGCGAGGTCGGCGATCGAAGTGTCCTCCGTCTCACCCGATCTCTCGGAAACCTGAACGCCGTATCCGGAACGATAGGCGAATTCCGCCGCATCAAGGGCCTCGCTCAACGTGCCAACCTGGTTGAACTTCCACAAGACCGCGTTCGCAGCGCCAGCCTCAACGCCTCGCTTGATGTACTCGATGTTGGTCGTGAAAAGATCGTCCCCCACGATCTGAACGCCGTCGAGCTTCTCGGTCAGGATGACATACCCTTCAAGATCGTCCTCCATGAGGGGATCCTCGATAGAGGCAACAGGGTACGCCTCACAAAGATCGACGTACATCTGGATGACCTCGTCCCGCGTCAACTCCTCCCCATTCATTCGATACACGCCCTTCTCCCAGTCGTACCAATGGCTCGCCGCTGCATCCATTCCGTAGACGATCTTGTCCGCATATCCGGAGGCTTTGACAGCCGTGGAGAGCATTTTCATCGGCTCCCACACCCCTCTCATGGGAGGAGCAAATCCCCCCTCGTCGCCCACGTTCGCGGCTATCTTGCCGAATTTGTCGACGATCAAATCGTGCAGGATCAAGTTGATTTCGTAGCAGATCTGGAGGCCCTCTCTGAGGTCCTTGGCCCCGACCGGGATGACGATAAACTCCTGGATCTCCAGATCGTTGGACGTCAATTTGCCACCGTTGATAAGATTGACAAGGGGTACCGGTATGACATGCGCGTTGGCGTTTATGTACTTGTACAGGGGAAGCCCGCTCACATGTGCACCCGCCCTGGCCACCGCCAGGGACACAGCGGAAGTAGCGTTGGCGCCCAGTCTCGACTTGTTCGGGGTGCCATCCAGCTCACACAACAGCGCATCTATCCCGCGCTGGTCGCGAGGATCTTGCCCGAGCAACGCCGGCCTGATGATCTCCATCACCCCCTGTACAGCCTTGGTAACGCCCTGGCCACCCCATCGTGAGCCCCCGTCCCGAAGCTCGACTGCCTCTCGCTTTCCGGTCGACCGTCCTGCTGGGGCAATCGCACGCCCGGCGAGCTCTCCATCCACCCAGATATCCACCTCAATCGTGGGGAAACCTCGACAGTCTATGACCTCCCTGGCACGGACATCAGATATGGTAGGTGAGGGCATCTCTAATACTCCTTTCCATTTCCATGGATTCTCGGACCCCGGACGAACTCCCTGACGGAGACCAGGATGAGCGCTTATACATTTTACCACCTAAGGGCAGGTTTGTCAACAATCGACTGATGATTTGTCGACAATCTACAGATGGAACTATGAGGCTTCTATGCACAAAATTGGCTCCCACCCACGGGTTGCGCCCAAGGGAGGTAGCCACTGGAGGGAATGGGGCACGCCGGATATGGGAGGTGGTGTCATCTTTCGGGCTATGCTGGCCCATGGGTTTTCACCCAAGATGGGCTACCGGTCTTCGCTACTCCCTTCTCCATGCCCTCGTCCTGGCTCCTACCTGACTATGTCCGACTTTCGAGGAGTAGGGCAGGCCAGATTCGGCGACGCCATACGTTGCGGTGTCTTGGTTTCTGCAGAAGGGCGAGTGCCTGGAGGCCCAGCCAGAGGATGCTGAGCTGAGAGCGGGGGGAGAGGTACCGCTGCCAGTGCTTGGGGACGCGCAGGCCGATCAAGGAGAGGATCAGATAGGGAGTTGGTACCCCAGCAGGAGGCGGGCCTGGCGGAAGCCGAGGGTGCTCTTAAGATCTCGGAACATTTCAATCCAGAACCGTTTCTTGTACCAGGCGACGGTCTGTTCGGCGTCGGAGAAGGAGGTTCCCAAGAACCAGACAGAGTCTCCCCGGCAGCTGATGACGATGTTGAGGGGGACGGGGCTCTGGCTGCGGTAGAGGACGTTGGAGAGCAAGATGGAGGCTCCATCAATGGTATCGAAGGCGCGGAGGGGGAGGGTGCGGCCTCGGTAGTGGACCAGGGTATCAGGGCGGAGGCGGATGACGAAGGGGAAGCAGTGCTGCTGGAGCCAGCGGATGAATTCGGTCTGGCCGAAGCTGGCGTCGGCGAGGAAGAGGGGAGTGATATGACGGGGGAGGAGGCTGGCGACGAGAGTACAGAGGTCTCCTACAATCTTAGGCTCATGTCCAAATCTGGTGCTTGGCTACCAGGGCGGAGATGAACACCGATGTC
>CAZOLN010000018.1:0-30932 GCA_964580565.1 uncultured Anaerolineales bacterium
TGCGATTTTCAGGTTACCACAAAACGGGTGGAAATGCAAGTAGCCCTCGACATCGCCGCCGGGGGAACCTTGACGCCCCTCTCCCGCTGTGCTACAATGCAACCGCCCTTTGCAAGGAGGCCGACAACGATGCAGACAACGCAGCCAACACCGCAGACGGGAATCCGTCGATATGGGCTCCTCGTCTCCTCTCTCTCCGGTGTCCTGATCCTGTTGGCCCTCTGGGCCAGCCTCCACGGTCCGGCCGAGGCCGCTTCGGCCCGCGCCCCCGCCGTCGAGCCCGGCGACGTGGTCATCAACGAGGTGGCCTGGGGTGGGACGGCGGCATCCTACGCCGACGAGTGGATCGAACTCTACAACACCACCGGCACGACGGTCACGCTGGACGGCTGGCACCTGGTGGACGACGACGATCTCAACCTCGTCCTCGCCGGCGAGGTGCCACCACACGGGTATTACCTCATCGAACGCACGGACGACTCGACGGTGAGCGACGTCCCGGCCGACCTCACCGCTCCCTTCGGCTCCGGCCTCGCCAACACCGGTGAGATCCTCACCCTGACCGACGGGCTGGGCACGGTCATCGACACGGCCAACGGCGACGGAGGCGACTGGCCCGAGGGCACCGGAACGCCCGATCACCGCACGATGGAACGGATCGACCCCACGGCGTCCGACGCGGACGCCAACTGGTGCGCCAACGACGGGCTCACCCGCAACGGGCACGACGCCGACGGCAACCCCATCAACGGCACCCCCAAGGCCCGGAACTCCTGCTACATCGTCCCCGGCCTGGCCCTCTTTAAAGAAGGTCCCGCCTTCGCCACGCCGGGCCTTCCCCTCACCTATCGCCTCCTCGTCAGCAACACCGGCGACCTCGCCATCCCCTCCGTCGTCCTCACCGACCGCCTGCCGGCGGGCCTCACCTTCGTCACCCAGACCTCCCCCTTCTCCTTCACCCGCCCCTCCAGCCGCACCCTGGTGTGGGACCTGGGAGACCTGCCAGGTGGCACCCTTCACCTCATCACGCTCACCGTCCACGTCGCCCCCGACCTGACCGGCACGCTCATCAACGTCGCCACGGCGACGGAACAGGCCGGACGCACCTCGACCGCCTCCTGGGCCGGGCCGCTCCTCCCCCACGTCCGGCTCTACGCACTGGAGCCGGTCAACTACGGGAACGGAGGCGAGGCAGCAGCGCTCATCAACCAGGGGCCGTACACCGTCACCCTCTCCGGCTGGTGCCTGGACGACCGGCTCTCCTCCACCAGCCGCGCCTGCCTCCCCGCCGGAGCCCGCATCGGCCCCGGCCGCATCCTCTGGCTGGCCCAGGACGGCGACGGCTTCTACACCGCCTGGGGGTTCGACGCCGACTGGGCGAGCACGGCCGCGGCGCGGCCCGTGCCGCTGCTGGAGGGCTCCTGGCCCGGCTTCACCGACAGCGGAGAGGCTGTCTACCTGCTCGACGACGCCGGCCGCCCGGTGGACGTCCTCGCCTACGGCACAGGCTCCGCCGAGACCGGATGGACCGGCCCCGCCGTGCCCTACCCCTATGCGGGTCACGCCGCCGGACAGGTCCTCTACCGGAAACTGGACGAGGCCACCGGCCTTCCCGTCCCAGATACCGACACCGCTGCCGATTGGGCCCAGGACCCGGAGGACCCCGTCGACGGGCGGAAGCTCCGCTACCCCGGATGGGACCTGGAGACGTTCTTCTTCCCCGCCGTCGCGACTTCCACCGCGCCGGTCACCCTGGCCGTCGCCCCGGAGGGCTCGCTGAGCCTGGTCTCGCAGACGCTGGCCTCGGCACGGGAGAGCATCCTCATCGAGGCCTACACCTTCGAGAGCGTCCCCCTCTACGAGGTCATCAGCCGCCGTCTCCAGGCCGGTGTGGCCGTGACGGTGCTCCTGGAAGGCGGGCCGGTGGGGTGGTCCACTGCGGACCGGAAGACCGAACTGTGGATCGCCGAGCGCATTCACAACCACCCTAACGGCGCCGTCTACTTCCTCTACAGCAGCCCAACCCGTTACCTTTACCAGCACGCCAAGTTCGCCGTCGTAGATGGGGAGGTAGCACTGGTCTCCACGGAGAACTTCGGCAGCCGGGGGATGCCCTCCGACCGGAAGGAGAACGGCACGCAGGGGCACCGCGGCTTCGTCGTGGCGGTGCGGAGCCCCGACGTGGCGGCCCGCCTGAGGGCGATCTTCGCCCGCGACTGCGACCCGGCCCGCCACGCCGACCTGGTTCCCTACGGCGTCGACCCCTTCGTCCTCGACGACCCGAACTTCCTCCCGCTACCGGATCCGGACTGGACCACCTACTCCGCCCCCTTCACCGCGGCGGTGGCGACGGCGGCGGCCGATCTCACGGTGCTCCAAGCCCCGGAGAACGCGCTGCGGAACCGAGATGGCCTGCTAGGGCTGCTCCTTCAGGCTGGGCCGGGGGACGCCGTCGCGGGGATGCAGATGAGCGAGCCGTACACATGGACGGACGGCGCAGGCGACGTTGGGCTCAACCCCCGCCTCCAGGCGCTGGTGACGGCAGCACGACAGGGTGCGTCGGTCCGCCTCCTCCTCGACGGGTACTACGACGACGGCAACAACACCGAGACGTGCATGCGCCTCAACCGGATCGCCGACCAGGAAGGGTTGGATCTCGCCTGTCGGCTCGGCAACGTCGCCGGGCTGGGGATCCACGCCAAGACCTTCCTCGTCGCTCTGAAGGAGGGACGGTGGATCCATCTAGGCAGCATCAACGGCACCGAGACCTCCAACAAGCGCAACCGGGAGGTCGCGATCCAGTTCCACTCGACGGCGGCATACGACCGGGCAATGGAGGTCTTCGAAAACGACTGGGCGCAGGCCCGCGCTCCGCTCGTCCATCACATCTTCCTACCCTGGATCGCGCGCGACTACGTCCCGCCTGCCGACCACCCGTTGATCAGCGAGGTCTTCATCAACCCGACGGGCGTCGACGCCGGGCACGAATGGGTCGAACTGTACAACCCCGGCCGTACCCTATCCATCGGTGGTTGGACCCTGGGAGACGCGCTGGCGGCGGGCGACTACGGCGACGGCCGATACGCCTTCCCGAGGGAGGCTCGGCTGCTCCACGATCAGGCGATCGTCATCGCCGCCTGCGCCACCCACTTCTCGGCCGAGTACGGGTTCAACCCCGATTATGAGTGGACGAACTGCGATCCGACGGTGCCCGACCTCTCGCCGGTGGGATCGTGGGAGGGGTTCGGGCTGGCGCTGGGCAACGATCAGGACGAGGTGTTGCTCCTGGGGGCGGACGGAGCCAGGGTGGACAGCGTGGCCTGGGGCGGATCGACCCGCGCGGGCGTGGTCCCGTACCCGCTCGCGGCGGAGGACACCTTCCCCTTCGGCGCCTCCCTCAAGCGTTACCCGCCGGACGCGGACCGGGACGACTGCTCCAGGGACTTCTACATCAGTTGGAACCCCTCCCCGAGGAACGTAGCAGGGCGGTAGGATTACGGGCTCCGCACCTCCACCTGGGTCAGGATGACGGCGTCGCCCAGCGGCTCCCCGTCGGGGCCGAAGACGGGGAGCCGCTCCCCGTCCACCAGCCCGTACAGGCCGACCTCGACGGTGTAGAGGCCGGGAGGGGCGTTCGGCGCGACGGGGATGCGGTAAGGATCGGCGATGACCACGCCGGGGGGCCACTGGGTGGTGGGAACCTGCCCGTTCACCGGCTCGTTGTCCTGCTGCCCCCAGAGCAGGTTGCCGGTGGCCGCGTTGTAGGTCCGACCCATCAGGTGGGTGAAGACCTTGTACCGCTCCCCCACCGGCTCCATCGCCTGCCAGTAGAGGGTCAACTCCACCACCCCACCCGGCTCCACCACCGCCCGGGGCAGGTCGTAACCCACGAGCCGGATGGACTCCCCCAGGCGGAGGTCTAGGGGATGGGGGATCTCCTCCGGGGCGACCGCCGCCTCGGGGGTCCGGCGCACCAGGGCGAAACGGCCCACCTCCACCGCCTGCCCACCATCCACCCGCAGGAGCAGCCGGTAGCGACCACCGGGAAGATCGGGGGTGAGGAGGAGGTCGATCTGCTGGCGGGTGGGGCCGACGTGGGCCGGCGGGGGGCCAAAGGCCGCCTCCCGTCGAACCTCGCCCTCCATCTCCACCGTGATCCCCTCCTCGGGCGGTCGGTCCCAGTAGAGCGAGAGATGCACAACGTCCCCCGTCCGATAGCGGGGAAGAGGGACCCTCGCGCCAAGGAGGAGGACACCGGGAGCGATCTCAGCCCGGGGGCCGTCCGGCGGCACGAAGTCGGGCCCCAGATCGTACAAGGACGCGGCCCGTTCGGCGGTGCGGGCGTAGAGGGTGAGGGTGCTTTCCCCGAACTCCCACGTGGCGGAGGCCACCGCGCGGGCCTCCAGCCAAGACCGTACCGCCTGATGGGGGTCGGCGCGGAGCGCGTCCGGCGTTATCACCAGCCAGACCCCCTCGCTGCGGCCCCAGAGAGGACGCAGCAGAGCATCGGCGGCCTCAGGGTCCATCGGCGCTCCGAAAGGCACCCCCCGCCACGTTCCCGCGTAGTGGGCGGCGAAGACGGGCCAGTCCCTGTCCGTGTGAAGGACCACCTCATCACCGGGCTGGCGATGGTCGCGGAGGGCGGCGGCGAGGCCGATGTAGTCGTCCCTCCGGACCCGGTCGGGATAGAAGGACGCCAGGCCGCCCACCGCCACGCCCACCACCAGGGCCAGCCCTGCTCCCGCCATCCACCGCCGCTCCCGCGCCAGCGTCGCCAACCCCCAGCCCAGCAGGCCGTAGTAACAGGCGGAGAGAGGCAAGAGGTAGCGGGGGGCGATCCGGGGAGAGTAGTAAATATGAATGGGGAGGGAGACAATGTAAACGACCGCCGCGGGTAGGGTCAGCCCGAGGAGAAGCATCGTCAGCCCGGCCGCCTGCTCCGGCCGGTGGCGGGTCCGCCACAGGACGACCAACCCCGGAACCAGCACCGCGAAGGCCGCCAGCACCGGCAAGGCGTAGGCCTCCAGGTTGACGGAGACCCCCATCGTGAGCATCGTGGCGTAGAGGCGGATGAACAGGGATGGGGGGAACGGCTCGGCGGTGGACCAAGTGGGAATGCGGGGGAGGGCATAAGCCAGCCAGGGGAGGTAGAGGAGGGCGGCGGTCAACTGGGCCGTCGCCCATCGGACCAGCAGACGGCGCGGTCGGCCTTTCCGCAGCCAGACCACGGGGAAGGCCAGATTGGCGATGATCGGTACGGAGATGGTGAGGTAGAGGGTCCAGAGCCCGCCAGCCGTCGTCAACACGTAGGCGAGCCACGCCCGTCGCCCCCGCCCCTCCCACAGGCGGAAGGCAGCCCAGAGCGCGCCGGTGGCCAGCAGCGCGGCCCAGATATACATCCGCATCTCCTGGGACCAGGAGACGGCGAAGCGGGAGAGGGCGAGGAAGAGGGCGGTCAGCAGCCCAGCGCGACGCCCGCCCAGCGCCCGCCCCAACCCGTAGGCAACGGCCACCCCCAGGACGCCGGCCACAACGGAAGGGAAGCGCAACACGAACTCCCCCTCGCCGGACAGCAACCACCAGCCCTTCAGCAGGAGGTAATAGAGGGGAGGGTGGACGTCGTGGGCGGTCCAATCCAGGATCGCGCCCACCGGACGCCGGACGAGCCAGGTGCTCACCCCCTCGTCCCACCAGATGTTATGCTCGGCCAATCTCCACACCCGTAGCCCGAAGGCCAACAGGAGGAGGGCCAGGAGCAAGCGGGTTTCCCGTTTCAAGATCGACGCTCCGGCTCCGAGAGAGATCGGCGGGATTATAACACGGATGAGAGGAGGAGCAACCCGCGCTCTCCCCCGTTTGCCTCCCCACCCTCTCCCCGTATAATTCCTTACGATGAAGATGCGGAATCCGGACCGGCGGGAGGACCTGCGGGAACGGCTTCGTCGGTTGGGGGTGGTGCGAGGTGCAAAGGCGCTGCGCCCCTCCCGGCGGCGCCGCGTCTCCCTCGAGAGCGTGGTCCGGGGACGATTCCACGAAACCTCTCGCGGTCGCTGCCTTCTCGTCGACGAGGTCCTGCCGATCCACCACCACCACGGCAGCCTGCCGCTGGCAGCCTTCCTCGACCTGGATCCGACCGCCCTGTCCCTGCTGGGGGGCGAACCCGGTCTGGCCGACGTCGACCTCGGACGCACCCTCTTCCTGGATACGGAGACCACCGGCCTCTCCGGGGGAACGGGGACGATGGCCTTCCTGGTCGGGCTGGGGTTCTTCGAGCGAGATCGGTTCCGAACGGTCCAGGTCTTCCTCCGCGACCCCGGCGACGAGCCAGCGATGATCGACTTCCTGGCCGACCTCCTGCCCCGCTTCGAGGCGCTGATCACCTTCAACGGCCGCGGGTTCGACGTGCCGATCCTGGAGAACCGGTTCATCCTGGCGCGGCAACCGTTCCCCCTGGCGGCGGTCCCCCATCTGGACCTGTTGCCGCCTTCCCGTCGCCTGTGGCGGTTCCGGCTGACCTCGTGCGCCCTGGGAGCGCTGGAGCGGGAGGTGCTGGGGGTGGAGCGGGATCAGGCGGACATCCCCAGCGGCGTCATCCCCCGCATCTATCTGGACTACCTCCGCACGGGGGACGCGCGGGAGATCCCCCGCATCCTCTACCACAACCGGATCGACGTGCTGAGCATGGTGACGCTGGCGGCGCGGCTGGGCCTGGCCATCACGACGACGGAAGGGCTGGAGGGCCCAGATCTCTACGCGTTGGCCCGATGGGGCGAGAAAGAAGACACAGAGTGGATCCTCCGCCAGGCCCTGGCCTCCGGGCTACCTCCCCACCTCCGTCCCCGCGCACTGCGCGATCTGGCCCTGCTCCTGAAACGGGCCGGGCGGCGGGAGGAGGCGGTGGAGTGGTGGCAGCAGATGGCGGTGGAGGATCCCACAGGGGTCCTCGCCCCTGTGGAACTGGCCAAGACCTTCGAGTGGCACATCCCTCGCCTGGATCTGGCACTTCGCTGGACGGAGGTCGCCCTGGCCCGGGCCCGACGCTGGCCGCCGGGCCCTCGCCGGGAGCGCGCCCTCGAAGCGCTGGAAAGACGGCGGGCCAGGCTGCGGCGTAAGTTGATCTTTTGAGAGGGCGCAGTAGGAAAAAAAGTCTATTGGCGACCCTCGGCTAATGTGATAAAATGAAGACGCGATGGCATCGACCCAGGAATCTCCGCGGCCCTTCCAGATCTTCTGCTGGTCGCTTGCCGGGGGGGCCACCGTAGCACTCCTCAGCGTAGCCCATCAGGTCCCTCTCCCGGCAGTTCCTCTCCTTACGCTCGTTTTCCTCCCCGCGACCTGGGCTCTGCACTCCCTCTCCTTCCGCATCCACAGGGGGGTCTATCACTCCTTCGAAGGGCCCGTTTGCCTGGCCTGCACCCTCCTCTTCGGGCCAGCCGCGGCCGCGTGGGTCGCCGGGTTGGGCACGGTGCTGGACGAGATCACCGTACGCCGCCGAAGCAGTTACTTTGCCGCCGGCTCGGGGGGAATGTTCGCGCTGATCTGGCTGGCGGGCGGGTACGCGTACCAGGCCATCGGTGGTGAGGTTCCCCTGCTCCGGTTGGAGGCCGTTGAACTGGGCAAGGTGCTTTTCCTTGCCCTGGTCGTCGGCATCACCAACCGGTTGATCATGACATGGGGCCGCCACCTGCAGGGCTTCTCGGCCAGAGATTACCTCACCCGCATCGCCCCCCGCACTTTCCTTATTGAAATGGCGATGATGCCCAGCGGGGCAGCCATGGCCGTCGCTTACTCCCACGCTGGCCCGCTGGTACTGACCCTGCTTGTCCTGCCCCTGCTCATCGTCGGCTTCCTGGCCCAGCGGTTGGGCCAGGCACAGGAAGTGCTGGAGCGACAGGTGGCGGCACTGGACACACTGAGCCGGGCCGGGATGTTCATCGGCTCCTCCGAGGAACTCAGGCCGTTGCTGGATCTGATACGGGAGGGTATCGGTCGACTGATCGACGCGAGCAACTTTTGGGTCGCCATCTACGACCCAGAACGGCAGGAGCTGGCCTACGAGGTCATCTACGACGAAGGGGTCCGCTATCCCCCCGTCCGACGGCCTTACCGCCCCGGCGAGGGCGTCGCCGCCTGGCTGATCGAACATCGCCGCCCCTTGCTGGCCCACACCATCGAGGAGATCCAAGCGCTAGGGATCGACCTGACCACAGGGGGGACCGGCAAGCCGGCCGAATCCCTGCTGGGAGTCCCGATGATGGTCAAGGGCAAGGTGGTCGGGGCCATCTGCATCCAGAGTTACACTCCGTACACCTTCACGAAGGAAGACCAGGATCTGCTGATGGCCCTCGCCAACCAAGCAGCGGTAGCGCTGGAGAACGCCCGGCTGTTCCGGGAGATCGAGAGGAACCGAGAGTACCTGCGCACCGTGCTGGACAGCGTGGATCACGCCATCATCGTGACCAGCCTGGACGGGCGGGTCCGCCTGGTGAACCGGGCAGTGGAGGTGCTCTTCGGCGTTCCGGAACAGGAGGCCATCGGTCGTCCCCTGACCGAGATCGTGCCCCACGCCAGCATCGGCGAGGCGATCCAGCACCTTATGTCCGGTGAGAGTTACCGGGAGGAGACCACGGAGATCGAACTGAGCGATGGGCGCGCCCTGGTGGCCCATATCACCCCGGTGACCAACGGGCAGGGGGAGCAGATCGGCTACGTGACGACGATGGCCGACGTGACCGCCCTCCATCAGCTGAGCGAGTTGAAGTCACGGATGATCCGGATCGCCTCTCACGATCTGCGCAACCCCCTTCACCTCGCCAAGGGCTTCTTTGAGGTGTTGCTGGAGGACCTCGAACTCGCGGGGTATCAGGAGCAGTTGGCCTCCCGTGTGACCAAGAACCTGAAGACGATGGAGCAGCTGATCGACAACCTGCTGGGGCTGGAGCGGATCGAAGCGGCTCAGGTCATCCGGGAGGCACCGGTGGACCTAGCGGCACTGGCGCAGGAGGTTGTGCAGGAACAGCGGTTCCGCGCGGAGATGAAGCGGCTGCGACTGTGGACGGAGATCCCGGAGGAGCCTCTGCTGGTGAAAGGGGACCGGTACCTGCTTACCCAGGTCATCGTCAATCTGCTTGACAACGCGATCAAATACACCCCCTCAGGCGGGGAGATCTGGGTCCAGGTTCGCCGAGAGGAAGACGAGGTAATCCTCACCGTGCGGGACACAGGGGTGGGAATCCCCAAAGAGGCACTTCCCCACATCTTCGAGCAATTCTACCGGGTGCACCAGCCCGGGACGGAGAGGATCGCCGGGACAGGGTTGGGACTGAGCCTGGTCCAGGCCGTCGTACGAGAGCACGGAGGGAGGGTCTGGGTAGAAAGCGAAGGGATACCCGGCAAGGGATCCCTCTTCTGTATCGCTCTCCCCGCCCTTTAAGCCACCCGCCACAGGGAGGCGGAGGGGGTCTCGACCTTGGGTCCCCTCCGCACTTCACGTTTACCCCTGCTTCTTCCGCCTCTTCCGTCGCCGTGCGCCTCCCAGGTAGGGAGGTGCCAGGATCGCGAAGCGTCTGCAACGGCTCTCGTCCGCCATCCGGGTCGCCAGTTGGGGGTCCAACTCCTTAATGGGGAGGGCCGTGGTGATGACGGTGGGCAGGCGGGCGTTGTACCGGTACTCGAAGATCTGGTACAGCTTCTCCCGCGCCCACGGCGTCGCCGACTCGGTCCCCAGCGCGTCGAGGATGAGGAAGGGAGCCCGCCGCACCTCCTCGAACCGCTTGTCGAAGGGGATCAGGCTATGGGGGCCGAAGGTGGCCCGCAGGTGGTCCAGGAGGTCGGGGACGAAGACGAAGAGGGCAGGGTATCCCTGGCGGACCCGCTCGTTGGCGATGGCGGCTGCCAGGTGGGTCTTGCCGCAGCCGTGCTTGCCGGTGAAGATGAGCCATCCTTCGGGCTCCTGGGCGAACGCCCGCGCAATCTCCACCGCCCGGCGCAGGTTCTCCACCGCCTCCCTCGGCAGTTCCCTCTTTCGCAGATCGAAGGTGTCGAAGGTCTGATGGTCGTGGAGGTGGAGACTGCTCAGTTCCGAATCCTCGGAGGAGACGCCTACCTGACGGTAATCCGGGGCGAGGATGGCAACGATCTGGGTCAGGTCGGGATCGACCAGCCGGGAGCGGATCCGCAGGGGGATCTCCTCCAGTTCGTGGTTGGTGGTGATGACGGTCGGCAGTCGGGCGTTGTACCGGTAGTTCAGGATCTGGAACAGTTTCTCCTGGGCCCAGGAGGTGGGCGCCTCGGTGCCCAGGTCGTCCAGGATCAACACCGGCGCGGTGCGGACCTGTTCGAACCGCTCGTCGTAAGTGACGGTGCTGGCGGGGCCATAGGTAGCCCGCAGGTGGTCCAGAAGATCGGGGACGGTGACAAAGAGCACCGGCTGCCCCCGCTCGACGCATCGGTTAGCGATAGCGGCCGCCAGGTGGGTCTTGCCGCACCCATAGCCCCCCTTGATCAGCAACCAGCCGGAGGGATTTTCGGCGAACGCCCGGGCCGTTTCGTAGGCGTGGCGCAGGTTCTCCTGCTTCTGCGGGGGTAGGCCGTGTCCTTCCGGCACGAAGGTGTCGAAGGTCATATGGGCCAGGGCGTCCAGGTTCCCCAGAGCCCGCAGCCGCTCAACGCGCTGCTGGGCCATCTCCGCCAGGCGACAAGTGCAGGGGAGGAGTTTCCCGAAGTCAGGGTGGCCCACCGGCACGTCGGCCCGCACGTACCCCAGCCCTTTGCAGTAGGGGCACACCTCCTCCTTGCTCTCCTGCCCCCCGCCTCCTGCTTCCTTAATGCTCGATGTACTCGCCGTACTTCCCTTCGAGATACCGGCGGCTATCGTCCTTGTCACCTCGTCGATCCGTTTCATCCCTCCTCCCCTCGCTGCGCCATCGCTCCAGGATGGCCCGGACGTACCGCCAACTCCGCTTGTTCAGCGCTACCGCCTCCCGGAAGGCCGCCTCGATCCACTCGGCGGGGTAGGTCTCCTCCGCCTCTTTTAACTCCTCGGCGATCAGGGGGGTCAGCGGACCGATGTTCTCCTCGTAGAGGACGAAGATATTGGGTCGAGGAGGGGAAGCGACCTCCGGCAACGGCTCGCCCCGGCGCAGCGCTTCCAACGCCGCCCGTCCGCGGGGCGTGTTGGCGAAGTACACTACCTCCCGTCGTCCGTCGATCTCCGCCTCGGCCCGCAGTAGCGTCCCTCGTTCTACCGCCCGGTCGAGGGCGGCTTCAATAGATGCCATACCTGGCAGACTGCTTGACAGGACGGGATCATTTAGCAAATCGTGGTGGTACATGTATTTGACCCGACCTGACTGCCGAGCCAGTCGGTAGAGAACGTAGAGAGTGACTTTGACTTCGTCAAGGTCATCGATGATTGGAAGAAGCCGGGTAAAAACATCCTCCGGAAGAATGACGTTACGGGTCTTGCCCGGAGAGAAACCGCTGAAGATTTTCATTCCTTGCCTCAAGGAGGGGATCTTTAATCGACATCTATCAGAATTACCTTAACCGGTACTGCAGGAAAGTGCCTCTTGAGCCGTTCGATGTCATACACCAATTGCTCACCGTAAGATACGCCGCTGGACATCTGTCTCTTCAAGGCATGGCACGGTACGATCTCGACCCCTACGTCCGCTTTATTTTCGTTGAAGAAGTATTGAAACTTCGCCATGTCGTAGAACATGAAGGCGTACTTTCCAAACTGTACTTCAACAAGGACTCGGTCCTTTACAAAGTCGATCTGTTTGAAGGCTCCTGGAATCCGCACATCGCTGTTGGGGAGCGTAATCGTATAGGTGTCTCGCAATTCCCGATATCCTCGTGCTGCGAATCCCTCCCGGAACTGGCGATTCATATCCTTGGGCGAGTAGAGCAATCTACCGCGCTGAGTCTTCTCTTTGCTTACTTTGCTCCTCGTCGCTTTAACCTCGGCAATTACCTCGTATATCTCATGTTCGTGTTCTGGATAACGCACCTTCAGGATCTCGGCGCCACCCAGATGGGAATATTCGTACACCACCCTCATTGTTGCCTCCTTTGTTGGGTGGTGTATTCGATGTCTTCTTCAAGTAATTGGAGTTGAGTTGGCGATTTCCCTAAATGTACGATCTTCGGTGGAATGTTTGCGGAGGGCGCTCCGGGGTCGTAAACGGGTCTCTCCATTGGCCGGATACGTAGTCGTCCCTCCTCTGCCAATCGTATTCGTTCTTTTGCGACTTCCACGTACTCAGGCATAATTTCGGCTCCAATAGCCTTCCGCTGATGCATGAGAGCCGCGATAGCCGTTGTGCCCACGCCAATAAATGGATCTAACACCCAATCGCCTTCATTGGTCATCGCTAGGACCAGTCGCTCGATCAACTCTACTGGAAACTGGCAGGGATGAATGGTCTTTTCCACATGGTTTGCCTTTACATTAGGGATAGACCACACATCGCCTGGATTCTTCCCCAAGGGGTGGCCTGACAATTGACCTTTCTTTGGTCCCTTGAAATACTTCTTGCGAGGGTACTTCTGGGGGACGCGGACGGCATCGAGGTTAAAGACGTAATCATTGCTTTTGGTGAACCACAGAATGACCTCATATCGACCGGAGAAGCGCTTGGTGGCGTGCAGTCCGTGTCCGAAGTGCCATACAATACGGTTGCGTAGATGCAACCCCAGTGAGGAGAAGATAGGGTACAAGAGGATATCAAGTGGGATGATTTCTCCGTTGCGCACGTAATTACCGACTTGCCAGCAGATGCTGCCTCGGTCATTTAACACCCGCACGCATTCCTCAATGACTGTTCGTTGTTGGTCCAGGTATTTCTCCATATCTAACCGGGTTTCGTAAGGCTTACCTAAGTTATAAGGCGGAGACGTAACCACTAGTTGAACGAACCCGTCTGGAATCTGGGGAAGTAGATCTAGACAATTCCCCTCGTAGAGGATGAAATCGGCTGTGGGATCGAATTCCGCGCAGAGTTTTACCTTACCCACGAATTAACCTCCATAGAGGTTCTCAAGCGAAATTATTTCTACTACCAGTGACTCTGATTAGGAAAACTCCACCGGCTGGATCCGCGTCTCCGCGTCCAAGAACTGGGCCAGTTGCTGGCGGAAGAAGAGCTGCACCACCCCGGTGGGGCCATTTCGATGCTTGGCGACGATGATGTCGGCGATGTGCTGCTTCTCGGTCTCCGGTTTGTACAGTTCCTCGCGATAAATGAACATCACCACGTCCGCATCCTGCTCCAGACTTCCGCTCTCGCGCAGATCCGACAGAACCGGCCGCTTGTCCGTCCGCTGTTCCACCGCCCGCGACAACTGGGATGCGGCGACCAGCGGCACATCCAACTCCCGCGCCAGCCCTTTCAGCATCCGAGAGATATAGGAGACCTCCTGCACGCGGTTCTCCACCCGCATATCGGTGGTCATCAACTGGAGATAGTCCACCACCACCAGGTCCAACCCGTGCTCCGCGTGGAGGCGACGGGCCTTGGTGCGCAACTGGAGGGCGGAGATGGAGGGGGTGTCGTCGATGAAGATGGGGAGTTCGGAAAGAACGCCCGTGGCCTGGACGAAGAGGGGCCATTCGTCCTCGTACAACTGACCCAACCGCAGCCGCTGGGCGTCGATCCCCGTCTCCGCGGCGACCAGCCGCTGTACCACCTGCTCTGCGGACATCTCCAGGCTGAAGATGGCGACGTGCTTCCCCAGCCGGGCGGCGTTGCGGGCGAAGGAGAGACAGAGGGAGGTCTTCCCCACGCCAGGCCGCGCCGCGACGATGATCAGGTCCGACTTCTGGAGCCCCCCCAGCAACTTGTCCAGGTCCACGAAGCCGGTCGGCACCCCCAGCGGCTCCCCCCGGTGCTCGTAGAGGTACTCGATACGGTCATAGTACTGGCGGATGACCTCCTGGATAGGGGCCATCTCGCGGACCAGGCGGCGTTGGGAGACGGCAAAGAGGGCCTGCTCAGCCCGGTCCACCACCTCCTCGATCCCCTGCTCCTCCCGATAGGCCAACTGGGCGATGTCGCTGGCGGCGGAGATGAGCCGTCGGCGGACGGCGGCCTCCTCGACGAGGCGACCGTACGCCTCCACATGGATGGCGGAGGGCACGGCATCGATCAGCCGCGTGATGTACGCCGCTCCTCCCACCTCCTCCAACTGCCCTCGGGCCTCCAGCTCGGTGCACAGGGTCACGAAGTCGATGGGCTCTCGGCGCTCGTGAAGGGCCAGGATCGCCTCGTAGATCCAGCCGTTCTTCCGGATGTAGAAGTCCTCCGGCCGGAGGAACGGCGCAACTCGGAAGAGCGCGTCGGGGTCGATCAGCAGCGACCCCAGCACCGCCTCCTCGGCCTCCACGTTATGGGGAACGGTCTTGTCAGGAGCGGTCATAAGGAACCCGCAACGTGCGCTAATGGATGGGCAGATCGTCTACATCCAGGCTGCCCAGGAACTCGTCGAAGGCCGAGCCCTCGCCCTCCTCCCCCTCGGTCAGGTCCTGCTCCGGCACGATCCCCGCCTCCGCCATCACCTCCTCGGCGACGTAGATCGGCGCACCAACCCGCACGGCCAGGGCCATCGCGTCGGAGGGCCGGGAATCGATCTCCAGGGTGCGGCCGTCCACACTGACGATGATCCGGGCGTAGAAGGTGTCCTCCCGCAGTTCGGACACGATGACGCGCTCTACCACCCCGCCCAGGGTCTCGATCACGCTCTTGAGGAGGTCGTGGGTCAGCGGACGGCCCACCTCGATGTTCTGCAACTTGATGTTGATGGCCTCCGCTTCGTAGGGGCCGATCCAGATGGGAAGGTAGCGCTCCGCCCCGATCTCCTTCAGAAGCACAACGCGGTGCGGAGACATCAGGCTGATCTGGATCCCGGCGATCTTCACCTCGATCATAGAACACCTCCTCGGGGTCCCTCGCCCCTTTCTATTATACCACAAATCGCCCGGGGTGGGGCCTTCCGATCCCTGCGGAGGCCAAAAATGTTGCGCTTATCTTGACTTTTCCGGTCTTCCACAGTATCCTGTAGAGGGAGGAGCAACCGTGGGACGGCCTTTCTACCTAGCGATCGAGGGCGTCATCGGCGTGGGCAAGACCACGTTGGCCCGTCTCTTGCAGCCACGCTTCGATGCCGAACTTCTCCTTGAAGTCTTCGAAGAGAACCCCTTCCTCTCCGATTTCTACGCCGACCGGGAGCGGTACGCCTTCCAGACCCAGATCTTTTTCCTCCTCAGCCGGTATCGCCAGCAACAAAGGGTCCGGTTGAACGACCGTCCCCTCATCGCCGACTACACGTTCGCCAAGGACCGCCTCTTCGCCCACCTGAACCTGCAGGGGGACGAACTGGAGATGTACGAACGGGTCCACCGGGCGCTGGCCGAGAAGATCACCCTGCCCGACCTCATCGTCTACCTCCGGGCCGGCCTGGAGACCCTGATGGCGCGGATCGCGATGCGGGATCGGCCCTACGAGCGTGGGATGGATCCCGCCTACATCGAAAGCGTCCGGCAGGCCTACGAAGATCACTTCGCCCGGTACGACGAGGTCCCCGTCCTGGTGGTCGAGACCGACGAACTGGATTTCGTCCGCCGACCACAGGACCTGGACTACGTGGAGGGGTTGATCCGGACCGCGTTGAGCGCGGCCGAGGTTCGGGCCCGCATCGAGGCCGCTGGCGAGCCGTCGGCCGAGGCCCGACAACGCTGGCAGGTCATCGAGGAGTTCCTGACGCTGACCAAGGCGGTCGGCGCGCTGGGAGCAGCGCTCTCGTCGGGATCTGAGAACACGTCCGATTCAGCAATCACAGCCCTGAACGCCTCAGCGGAGAGCCTACACCGACTGCGCGTGTTGCTGGAGAGAGCAAAGGAATGAACCCCTGGACCTGGCCTACAGTTTTCGGCGGCGCCCTCTCGCTCCTGATCCTCATCTATGCCTACATCACCCTCTGGCGACATACCCGACAACCCAGCATGGGGCTGTGGAGCCTCGGGTGGACGGCCTACACAATCCACTTCATCCTCAACCATACCCTGGGCTCCGCAGCGGGCGGCTCCACGCTCTGGCGCTACCTCAGCCTGGCCGCCCTGGGCGAGAGCGGCTTCCTCCTCTTCGCCGGAACCTCCGCCTTCACCGGCCGTCTCTTCCGGCCGCGCACCTACGCCTGGGCGGCCCTCCCCCTGCTCTGGGCCCTCGTCGCTCTCCTGCCGCAGACCGCGGACTCGCAACTGACCACCATCCCCATCTTCATCTTCTCCGGCCTGGTGGACCTGCTGACCGCCCTTCGCCTCATCTCCTACGTGCGCTCTCTGGAACGGGAGGACTTCGCCCGCAGCGTGGGTCTGGGCTACGGGGCGTGGGCAGGGCTCAAGATCGCCTCCCCCTTCATCCCGCCGGAATCGCCCGCCTCCCTGGTCGCCGTGCTGCTGACCGATGCGCTGGCGCTGGGGATGGCCTTCGGCCTGATCGGCCTGAGCCTGATCGACGCGGACCGGAGCGCCAAGCGGCGGGCCGAGCGGCTCAACGCCCTGGCCACCCTCACCGCCGCCGCCGGGCACCTCGTCGCCACCGACGAACTTCTGGAAACGGCGATCGGCGAACTGGCCCGCCTACTGGAGGTCCGCGAAGGCGTGGGAATCTTCCTGTACGCCAAGGATCCAGGGGCCGGCCTCCCCCGCCTGATGGCCGGAAAGGGAATCCCCACCGTCTGCCGGGAGGGTATCCTCCACCAGGACTGCATCTGCATGGAGGCCATTCGGGCAGGCCACACGGTGTATAAAAAGACGCCCTCTCCCCCCAGCCCTCCGTGCCCGAAGGACTGCCCGCTCAACCTCGCCGCGCCGATGATCGCGCGGGGACGGGCCGTGGGAGCCGTCTGTGCAGCCATCCCCCCCCAGGCCCTTTTCACCGAGGGGGATCGGCACACCCTGGAGACCATCGCCCGTCAACTGGGCCTGGCGGTGGAGAACTCCCGCCTGGCCGAGGAGCGAACGCGGGAGATCGAGCGCCTGCGGGCCCTCACCGCCGCGTCCCGCTGGATGGCCCTGGGGCTGGAACTGGAGAAGGCGCTGCGCAGGCTGGTGGGAACGGGGGCGCAGATCGTCGAGGCCGACCGCGCCGCCCTCCTGCTGCACAACCCGAAAGCGGACCGGTTCGAGGTCGGGTACGCCCGGGGCCTCTCCGAGGAGTACTTGAACTACCTGCTGGATGTGCTCCAGCAGACGCCCGACTATCGAGCGATGAGAACCCTCCAAGAGGTCTACGTGGAGGACGCCTGGCACGATCCCCGCGCCCAGGTCCTGTGGGAAGCGGCCCGAAAGGAAGGGTTCCGCTCCTACCTGGTCCTCCCCCTGGTGCGCCACCAAAGGGCCATCGGCACCCTCGCCTTCTACCACGACCGATACCGCACCTACGACCCGGAGGACCGGCGGATCTGCCAGGCCCTGGCCGACCAGGCCGCCGCCGTGGTGGAGAACAGCCTCCTGCACCAGGAGACCCAGCGGCAGTTGGAAGCGCTCAGCGTCCTCCACGGGATCGAGTCCCACATCGCCTCGGCGCTGAACCTTGAGGACCTGCTGGAGGCCGTAGGGAAAGAAATCCAGCGCCTCCTGAAGATCTCCACCTTCTACATCGGCCTGTACCAGCCGGAAAAGCAGACGGTCCACCTGCCGCTGCTCATCGACCGCGGGAAGCGCCGTCCCCCGGTCACGCTGGACCTCACCGAGGACAGCGGCCTGACGGGCTGGGTGATCCGGACCAAGCAGCCGCTCTGGATAGAGAACCTGGAGGCGGAGGCGGATCGCCTCCCGGTCAAACCGATTCCCGTCGGCGAACCGACCCGGTCCCTCGCCATCCTCCCCCTGATCGTCAAAGAGCGGGTCCTCGGCGTCTTCTCCGTCCAATCCTACGCCCCCCACGCCTTCGACGAAGACCAGAGGCGGCTCCTGACCGACATCGCCCACCAGGTGGCCATCGCCATCGAGAACGCGCGGCTGTACGCAGAGCAACAACGCCGTGCCGAGGAGGCCAACCTCCTCCTCGAAATCGCAACCGCCATCAACTCCTCCCTCTCGCTGAGGGACATCCTCAAAGAAGTGACCGTGCACGCAGCCCGCGCCTGCGAGGCCAGCCGGTGCACCATCCTCCTGCTGGACGAGGAGCAGGAATGGCTCATCCCTATGATGTCCCAGTTCGCCTCGGGCGAGCCACATCCCGCCTTCTGGAAGCAGTTCAAGGACGCCAGTTATCCACGTCGGGTGAAGGACGTGCCGGAGGCCGCGTGGACGATCCGGGAGCGACGGCCCCTCTTCATCCCCGACGCTCGCAACTCCTCCATCCCTAAAGAGTGGGTGGAGCCTTTCAACGTGAGAAGCCTGCTCGTCGTACCGCTGATCAGCCGGGAGCGGGCGATCGGCGTGATGGCGCTGGACCGGCCCGAGATCGACCATCCCTTCACCGACGAGCAGGTCAATCTGGCGATCACCATCGCCGCCCAGGCCGCCATCGCCGCGGAAAACGCCCGGCTGTACGAGGAGACCTCCCGCCGCCTGGCCCAGACCGAGGTCCTGCGGGAGGTGATGCTGGCCGCCGCTTCGACGCTGGATTTCGACCAGGTGCTGGAGCGGACCGTTCGGGTCCTCAACCAGCGAATGGACGTGGAGTACCTCTGCTTCGCCCTGCCCGACCCCAACCGCCGGGACGGCCTACGGTTGCACTCGGTCCAGATCGGCTACCCGACCCCCGCCGACGAGGTCTTCCTGCCGATGGAGAAGAGCGTCTGCGGGCGGGTGTTCCAGACGGGCGAGCCGATGCGCATCGGAGACGTCCGGGAGATCTCCTTCTACCACGAGGGCGCCTCCGAAGTCCGATCGGAACTGGCGGTCCCGGTCCGCGTCGGCGACCGCGTCATCGGGGTGCTCAACGTCGAGAGCCGCGAGGTCAACGCTTTCGACGAAGAGGACCTCGCCTTCTACACGGCCATCGCCGGGCAGTTGGGCGTCGCGCTGGAGAACGCCCGCCTCTACCGGGAGGAGCGGCGGCGGCGACAGGAGGCGGAGACCCTCTACCGGGCCGTGCAGGCCCTGACCACGACGCTGGACCTCCAGGAGGTGCTGGACCGCATCCTCACGGAGCTGCGACAGGTGGTCCCGTACGACAGCGCGTCGGTCCAGCTCCTGGAGGAGGGGGTCCTGAAGATCATCGACGGCCGGGGGTTCCCCGACCTGGACGCGCTGCTGGGGTTCGTCATCGACCCCCGGAGGGAGGACAACCCCAACGCCCGCGTGCTGGAAAGCCGCGCCCCGGTCATCCTGGAAGACGCCCCCGCCGCCTACGAGGCCTTCCGCCACCCTCCCCACGCCGACATCGGCATCCGCGCCTGGATGGGGGTCCCCCTCCTCTTCGGCGACCGGGTCATCGGCATGCTCACGCTGGACAAGCAGGAACCCGGCTTCTACACGGAGGAGCACGCCCGGTTGGCGATGGCCTTCGCCGCCCAGGCCGCCATCGCCATCGAGAACGCCCGCCTCTACCGCCGTCTGGAACAGCAATCGGCCCAACTGGCGCGGGCGGTGGAGGAACTGCAGGACCTGGACCGGCTGCGGAACCAGCTGGTCCAGAACGTGAGCCACGAACTCCGCACCCCCCTGACCCTCATCCAGGGATACGCCGAACTGCTGCTGAACGAGGGACTGGGACAACTGGAGTCCGCCCAGCGCAGGGCCCTGAAGACGATGCAGGAATACATCCGCACGCTGAGCCGCCTGATCTACAACCTCACCGCCCTCCGCACCTTCCCCCGCGAGACCCTCGCTCTGATGCCGGTCTCCATCGCCGAGATCATCAGGCAACTGCTGGAAGAGAAGGAGCAGCGGGCCCACAGCGCTGGCGTCTTCTTCTACACGGACCTCCCCGACGACCTTCCCCCCGTCCTGGGCGACCGGGAGCGGCTGGACCTGGTCTTCTACCACCTGATCGACAACGCCATCAAGTTCAGCCCCGATGGAGGAGACGTCCACATCCGCGCCTGGGCCGACGAAGAGTGGGTTTACGTCTCCGTGAAGGATGAGGGGATCGGCATCGCCCCCGAACACCTCAACCGCATCTTCGAGCGGTTCTACCAGATCGACGGCTCCACGACCCGCCGCTTCGGCGGGATGGGGGTCGGGCTGGCTCTGGTGTGGGAGATCGTCGAGGCCCACGGGGGCACCGTAGAAGTGGAGAGCGAACCAGGGAAGGGGAGCGACTTCACAGTGCGTCTCCCCCAGGCCAAAGGGGTGTCGTCGTGAAGAAATGGTTCATCGCGATCGCTGGCAATATCGGGGCCGGAAAGTCCACGCTGACCGAACTGCTCAGCAAGAAACTGGGCTGGGAGCCTTTCTTCGAGGCGGTTGAAGACAACCCCTACCTGGTCGATTTCTACCGCGACATGCGGCGCTGGAGTTTCCACTCCCAGATCTTCTTCCTCTCCCGCCGCCTGCGCCACCACTACCAGTTGCTCCAGCGGCCCAACTCCGTCGTCCAGGATCGGACCGTCTATGAGGACGCGGAGATCTTTGCCCGCAATCTCTACCAGCAGGGGCTGATGAGCGAGCGGGACTACCGCAGTTATCGGGAACTGTACGAGGTCCTCAGCCTGCTCCTTCCTCCCCCCGACCTGGTCGTCTATCTTCGCGCCTCCGTCCCCACCCTCCTCCACCGTATCGCCCACCGGGGGCGCTCCTTCGAACGGGAGATCTCACCGGAGTACCTGGAACAACTCAACACCTTGTACGAGGAATGGGCCGCCCACTTCAACCTCTGCCCCGTCCTCACCGTCCCCTCAGACGACCTGGATTTCGTCTCCAACTCCCACCACCTGGACCTGATTGCGGAGAAGGTGCTGGAACGGCTGATGGGTCGAGAGGAGGTCGTCTTCCCATGAAATGGCCCTGGCGACGAAAAGGCCGACGTCGTCGAAGCGAGAAGGAAAAGGTGAATCTCCTGCTCAGGGTCGCGCAGGAACTGAGCGCCGGTCTGGACATCGTCGCCGTGGCGCGGCGGACCGTGGCCCTGGGCGGGCGGGCGGTCGGCGCGGACACCGGCAGCCTCCTCCTGCTGGACGAGAAGGGACGTCTGATGGGGGGGATGCTCTTCTTCAAAGGGCGGCTCCGATCCGTCGTCCCCGACCGCGCCCGCCAGGTACTGGAGCGGGGGCTCGCCGGCTGGGTCGCGCAGCACCGCCAGCCAGCCCTGGTCGCCAACGTGGAGAAGGACCGACGCTGGCTCCCCCTCCCGCCGCCTCCCCAGGGGGAGGCCCAACCCGCCGCCGCGATCTGCGTCCCTCTGCTCCTTCCCCACCGCGTCGTCGGCGTCCTCACCTTCACCCACGACCAACCCGGCGCTTTCGACCGGGAGGATCTGGAACTCCTGCGCATCATCGCCGACCAGGCCGCCGTCTCCATTGAGAACGCCCGCCTCTTCACCACGGAGGAGCAGCGACGCCAGTTGGCGGACACCCTGAGCGAGATCGCCCGTACCCTGGCCGCCACGCTGGACCTGGACGAGGTCCTCTCCCTCATCCTGGAGCAACTGGAGCGGGTAGTTCCCTACGACAGCGCCTCCATCTTCCTGCTCCAGGACAACCGGCTGACCATCCGCGCGTGGCGTGGGTTCGAGCACCCCGAGCGGATCCAGAACCTCTCCTTCTCGCTGGACGGAGAGCACGTCATGGTGCGGCTGGTTCGACAGCGGGAACCGATGGTCTGTGCCGACGTCCAGCGGGAGCCAGATTGGGAGAACGTCCCGGACATCCCCACCATCCGCGGCTGGATCGGGGTCCCCCTGGTCAGCCGGGGCGAGGTGGTCGGTGCGCTCACGGTGGACAACCTCCGGGCTGGCGCCTACACCGAGGCGGACGCCCGCCTGGTGGCCGCCTTCGCCGACCACGCCGCCGTCGCCATCGCCAACGCCCGCCTCTACCGCCAGACCCAGCGCCGACTGGAGGAGGTGGCCTTCCTGTACGAGACGAGCCAGGCCCTGACCGCTTCCCTGGACCTGAAGGAGGTGCTACGCACCCTGATGGGCCACGTCCGCGAGCACTTCCGGGTCGACGCGGTCTCGGTCGCGCTGGTGGATCGGGAGACCGGCGACCTCGTCTTCCAGGTCGCCGTGGGCGCGGCGTCCGAACAGGTGGTGGGGATGCGGCTCAAACCCGGGCAGGGGATCGCCGGCTGGGTCGTCCAGACCGGTCAGCCGGTGCTGGTGCAGGCAGCCCGGCAGGACCCCCGCTTCTACAACGGGGTGGATCGGACGACCGGTTTCCGGACCGGCGCGCTGATGGCCGTCCCCATCTGGCTGGGCGACGAGGTCATCGGCGTGATCGAGGCGATGAACCCTCGGGAGGAGCGGCTGGACGAGGAGGACCTGCGGCTGCTGCACAACGTGGCCGCCCTGGCCGCCAGCGCCATCCAGAACGCCTGGCTCTACGCCCGCGCCCGCGACGCCGAGCAGCGGTACGCCAGCCTCTTCGAAAACAGCGCGGATCCGATCCTCATCACCGACGACGCCGGCTTCATCACCGACGCCAACCGCCGGTTGTGCCAGATGCTCGGCTACGAGAAAGAAGAACTCCTGGGCCGGGAGATGGCCGACTTCCACCCGGACCCCGAGCAGGCCCGCGCCCGCCTCCAACAGGCGTTGGAAGAAGGGGAGGGGACTTTCTCCCGCGTCGAGGCAACCGCCCGGGACGGGACCGTCATCCCCCTGGAGGTACGGGCGACGCGCATCCTCCACGGCAACCGCCCCTACATCCAATGGGTCTGGCACGACCTCACTGAGCGGATCCACCTGGAGAAGGCCCGCCGCGACCTCACCCATATGATCGTCCACGACCTGCGCAGCCCCATCTCGACGATCATGAGCAGCCTGGAGTTGATCCACGCCGCCCAGAAAGACGAGGCGCTCTCCGCAGCGATGCCGGTGGACGAACTGTTCGCCATCGCTCAGCGAAGCGGGGAGAAGCTCTTCCTGCTGATCGATTCCATCCTCGACCTGGCCAAACTCGAGGAGAGCAAGACCCTCTCCCAGCGACAGCCTCTGGACCCCGTCCGCCTGATAGAAGAGGCGGTCGAACAGGTCCGCCCCCAGGCCATCGCCCACCGACAACGGCTGGAGACCCACATCGCTCCGGGGCTCCCCCTCGTTATGGGGGATCAACGGCTGCTCCAGCGGGTGCTCCTCAACCTGCTCGACAACGCGCTGAAGTTCACCCCCATGAAGGGGACGATCCAGGTCAGCGCAGAACAGATAGACCCCGGCCTGGTTCTCTTCGCCGTCTCCGACACCGGCCCCGGCATCGCTCCCGAGGACCAAGAGCGGATCTTCGAGCGGTTCACCCGGGCTGGAGACACCGTGGTGCGCGGGACCGGCCTGGGACTGGCCTTCTGCAAACTGGCCGTGGAGGCCCACGGAGGGCGAATCTGGGTCGAGAGCGTCCCCAACGAAGGGGCCACCTTCAAGTTCACCATCCCGGTCGCGACGGAGGTCGCGTGATGACCGCCCCCTACCCCGAGCGGCTCTACTACGCCGACCCGTACCTCACCCGCTTCCAGGCCCGCGTGGTGGAACGGCTGACCTGGGAAGGCCGCCCCGCGGTCGTGCTCGACCGCACCGCCTTCTACCCCACCTCCGGCGGGCAGCCGGCCGACCGCGGCACCCTCTCCGGGGTCGGCGTGGTAGACGTGGTGGTCCGCGATGAGGACGGAGCCATCCTCCACCTCCTCGAAGGGGATCGGCTCCCCGAGCAGGTGACCGGGGAGATCGACTGGGCACGCCGGTTCGACCATATGCAGCAGCACACCGGTCAGCACCTCCTCTCCGCCGCCTGCGAGCGGCTGCTGGACGCCGACACCGTCTCCTTCCACCTGGGTGCAGAGGTCAGCACCATCGACCTCAACCGACCCCGCATCCCCTCTGAGGCGATCGAAGAGGTAGAGGACCTGGTCAATCGAGTCATCTGGGAAGACCGGCCGGTCACGACCCGCTTCGTCCCGGCCGACGAGGTCGCTGGCCTGCCGTTGCGCCGCCCTCCCCAGGTCGAAGGGCCGATACGGCTGGTTGAGGTGGCGGATTTCGACCTCAATCCCTGCGGAGGGACCCACGTCGCCCGCACGGGCGAGATCGGCCTGCTCAAGGTGCTCCGGCTGGACTACCGGGGCGAGGAGACCCGAGTGGAGTTCGTCTGCGGCGGGCGGGCGCTGCGGGACTATCGCCGGAAGAACCGGCTCGTCCACCGGCTCTCGTCGATGCTGACCGTCGGACAGGACGAACTGGAGGAGGCCATCGCCCGCCTCCAGGAGAGCCTGAAGGCCGCCCGAAGGGAACTGCGGGCAGTGCGGGAGGAACTGGCGGAGGGTCTGGCGGAGCGGCTTCTCCGCTCTGCCCCGCCGGGCTCTCCCCGTATCGTCTGGGCCGTGCTGGAGGGGTACGAGCCAGCCGACCTCCGATCGCTGGCGCAGAGGATGATCGCTACCCCCGACACGGTCGTCCTTCTGGCCGCGGTGAGGGAGCGGACCCACCTCTGCGTCGCCCGATCGGAGGGGCTGGAGGTCGATGCCCCCACCCTGCTCCGGTCCGTGTGCGATCTCCTGGGCGGCAAGGGGGGAGGACGGCCTCACTTCGCCCAGGGCAGCGCGCCCACGACGGACCGCCGTCAGGTCGAGGACGCCCTGAGACGTACGGCATCCGCCCTCGGGACGTGAGACCCTACATCGATGGAGTGAGCCAATGGAAGAGATTATCCCCGGTGTCTACGTAGCGACCTTCTACCCCGACATCAACGTCGGCTTCGTCCGCGTCGACGGGGGGGCGATCGCCATCGACGCCCCGGCCCTCCCCTCCGACGCCCGCGTCTGGCGGGAGACCATTCTGAAGACGGCCGGCGGGCCGGTCCGGTACACCATCCTCACCGACTATCGACTGGATCGGGCGTTGAGCGCGGGGTTGTTGGGCGGGCCCATCGTCGCCGGCCGGGCCACGCTGCTCCGGCTGAAGGGGCTGAAGGAGAACGAGGCGGAGGCCATCCATCAGTGGATGCGGCACCACGGGCGAAAGGAGGACCTAGAGGGGCACCACCTGCCCGTGCCGGAGATCGGCGTCGAGGGGCGGCTCACCATCCACGGCTCCCCCGAGGTGGTGATCGAGTCGGTCCCCGGCGCTACGCCCGGCAGCGTGTGGGTCCGCCTGCCCCAAGGACGGGCCCTCTTCACCGGCGACACCCTGGTCGTGGGCACCCATCCGCTGCTGGATGAAGCGCCGGACACCGGGGCCTGGCTGCAGACGCTGACCCGGCTCCGCCGCCCCCACTTCCCCGCTGAGGCCATCGTCCCCGGCCGGGGACCGGTGTGCGAGAAGGAGGCAACCCGCCCGCTGAGCGAGTACATCCAGCAGGCCCGCCGCCGGGTGCGCTCGCTCCATACCGCGGGTCGAAACAAGTCCGCGGTCCTCTCCCTGGTGGATGAGTTCCTCCCCCTGTTCCCGGTGGGAAAGGACCAGGAGGGGAAGGTCCGGGAGCGCATCCGGGCGGGCCTGGAGCGGATTTTTGAGGAGCTGGCTCCAGGAGAGTCGTAGGATGGCCCAGTGGGTTGTCCCCCCCAAGCCACACACGCGGCTGGACCGGGTGAGGGCGACCCTGGATGAGATCGAATCCCGCCTGCCCAACCTCCGGGGGACCGGCCCGAAAGCCATCGAACTGCTCACCCTGCTCGACCAAGTAGCCGAGACCCTGGACCGGCTGGAGGAGGCAGGGGCGGACGTCCGGGCGGAGCGGGGTCGGTTGGATTCGGCCTGGCAGGCCCTCCAACGCCGGGCGCCGGTTTTTTTAAAGGAAGTTGGAACCGGCCTGCAGGACCGGCGGCGGAGAGAAGACGCGGCCAACCTGCGCCCCTGGTGGTTCTTGGACCACATACACGCTCAGCGACAACGCCGGAGCCTGCTGCGCAGGGGGCTCTTCGCGCTCCTCGGGGGGCTCCTCCTGCTCCTTGCCTGGCTGGGCTACGAGCGGTTCCTCGCCCCACCGCCGGAGGTCCGCCAGGCCCTACGACACGCGGATCAGGGACAGGCCTGGGCAGAGCAAGGGGATTGGGAGCGGGCGCTGGCGGAGTTCGAGGCGGCCGCCGCGCTGACCCCCGACGACCCGGAGATGTGGCTCTGGGTCGGTGTGCTCCGGCAGCGGCTGGGGGACCCGGTCGGAGCGGAGGAGGCGTTCCGTAGAGCACAGGAGCAGGGGCTGGAGGAGCGGGAGTTCCGGTTCCAGCGGGGGACCCTCTTCCTGCAGATCGGCGACCTCGATGCCGCCCTGGCCGACGCGGAATCGGCGATCGAGTTGGCCCCCGACTGGGGGTACGGCTACTACCTGCGGGGCTCCGTGCGGGCGATGCGGGGGGAGGTCGAGGCCGCCCTGTTCGACTACCAGCAGGCGGCGAACCTGGCCCACGCCGCCGAGGACGACCAGTTGGAGGCGATGGCCCGCACTCAGATGGCCTTGCTCCTCCAATACCAGGGGCCGTGAGGGGAGCAAGGGCGCAAGGGAGCAAGGGAGCAGGGGAACAAGGAGCAGGGGGGAGAGATGAAGGATCGAGGGATCGACGAAGGGCGGCTGGCCCGCGTGCGAGCGGTCAAGGCAGCCTACGAGAAGGATCTGCTGCGCAAGGCCAACGTGGTCGGTGTAGGGATCGGCTACCGTCAGCGCAAGGGAAGAGCCTCAGACGAACTTGCCATCATCGTCTCCGTCACCCACAAAGTGCCGCGGGACCAGTTGGCGCCTGAGGACATCATCCCCTCCGAACTGGAGGGAGTGCCGGTGGACGTGCAGGCCGTGGGCAAACTGCGCGCCCTGTAGCGATCCGACGCACCCAGGGAAAGGAGAGAAAGGTGAACGAGGCATACGTCGCCGAAGCCGGTCAAATCAAGCGTCGATACCAGTACGAACTGCTGGCCCGCCGCAACGTCGTCGGCTGTGGCATCGGATACAAGATCAGCAAGGGGGTCCGCACCGACGAGATCAGCATCGTCGTTCTCGTCACCCACAAGGTCGATCCCTCCGCCCTCTCCGTGGAGGACTTGGTGCCCAGGGAGCTGGAGGGGGTCCGCACCGACGTGGTGGAGACGGGGATCCTGCGGGCCCACCAGAAGCCGACCGATCGGTGGCGACCGGCGCCGCCGGGGGTCTCCATCGGCCATCCCCAGGTCACGGCCGGGACCTTCGGCTGCCTGGTCCGACGGGGAGAGGAGATCTTCATCCTCTCCAACAACCACGTCCTGGCCGACCTCAACCGAGGCCGGCCGGGGGACCCCATCCTGCAGCCGGGGACGGCGGACGGTGGGACGATGGAGGATCAGATCGGGACACTGACCGACTTCGTCCCGCTGGACTTCGGGACGGAGGAGCCGGAATGCAAGGTGGCGCGCTGGCTGGCCCAGGGGCTGAACTGGCTGGCCGAGGCCGTCGGCTCCAGCCACCGCCTCCAGCCGGTGCGCCAGACGCCGGGGATCAACCGGGTCGACGCCGCCCTGGCCCGGCCGCTCTCGTCGGACCTGGTGACCGGCGAGATCCTCTACATCGGCACGCCCGTCGGCGTGGGCACCGCCACGCTGGGGACCCGGGTCCAGAAAACGGGACGGACCACCGGCTACACCACGGGTACCATCACCCAGGTCGACGCCACCGTACGCATCGACTATTACGGCCCCTCTGCCCTCTTCGAGGGGCAGTTGATCGCCTCGCCGATGAGCCAGTCGGGCGACTCCGGCTCGGCGGTGCTGGATATGGAAGAGCACGTCGTGGGGCTGCTCTTCGCCGGGTCCGACGCCGCGACGATCATCAACCCCATCGACGAGGTCCTCGCCGCCCTCGACGTGGAGATCGCCGTCTGAGCTCCCATCTGAGGGCGAAAAACGCTCCTTGACATTTGGGGGAAGCGTGTTATACTGTATCTGCAGGGCGAAGTAAGTCTGGCCGTGTCAACAGAAGACCACCCGGGCTTGCTGAGGCCGGGTGGCTTTTTTTGTAGGATGCGGGACCGCTTCGCCGTGTAGAATCTTTAAGAAGGAGTAGTTGCAGGTGAACGAGAGAGAAACCGGAACCGTCAAGTGGTTCAACGACGCCAAGGGGTACGGGTTTATCTCCCGCGATGAGGGAGGGGACATCTTCGTCCACTTTTCCGCCATCGAGGGAGAGGGGTTCCGCAGCCTCCAAGAGGGCCAGCGCGTGGAGTTTTCCGTCGAGCAGGGCCCCAAGGGGTTGCGAGCCGTGCACGTGAGGGCTCTCTAGCCCCCACATCGGAGAGAGGAATGCCGAAGAGACTATATGTTGGGAATCTGAATTACACGACCACCGAGGCTTCGCTGAGCGACCTGTTCGGGACCGTGGGGGAAGTTCTCTCTGTCCATGTGGTAACCGATCGGATGACCGGGCAATCCCGAGGGTTCGCCTTCGTGGAGATGGCCGAGCGAGCCGATGCGGATCGAGCCATCGGACAACTGAACGGTCAGGTACTCGACGGACGGTCTATCCGGGTGGCTGAGGCCAAACCCCGCGATAACCAACCGTTCCGACAGAAGTACCACCGCCGTAGATAACCCCTACACAACCCTAACACGAGGAACAGCCCGGGCGGCTCCTGGCCGCACCGGGCTGTTCTTGTTCGGAGTGGCTACATCCCCTTCTCCGCCAGTTCCCCCCGCACCGTCGCCAGCAGCGCCTCAGCGTGTAACTGGTCCAATGTGTAGCATGGAGCCTGCAGGTGATCGGCCAACGCCTGGGCATACCCCTGGTCGAAGGCCTTGTGCTCCATATTGATCACCACCGATCGGATGCCAGCCTGGGGGAAAAGGGCGGCGATCCGATGGGCCTCTTCCTGCGGGGGGAGGTCGGTCATCGAGACATTCCCCGCCCCGTCGGTGAGGAGGACCATCATCGGCATCAGGTCGGGGTGCTTGCGCCGCTCACGGGCGATCACCTCGTAGGCCAGTTGCAGGCCAGCCGAGAGCGGCGTCTTTCCCCCCACCGGGATGTCCCGCAGCCGCTCCTGCGCCCGCTCCACGCTGTTGGTGGGCGGCAGGATCAGCCGGGCATCGTTCTTCTGAAAGACGATCAACCCGACCCGGTCCCGATGCTGGTAGGCGTCGGTCAGCAGCGACATCACCGCCCCTTTGGTGGCCTCCATCCGCTCGGCGACCGCCATCGACCAAGACGCGTCGACGACGAAGAGGATCAGGTTGCCCGCGCGACGAACCCGCACCTTCCGGTGGTACTCGCCGGGACGAATGGAGAGGGCCGGTCCCTTCGGACGGCGACGCTTCTTCTGATGGGGAGCGGCTGCTCGGAGGGTGGCGTCGAAGGCCAGGTCGCTCGGGTCGTCGGGGGAGGGACGGGCACGGATATACCGGCCCCGCCGCTGCTCGGTCCGCGTACGGGTCCGTCGCCCCGTGCCCATCCGGGTCATCCGGTCCAGGGGCGTCTCCAACGGACGAGGGATGAAGGTCTCCCCCGGCAGCACCTCCTGCCCTCCCTCCCACCACTGGCCCTCCGAAGGCTGACGAGGGACCATCTGGTAGGCGGGCTCGCCGGGGGGTTTCAGGCGCTGGACGCCCTCGTCCTCCCCCTCAGTCCCCGCCTCCGCTACCGTTTTTTTTTCCCCGCTTCCCTCGCCCTCCTCGGTCCGTTCCATCACGTCCGCCTCCTCCTGGACGCGGGCACGGGCCTCCTCCAGCCGTTGGCTCAGATCGTCCAACGTCGTCTCCGCAGGCTGGAGCGGATGCCGCTTCAGCCGGTGGGGAAGCGCCAGTTCGGCGGCCAGCAGAATGTCCTGGTCGAGGATCCGGGTGCGCCCCTCGAAAGCGGCGTTCGCCCGGGCCGTCTTCAGGATCACCAGATCGGGCCGGTGACCGTCCACCCTCAGTTCCGCCGTCAGGGTGGCGATGACGGAGAGGTCGGCCTGGGTAAAACGGACCTGAGGAAGCCGCTCGCGGGCCTCGACGATCTGGCGGGAAAGGGCCCTCTCCCGAGGTTCCCACTCGGCGTAAAACCCCTCGGGGTCGGACTCAAAGGCCAGGTTCCGCTCGATGATCAGGATCCGCTGGTCCGGATCGCGGACCCCGTGGACGTCCACACAGAGGGCGAACCGATCCAGGAGTTGGGGGCGCAGGTCCCCTTCCTCCGGGTTCATCGTGCCGATGAGGATGAAGCGGGCCGGGTGGCTGAAGGAGATCCCCTCCCGCTCGACGACGTTGACCCCCATCGCCGCCGCGTCGAGCAGGATGTCCACCACGTGGTCGTCCAGCAGGTTGACCTCGTCCACGTAGAGGACGCCCCGGTTGGCCGCCGCCAGCACCCCGGGCTCGAAATGGCGCACCCCCTCCTGGATCGCCTTCTCGATATCCAGCGTCCCCACGACCCGATCCTCGGTAGCGCTGACGGGGAGGTCGACGAAAGGGGTACGACGGGTAGCGCGAGGCAGTTCCTCACCGGCCGCAGCCCGTTCCCGACACGACGTGCACCACGTCGTGGGCTGGTCCGGATCGCAGGAAAAAGGGCAGTCGGCGACGACCGTGATCTCCGGCAGCAGCGCGGCCAGCGCGCGAGCCGCGGTGGACTTCGCCGTGCCCCGTTCCCCCCGGATCAGCACGCCGCCGATCTGCGGATAAACAGCGTTCAGCACCAACGCCCGACGCATCAGGTCCTGGTCGACGATGGCTGTAAACGGAAACACATGCCGCATAGAACTCTTCCTCTCAGCAGAAAGTTGACCTTTCAATTATACCTCATCTGCCCAGGAAGGAAAGAAAACTCCGGCCCGCAGAACTCTGTGCCGGGAGCATTTCAGATTGGGGGCGGACTTCAGCCCGCCTCGGCCCTCCCCCCTC
>CAZOLN010000019.1:0-17997 GCA_964580565.1 uncultured Anaerolineales bacterium
AAGATGCAGGATGCAGGATGCAAGATTTCAAGAAAAGGAGGCATAGGATGTCGCGCTTTCTCGTGGCGAGCGGGCTCGCCCTGGTTTTGATCGTTTCTTTCGCCCTGCCCACCTGGGCGGGGGATCCTGTGGAGACCGGATTGACCTACCTCGCCGAACAGCAGCAGCCGGACGGCGGCTTCACCAACGGGTTCAGCGAGGGGTCCGACCTGGGCACCACCTGCGACGTGGTCCTCGCCATCGCCGCGGCGGGAGAGGACCCCAGCGCGTGGAGGTCGTCCGACGGCAAGTCGCCGCTGGACTATCTGGCAGCGCAGGTGGCGTCCGATGCGGTGGGGTCGGTTGGGCTGAAGGCCAAGGTGGTGCTGGCCCTGCTGGCGGCGGGGCTGGATCCGTCGGACTTCGTCGGGCACAACCTGGTGGGCGAACTGGAGGCCGCCTACGACGCGACGACCGGCAGTTACGGCTCCAGCCTCTTCGACCAGGCCCTGGTGATCCTGGCCCTCTCCAACGCCGGCCGCACGGTGCCCGACGGCGCGGTGCAGTACCTGCTGGACAACCGGACCGAGCGTGGAGGGTGGTCCTTCACCGGAGACACCACCCCGGAGTCGACGGACACCAACACCACCGCGCTGGCGATCCAGGCGCTGGTCGCCACCGGCCACGAATCGGAGGTCGCCGACGCGCTCACCTACCTCCACGAGGTGCAGAACGAGGACGGTGGCTTCCCCTATCAGAAGCCCTCCGACTACGGCACCGACACCGACGCCAACTCCACCGCCTATGTCCTTCAGGCCCTGCTGGCCGCAGGGGAGTCGCTGGACGACTGGGCACCGGCCGGGACGAACCCCCTGGAGGCGCTCCAGGCTCTCTACGACGCCGAGAGCGGCGGGTTCCTCTGGCAGGCCGCCGTCCCCGGCCCCAACGTGCTGGCTACCGCCCAGGCCATCCCCGCGCTGAAGGGGTACACCTTCGTCTCGTTGCCCCAGGTGGAGGCGGCGGAACCGCCCGAGGTCGCGCCCGCCGAGACCCTCCTTCCTGCGTCGGGAGGGGCGACCCCCCTTCCGCTGGCGGTGGGTCTGGCTGGCCTGCTGATGGTGGCGGCGGGCGTCGCCCTCCGCCGTTCCGGCCGACGGTAAGGGAAGATGGCCCCCGGGTCCAGGCTTAATGATGTAGGGCGGGACCCCGTCCTGCCCTACATCCGCAGGTGGCGGAGCGCCTTGCTGGCGGTGGCCCTGCTGTCGGCGCTTCTGGCGACAGCGTCGGTACAGGCCCAGGAGACCCCGCCCCACCGGGCCGGGCTGGTCGTCGTCCACGGGGACGGGCGGGTGGTGACCCGCTGCGTCACCTTCGAGGGGGAGAGCATCACCGGGGCCGACCTTCTTCGGCGCTCCGGCCTTCCCGTGGTCCTCTCCGTCTTCGGCGGGATGGGGGAGGCGGTCTGTGCCATCGATGGGGAGGGTTGCCCGGCGGAGGACTGTTTTTGTCAGTGCAAAGGGGGTGCCTGCGCCTACTGGACCTATTCCCATCTCCAGCCCGACGGGACTTGGTCGATCTCCGCCGTGGGGGCTGGTGCGTGGCGTCTGAGGGACGGCGATGTGGACGGGTGGGTCTGGGGCGACGGTTCTGTCACTCCGCCTTCCCTCTCCTTCGACGAAATCTGTGGTGCGTCACCTTCTCCCTCCCCAACCTCCCCCGCTGATGTCGACCCCCGTCTCACGCCGTCTCCTTCCCCCTCCCCTGCTTCCCCGCTTCCCTCCTCGCCTCCTCCCGACTGTGCCCTTCTCGCCCTCCTCCTCCCGCTGATGGGCGGGCTCTCCTGGACGGCGATGCGGAGACGAGGGTGAGCCGGTCCTTCCATCCCCACGCCTGGCTGGTCTGGGGCGGGGCGGGGCTTGCCGTGGCCCTGCTGACCCGCAATCCCCTCTACCTCCTGCCGACCTGGATGGCGGTGGTCTGGGTCGGGCTGGCGAGGGGGTTCCTTCCGGGCCCCTCCGGCCTCCTGCGGCTCATCCTCCCCCTGCTGGGACTGACCACCTTCTGGAACCTCCTCACCGTGCACGTGGGGGAGACAGTGCTGCTTACCCTCCCCTCCTGGCTGCCGCTGATCGGCGGGCCGGTGACGCTGGAGGCCGGGCTGTGGGGGCTGGTCAACGGAGGGGTCTTGGCCCTCCTTCTCTCCCTCTTCCTGGTCCTGAACCGGGCCGTCTCCCCCCACGAACTGACCCGGCTGGTCCCTTCGTTCCTGCGAGAGGCGGCCCTGGTGGCCTCCGTCGCGTTGACCTTCGTGCCGCAGACGGCAAGGGCCCTGCGAGAGATCCGCGAGGCGCAGGCGGTGCGCGGCCACCGGATGCGGAAGGTCCGCGATCTCCTGCCGCTGTTGCTTCCTCTCCTCATCAGCGGCCTGGAGCGGGCCGTCCAACTGGCGGAAGCGCTGGAGGCGCGGGGGTACGGCGGGGGAGACCGGCCCTCGGCGGGGGAGCGGGCCTCGCTGGCCGCGGGATTGGCCGGTATGCTGGCCGGCTGGCTGACGACCCTCCTCTGGTGGGAGGGGTCTCGGATGGGGTATCTCCTCGCCGCGGGAGGGGCGGCGCTGGTGGGGTGGACCCTCTGGCGCGTGGGGCGGCGGGACCGGCGGACCCGGTATCGGTCGTTCCGGTGGACCCCTGCGGATCGGGCGGTCGCCGCCGCAGCGGCGGTTCCCCTGGTGATATGTGTCACCCTTGCCGTGATCCGTCCGGCCGCGCTGGCCTACGTCCCCTATCCCCGGGTCTCCCTCCCCTCTTTCGACCCGCTGGTGGGGGTGGGCCTGGCCCTGCTGGCGGCTCCCGCCCTCCTGACCCCGCCAGCCCGGCGTCCCGACCTTCCCGTGTCCCTCCCCACACGCCGCCCGGCCACCCCGCGGAAGCCGATCCCGATCCGGTTCGACCGTGTCACCTTCGCCTACCCGGGTGCGCCAGACCCCGTCCTCCGCGACGTGTCTTTGGAGATCCCGCCGGGGACCTTCACCCTGGTCTCCGGCGCGTCCGGCGTGGGGAAATCCACCCTCCTGCGGTGCATCAACGGTCTGGTCCCCCACGCCAGCGGCGGTCGGTTCGGAGGGCGGGTGTGGGTAGGGGGGATAGACACCCGCACCGTCGGCCCCGGTGGCCTGGCCCGGTGGGTGGGGTTCGTCTTCCAGGACCCGGAGGCCCAGTTCGTCACCGAGCGGGTGGAGGAAGAGGTGGCCTTTGCGCTGGAGAACGCGGGCGTGCCGCCGGACCGGATGCGG
Source organism: uncultured Anaerolineales bacterium (assembly GCA_964580565.1). Classification (GTDB taxonomy): domain Bacteria; phylum Chloroflexota; class Anaerolineae; order B4-G1; family DUEL01; genus DUEL01. Next base: position 3,272 of record CAZOLN010000019.1, read on the forward strand.
GCGCGGGTGGAGGGGGTGATGGACCGATTGGGGCTAGCCCCTCTGCGGGATCGACCGCTCCACACCCTCTCCGGGGGAGAGATGCAGCGCGTGGCCATCGCTGCGGCCCTGGTCCTGGAGCCTTCCGTCCTGGTGCTGGACGAACCGACCAGTCAGTTGGACCCCGCTGGAGCCCAGGAGGTGCTGGACCTGCTGGCCCGCCTTCGGGAGGACCTGGGGATCACCGTCGTCCTGGCCGAGCACCGGCTGGAGCGGGTACTGCCCTACGCCGACCTGATGGTCTACCTGCCCGGTCCGGGCCGCCCACTGCTGGTCGGACCGCCGCGCGAGGTGCTGCGGGACGTCCCCCTGGTCCCACCCGTGGTGGCGCTGGGCCAGGCCCTGGGCTGGGAGCCGCTGCCGGTCACGGTGGAGGAGGCGCGGCCGTTCGCGGAGAGGCTGACCCCCGTGCCCTCCCCTGAACCCCGAACCCCAAACATCGAACTCCGAACCCCTAACCCCGAACCCCTCCTGGCGGTCGAGGGCCTTCGGTTCTCCTACGACGGCGCGGAGGTCCTGCGGGGTGTGGACCTGGGGGTGGGAGCGGGGGAGCGGGTGGTGTTGATGGGGCCCAACGGGGCGGGGAAGACCACGCTCCTGCGGTGTATCGTGGGCCTGCTCAGGCCGCAGCGAGGGAGCATACGGCTGGCGGGGGAGGAGATCACGGGAGGGGACCCGGCGACGATCTGTCAGCAGGTGGGGTACCTGCCGCAGGACCCCGGGGCGCTGCTCTTCGCCGAGTCGGTGCGGGAGGAACTGCGGCTGACCCTCGCCAACCACGGCCTGCAGGGCCGCCCTCCGATCCCGCCGGAGGTCCTGCTGGAGCGATTGGGCCTGGCTACCATAGCGGATGCCTACCCTCGCGACCTCTCGGTGGGGGAGCGGGCCCGGGTGGCGATCGGCGCGGTGACCGTGACCCGGCCTCGGGTGCTCCTCTTGGACGAGCCGACGCGGGGGTTGGACTACGGGGCGAAGGAGGACCTGCTGCGGTTGCTGGACCAGTGGCGGGCGGACGGCGCGGGGGTGCTGATCGTGACCCACGACGTGGAACTGGCGGCGCAGGCGGCGGATCGGGTGGTGGTGCTGGAGGGGGGAAGGGTGGTGCGGGATGGGCCGCCCCGCCAGGTCCTGACGGAGGGAGGACCCTCCCCCCAAGTGGCCCGGCTCTTCCCCTCCACCGGCTGGTTGACGCCGGAGGACGTGCTCCGAAACATCCCGGATCGACGGGCGGGGGAGGGCTCAACCCCCTTCCGTCGTCGATAGTAGGGGCGACGCACCTTCCGGGCAGGGCGGCGCCGTCAGCCTTCCACAGGGAATGGGACGGCTGGTGAGGAGGTGAGAGGGCGTTACTGTTACAGATTCCCCCTGTGGGGAGTGACTTTTGCCTTCTGGAAAAATTGTGATACAATAGCAGCGTTTTGAGCCACAGACAGTCCTGATCCACTACGAACAAGGAGGACGTCCTTGCTCGAACAGTTCATCTTCGTCGGCGTCTTGCTGGTCGTGGCCCTCTTCTTCCCGGTCGTGCTCATTGGCCTGGCGTGGCTCCTCAGGCCGAAGCGGCCCAACCCCCGCAAAAGCGAGATCTACGAGTGCGGTCTCCAGCCCCACGGTGAGAACTGGGTCCAGTTCAAGGCCCAATACTACATCTTCGCCCTCGTCTTCCTCGTCTTCGACGTGGAAGCGGTCTTCCTCTTCCCGTGGGCGTTGGTCTACAACTGGCTCCCCCTCTACGCCGTGCTGGAGGGGGTGCTTTTCATTGCGCTGCTGGCCGCGGCCCTGGTCTACGCCTGGCAGAAGGGCGCGCTGGAGTGGATGTAGGGTTGACTCGGCCTTGGGGTAGGCCTCTCGTCCCCCGGGGCCCTTAACGTCTGAATCGGGAGGTCTGCTGTATGGAACCCCTTTCCCGTTTTCTGGCCTTCCTGGCCGACGCGATCGTCAACATCGGCGAGTGGATCCGAGGTCTACTGCTCGGCACAGGCCTGGCCGAACCGTGGGTCTCCCTGATTATGAAGGCGATCGGCGCGGTGGTGGTCGCCTTCTTTCCCTTGATGGTGGTGGTCTTCCTGATCTGGGCCTACCGGAAGGTCGCTGCCCGGATGCAGGGGCGGTTGGGGCCCAACAGTTCCGGCACCTGGGCCGGGCCGTACGGTATCCTCCAGACCTTCGCCGATGCCATCAAGATGCTGACCAAGGAGGACATCCGCCCGCAGGGCATCGACCTGATCCCCTACAACCTCGCCCCCATCCTGGTCGTCTTCGCCTCCATCGCCACCTGGGCGGTGATGCCCTTTGGTCCGAAACTGATCGGCACCGATCTGAACATCGGCATCTTCTACATCCTGGCCTTCTCCTCGGCAGCGCTGGTCGTCTTCCTGATGGCCGGCTGGTCCTCCAACAACAAGTACGCCACCGTGGGGGCCTTCCGTGCCGTGGCCCAGTTGATCGGCTATGAGATCCCCCAACTCCTGGCCGTCCTGACCGTGGTGATGGTCACCGGCTCCTTGCGGATGCAGGAGATCGTCGACCAGCAGCACATCCCTCTCCTCTTCCAGTTGCCGGTGACGGCGTTCATCTTCTTCCTGGCGAGTATGGCGGAGGTCAACGCCCGCCCCTTCGAGCTGCTGGAGGCGGAGTCGGAGTTGGTCTGCGGCTACTTCATCGAGTACAGCGGGATGAAGTTCGGCATGTTCTACCTGGGCGAGTTCATGAACTCGACGGCGGTAGCCGCGCTCTTCGCCACGCTCTTCCTCGGCGGGTGGCGCGGGCCGTGGGTGGAGCAGGCCCCCATCCTGGGGACCGTTTGGTTCCTCCTCAAGATGGCGTTGATGTTGCTGGTGTGGATGACCATCCAGCTCACGCTCCCCCGGCTGCGGATCGACCAGATGCTGGCCTTCAACTGGAAGTTCCTGGTCCCGCTGGCGCTGGCCAACCTGTGCGTGATCGCCCTGGTGAACAAGGGGATCGTCGAGTGGTTCCCCGGCGGGGTGTCGGCCTGGACGCGGGCGGGGATCCTCTTGATGGCGAACGTGGCGATCTTCCTGGCGACCTGGGGGATTCTGGCAGCGCTGGAGCGTCGGGAGCAACGCCGCCGGGAAGCCTGGCGGACGGCCCAGGTCGGCGAGGTGGAGGTGTCCGTATGACGGTACAACAGGTCCTCTTTCTCCTCTTCGGCGCAATTGCGGTGGGGGCGGCCGTCGGGATGGTGACCGCCCGGAAGGTCTTCCACGCAGCCCTGTGGATGCTCCTGGCCTTCTTCGGCGTGGCCGGGCTCTACGTGCTGCTGGAGGCTCCGTTCTTCGCCGCGGCCCAGTTGTTCGTGTACATGGGGGCGATCGGGGTCCTCATCATCTACGCGATCATGCTCACCCGTGGGATGATGCGGCAGCGGCTCCCCCGGGTCAACGACCAGTGGTGGTTCGCCGGGCTGCTGGCGGCGGTCTTCCTGGGCGTGCTGGCCTGGCTGGTCTGGCAGCACCCCTGGGCGACCACCGCGGCGGCCGTCCCGGGGGATAGCCTCAACCGGCTGGGGCTGACCCTGGTCGATCCGGAGGGGTTCGCCCTCCCCTTCGAAGTGGCCTCTGTGCTGCTGGTGATGGCGCTGATCGGTGCAGTGACGATCGTGAGGGAGCGATAATGGTTCCGTTGCAGTGGTATCTGATCCTGGCAGCAGCCCTTTTCTGCATTGGCCTCTACGCTGTCCTTGCGCGGCGCAACGCCATCGCGATCCTGATGGGCGTCGAACTGATGCTCAACGCGGTGAACATCAACCTGCTGGCCTTCTGGCGGTACACCCAGCCGGAGGCCGCCGTGGGCCAGGCGTTCGCCGCCTTCGTCTACGCGGTCGCCGCCGCCGAGGTGGCGGTCGGGCTGGCCCTCATCGTCTCCATCTACCGGAACCGGGAGACGGTGGACGTGGACGAGATCAACCTGTTGAAATGGTGAGGTACGTCGCGAGGAAGCGCGCAGCCCTGCGACCCTGCGACTCTGCGACCCTGTAGAGGTGAACGAGTATGACGATCCGCCAACTCCTGGAGATTCTGACGGTCCTGATCCCTCTGCCCCCCTTCCTGGCCTTCGTGTTCATCGTCCTCTTCTTCAACCGCTGGAAGCGGCTGAGCCACTCCATCGCCATCGGCGCGATGGCCCTCTCGTTCTTGATGGCCCAGATCGTGTTTTGGACGGTGATCGGCTGGGGAGGGGAGTCGTTGGCCGAACACCCCATCGCCGTGCAGGTGCCGTGGCTCCCCTCGGGGACCGAGGTGCTCTCAATGGGGGTGATGGTCGATCCGTTGACCGCGGTCACCCTCTTCTTCGTCTCCATCACCTGCCTGGCGATCTTCGTCTACAGCGTGGGGTACATGCACGGCGACCCCCGCTACAGCCGCTTCTTCGCCTACATCAGCCTCTTCGCCACCGGGATGCTGGGGCTGACCGTCGCCGACAACCTGCTGATGCTCTTCATCTTCTGGGAGATCATGGGGCTCTGCTCCTATCTCCTCATCGGCTTCTGGTTTGAGAAGCCCTCCGCCTACCGGGCGGCGATCAAGGCGTTCCTCACCACCCGCATCGGCGACGTGATCATGCTCCTGGGGATCGCCTACCTCCACAGCCAGACCGGGACGCTCGGTTTCGCCGCCATCCTGCGGGACGAGGCGGTGCTCCACGAACTGGCGGTCACGCCGTCGGTGATCTCCGGCCTCTCGGTGGCGGCGGCGGTGGGGCTGCTCCTCTTCGCCGGGACGGTGGGGAAGTCGGCCCAGTTCCCCCTCCACGTCTGGTTGCCGGACGCGATGGAGGGCCCCACGCCGGTCAGCGCGATGATCCACGCCGCCACGATGGTCTCGGCAGGCGTCTACATGGTGGTGCGGATGTTCCCGCTGCTGGCGGTGGGGATGGAGGGGGCGGTCGGCACCCCGCCGATGGTGGCGATGGCGATCATCGGTACCTTCACCGCCTTCTTCGCCGCCACCATCGCCGTGGCCCAGGACGACATCAAACGGGTGCTGGCCTACTCCACCATCAGCCAGTTGGCCTATATGGTAGCCGCGTTGGGGATCGGAGCCTACGTGGCGGCCGCCTTCCACCTGATCACCCACGCCTTCTTCAAAGCGCTCCTGTTCCTGGGCTCCGGATCGGTCATCATCGGCGCCCACCACGAGCAGGATATGATGGAGATGGGCGGCCTGCGGAAGCGGATGCCGATCACGTTCTGGACCTTCCTCATCGGCGGGTTCGCCCTCTCCGGGTTCCCGATCCTCACCGCTGGCTTCTGGAGCAAGGATGAGATCCTGGCCTACGCCTGGCATCAGAACCCGGTGGTCTTCTGGGTGCTGGCGGCGGGCGCGCTCCTGACCGCCTTCTACACGATGCGGCAGATCTGCCTGACCTTCCTGGGCGAGCCGCGGGGGGAGCACGCCGAGCACGCTCACGAGACCTCCTGGACGATGACCGGGCCGCTGGTGGTGCTGGCGTTCTTCGCCCTCTTCTTCGGCTTCGCGGGCGTGCCGGAGGAGTTCCCGGTGCTGGGTGCGCTGATCGGGCACAACTGGTTCCACCACTTCGTCGGCGCGACGGTGGGCGATCTCCTGCACCATCTACCTCATCCCGAATCGTTCAACCCCGTGCCGCTGGCGATCTCGGTCGTCGCCGCGCTGGGCGGCCTGACGCTGGGCTGGCTGGTCTACGGGCGGCGGCCCCTCCAGGCCGGCGAGACCGACCCGCTGGCCCGCTGGCTGGGGCCGGTGCACACGGTGCTGAAGAACAAGTACTACATCGACGAACTGTACCACCTGGTCTTCATCCGCCCCACCATCTGGCTGGCCGGTGCGGTCTTCCGCTGGTTCGACCGCGGGCTGATCGACGGCATCCTGCACGGGATCGCCCGGCTCGGCGAGCTCCTCGGCGTCGTCAACAAGTGGGTCCACACCTACGTGATCGACGGCGGGTTGGTGGACGGCTCGGCGAAGGTGGTCGGGGCCACCGGGCGGGAGTTGCGCCAGGTCCTCCAGACCGGCCAGGTCCAGCACTACCTGTTGCAGGTGTTGATGTTCCTGTGTGCCTTCGCCCTGCTGTACATCCTGTTCTTCTAGGCTTGGAGGGGAAGTCGAATGGAGTTCATCCACGAGCACCTGCTGACGCTGATCACCTTCATCCCCCTGGTCGGGGCCGCGCTGGTGGCGATCCTGCCCAGGGACCAGGAACGGCTCATCAAGTGGGTCTCCTTCCTGATCAGCCTGATCCCCTTCGGACTCTCCCTGGTCCTCTGGGCGAACTTCCGGCCCGACGCCGCCGGGTTCCAATTCGAGGAGCACCTGGAGTGGTTCCCCCAGGTCGGCGCTTCCTACCACGTGGGGATCGACGGGATCAGCCTGGTGATGGTCCTGCTCACCACCCTTTTGACCCCCCTGGCGCTCCTGATCTCCTTCAGCATCAAGGAGAACGTGCGGTCCTACTTCGCTCTCTTCCTGATGCTGGAGATGGGGATGCTGGGGGTCTTCGTGGCGCTGGACCTGTTGATCTTCTTCCTCTTCTGGGAGATCGGCCTGGTGCCGATGTTCTTCCTGATCAACCGGTGGGGAAGTGAGAAGGGTGAGCGGGAGTTGTGGGGCGGGTTCAAGGTCCCGGCACGGACCTACGCCGCCTTCAAGTTCATGCTCTACACGATGTTCGGGTCGCTGGGGCTGTTCCTGGCGATCCAGGTGATCGGGCTGACGGCCGGGACCTTCGACATCGTCCGGCTGCGGGAGTTCTGGCCGGCCTTCACCGGCTCCCTCTTCGGCCTGCCGATCACGGTGATCAAGACCGTCGGCTTCTGGGCCTTCACCGTCGCCTTCGCCATCAAGGTCCCCATCTGGCCCTTCCACACCTGGCTGCCGGACGCCCACACCGAGGCCCCCACCGCCGGCTCGATGATCCTGGCCGGGGTGCTGCTCAAACTGGGGGCCTACGGCTTCCTGCGGCTGGTGCTGCCCCTCTTCCCGGACCAGTCGGCCCAGTTCGCCTGGGTGCTGGCCTTGTTGGGGTTGGGCGCGGCGATCTTCGGCGGGCTGGCGGCGCTGGGCCAGGACGACTTCAAGCGGCTCGTGGCCTACTCCTCGGTGGGCCATATGGGCTTCGTGGTCCTGGGGATCGCCGTGGCCGCCTGGGCGTTGGGGCTTGACGGGCCGGCGCGGGATCTCTTCCGCACGGACGTGGCCCTGGCGACCAACGGGGCGGTCCTTCAGATGTTCAACCACGGCATCACCGCCGCGGCGATGTTCGCCCTGGTGGGCGTGGTCTACGAACGGGCCCACACCCGCAACCTGAAGGAGTTCGGCGGGCTGGGGGTGGTGGTGCCGGCCTACGGCGGGGTTCTCCTCTTCTGCACCCTGGCCTCGCTGGGGTTGCCCGGGCTGAACGGCTTCGTCAGCGAGTTCATGGTCTTCCGGGGGGCCTGGCCGATCTTCACGCTGGTTACAGCGTTGGCGACGCTCGGCCTGGTGTTCACGGCGGCCTACCTGCTCTGGACCATCCAGAAGGTCCTTCTGGGGCCGCTGAACCCCCGGTGGGAGGGAATGAAGGAGATCAACGCCCGGGAGGCGATCGCTCTGGCCCCGCTGATGGTGCTGATGTTCCTCATCGGCGTGTGGCCTTCCTGGCTGATCGAGTTGTTCAACGGCGCGGTGTTGCGGCTGATCGGATAGCCGGTGGAAAGTGAGGTGGCTATGGAGTTCCCGGTTCTCAGCGTGATCATCTTCGCCCCGGCGGTAGCCGCCGTGCTGATCCTCCTCCTGCCCAAGGATCGGCAGACGGAGCCCAAAGTGCTGGCGGCCGCCGGTTCGTTCATCTCGCTGGTCCTTGCCGTGTGGCTCTTCCTGGCCTACGATCGAGGCGCAGGAGGGTATCAGTTCGTGGAAAAGGTCCCGTGGTTCCCCGCCATCGGCTCCTCGTACCACGTCGGCGTCAACGGGATGGGGGTGATGCTGGTCCTCCTGAACGGCATCCTCCTCTTCTGCGCCGTCCTCATCTCCTGGCACATCGACGACCGCCCCCGGGAGTTCTTCGCCCTCCTCCTGCTGATGGGCGTGGGGGTGTTCGGCGCCTTCACGCTGCTCGACCTCTTCCTCCTGGTTCTCTTCTACGAGTTGGTCCTCTTCCCGATCTACCTCCTCATCGTCAACTGGGGCTGGAAGCCGCTGCGGGAGTACGGGGCGATGAAACTGACCCTGTATCTCCTGCTGGGAAGCCTGGTGGCGGTGGTGGGCATCCTGGCCATCTTCTTCACCTCCGGCCTGGGCACGTTTGACATGGTGGAACTGGAAGGGGTGTCGTTCCCGGTGAGTTTCCAGCGCATCTGGTTCCTGCCCATCTTCCTGGGCTTCGCGGTGCTGGCGTCCATCTGGCCCTTCTACTCCTGGTCACCCGACGGCTACGCCGCGGCGCCCACGGCGGTCTCGATGCTCCACGCCGGGGTGCTGAAGAACGTCGGTGCGTTCACCGCCTTCCGCGTGGCGGTGCTCCTGCTGCCGGAGGGGGCGCGGTTCTGGATGCCCTACGTGGTCTTCCTGATGGTGATGAACGTGGTGTACGCCACCTTCGTCGCCCTGGTCCACACCGACTTCAAGTACATCATCGGGTTCGCCAGCGTCGCCCACCTGGGCGTGGTGCTGATGGGGTTCGCGTCGCTGAACGAACTGGGGTGGAGCGGCGCGGTGACGATGATGTTCGCCCACGGGATCATCGCCGCGATGACCTTTGCGGTGGTGGGAATGGTGTACGACCGGACCCACATCCGGGAGATCAAGCAACTGGGCGGGATGATCCAGCGGGTCCCCTGGGCGGCGGTGGGCTTCATCGTCGCCGGCCTGGCGTCGATGGGGATGCCTGGCTTCCTGGGCTTCATCGCCGAGGTGCAGGTCTTCCTGGGCCTCTGGCGGGCGGCGGACCTGGCCCCGTGGTATCCAGTGATCGCCATCATCTCGGCGGTGGGGATCGTCGGGACGGCGGCCTACACGCTTCGGGCGTTGCAGTACGTCTTCCTGGGTAAGTTGAACCCCAAGTACGCCGACCTGCCGCGGACCAGCGTGCTGGATCGGGTGGCGCTGGTGTTGATGTCGGCGGTGTTGATCCTGGGTGGGGTCTTCCCCTTCCTGGTGACCCCGATCGTTCAATCCGGCGTGCAGTCGGTACTGGCCCTTCTGGGAGGTGCATAAGTGGGCGGCGAGACGGTTTTCAACGCGACCTGGCTTCTCACGATCCTGCCGGAACTCCTTCTTCTCATCCTGGCCCTGGTCGTCCTTGGCGTCGACCTGGCGTTGCCCGCAGAGCGGAAGCGGTCCCTGGGGATATGGACGGCGGCGGGGTTGATCGTCGTGCTGCTGGCGTTGTTGCTGACCCCCGTCCCCGAGGAGGCAGCCTTCGGCGGGCTGGTCCGAGCCGACCCGTTGGGGCGGATGTTCTGTGCCGTGTTCCTTCTGGGCGGGATCCTGGTGGCGCTGATGTCGATGGACTTTTGGCCGCTGCGCCAGGACGGGCCGTACTACGGGATGCTCCTGTTCTCCCTGATGGGGATGTGCCTGATGGCGGTGGCCGAGAACCTGGTGATGCTCTACGTGGCGATGGAACTGACCAGCATCAGCGCCTACGTCCTGGTGGGCTACCTGCGGGAGAACACCCTCTCGGCCGAGGCAGGGCTGAAGTACTTCCTCTTCGGGGCGTTCACCTCGGCGGTGATGCTCTACGGTCTGAGCCTGCTCTACGGCATTACGGCAGGGACAGGGTATGAGCAGGTGGCGCTGGCGGTGAGGGACGCGCCCTTCTCCCTGGCGATGCTCGGTTTCCTGATGGTGTTGGTGGGGTTCGGGTTCAAGGTGGCGATGGTGCCGATGCACTTCTGGACCCCCGACGTCTATCAGGGCGCGCCGACGCCGGTGACCGCCTTCATCTCGGTGGCCTCCAAGGCGGCCGGGTTTGCGGTGCTCCTGCGGGCACTCCGCTTCGTCTTCCCCTCGCTGGGTGAGGAGTGGGTGGCGTTGCTGGTCGCCATCTCGGCGGTGACGATGACGCTGGGGAACATCTTCGCCATCTGGCAGAAGAACATCAAGCGGATGCTGGCCTACTCCAGCGTCGCCCAGGCGGGGTACGTCCTGATCGGCGTGGCCGCGGCCTCCCGGCTCGGGATCGCGGCGGCGGCCTTCTACCTGATCATCTACACGGTGACCAATCTGGCCGCCTTCGCCGCCGTCGTCTTGGTCTCCAACCTGACCGGCAGCGAGGACATCGAGAGTTTCGCCGGGTTGAGCCGCCGATCGAAGTTCCTGGCCTGGGGCCTGATGCTGGCCCTCTTCTCGCTGGGGGGCGTGCCGCCCTTCGCCGGCTTCGTCGGGAAACTGATCCTCTTCGCCGGGGCGGTGCAGAGCGGGCTGATCGCCCTGGTCGTGATCGGCGCGGTGAACGTGATCATCAGCCTCTACTACTACTTGAACGTGGTCAAGGTGGTCTTCGAACGCCGGTCCGAAGAAGAGGAGGAACCGCTGACGATCCCGGTCCCCTCCCGCTGGGTGCTGGGCTTCACGATGGCGGCGATCGTCATCCTGGGTGTGCTCGCCGCGCCGGTGTTCAACTGGGTGTGGAGGGCGAGTGGGGCGTGGTTTTGATTGGGTGACTGGGTGACTGGGGATTGAGGTTGCCTTTGGGGAAGTTTCGGGTATAATCCTTGCACCTTGTCGGGAATGGGGAGGAATGGAGGAGCGCGGGCCGGAGGAGCGACCCCGGGGGTTGGGGTGGCGCGAGGGGGCGGTCATCGCCGAGGGGGTTGCCCAGATCGGGTGCCTCACGGTGGTGGTCATCCTGGGTGCGCTGGCGCTGGGTCTGTGGTTGGATAGCCGGTTCGACACCCGCCCCTGGTTCACGCTGGGGCTGGTGTTGGCCAGCATCCCGGTGAGCCTGGCAGCGTTGGTCCGCGTGGCTCTCGCCACCGCCCGTCGAGTCCAGCCTCCTCGGAAGGGAAAGGAAGAGTACGAGAACGAGGACCATCTATGAAAAGAATCGGTGTCATCTTAGCCGTCCTGGCGGTCATCGGCCTCTGCATCTTCTCCTGCTTCATCGGCCCCTTTGGATCGAAGTTGGTCGTCCAGCCCCACATCCAGATGGCGGCGGAGGCCTTCCCTGTAGGCCCCGTCCGGGTGCCCAACTCCCTGCTGGGGATGCTGATCGCCGACGCGATCCTGATCATCGGCGCAGCGGTTGGGACCCGCCATATCCGGGCTGGTCGCCCCGAGGCGATGGTGCCCAAGGGGCTGCAGAACCTCGTCGAAGCGCTCTATGAGATCTTCGCCAACGTCCTCCACGACGTGCTGGGGGAGAAGGCGGAGAAGGCTCTCCCTCTGTTGATGACGTTCTTCCTCTTCATCCTCATCGCCAACTGGATCGAACTGTTCCCCGGCTTCGACACCATAGGCATCATTGAAGAGGTCCCCGAGGGGATGCACGGGTTCGCGGTGAAGCAGTTGGGTCCCATCTGGATGCTGACGAACGAGGAGGGACATTACACCCTTGTTCCCTTCCTGAGGGCGGCTAATACCGACCTGAACATCCCCCTGGCGCTGGCCCTCATCTCGGTGTTCATGGTGCAGGTGTACGGCGTCCAGACCCTTGGCTTCGGTGCCTACTTCTCCCGTTTCTTCAACATCAAAGCGCTGGTCAGCGGCGGGATGATAGGGATGATGAACTTCCTCGTCGGCCTTCTTGAGGCCCTGAGCGAGGTCACCAAGATCATCTCCTTCGCCTTCCGGTTGTTCGGCAATATCTTCGCCGGGATGGTGTTGCTTTTGGTCATCTCGTCGCTGGCTCCCTTTGTGGTTCCCGTAGTTTTCTACTTCTTGGAGTTGTTCGTCGGAGCGGTGCAGGCTCTGGTCTTTATGATGCTGTCGGCGGCCTTCATCGCCGTGGCGACGACCGGACACGACGAGCACCACTAGAGCGGTGAAGACCCTTTGGGGAGGAAGAATCGATGAACGAAGAGATCGCGAAACTGTTGGCAGCAGGTCTGGCCATCGGCCTGGGGGCGTTCGGACCAGGCATCGGTATCGGGTTGGTCGGGCTGGGCGGCACCCAGGCCACGGGGCGCAACCCTGAGGCGGCGGGCTCCGTCCTGACCAACATGATCCTTGCCATCGCCTTCGCCGAGGCGGTCGCTATCTACGCACTGGTGATCGCGCTGATCCTGATCTTCGTGGCGTAGGGGGCTAGGACATGGAAGGCTTGGGGATCAACCCCTGGATCCTGCTGGCCCAGATCGTCAGTTTTGTCCTCCTGGTGGTGGCCCTGCGGGCGCTGGCCTACGAGCCGATCCGCAAGATCCTCCAGGAGCGCCAGGAGCGGATCCAGAAGGGCCTGGAGGACGCGAAGGCCGCCGAGGAGGCGCGGGCCAAGGCGGAGGAGGAGCGGGAGAAGATCCTGGCTGAGGCGCGCGCGAAAGCGGATCAGATCATCGCGGAGGCCACCCGCAAGGGGCGGGAGGAGGCCGAGAAGGTATTGGCCCAGGCCCGCGAGGAGGCGGAGCGAATCCGCGCCACCGCCCGAGAAGAGGCGGAGGCGGAGCGGGTCCAGATCCTGGGCCAGGTTCGCGAGGAGATCGCCGCCCTCGCTATCGCCGCGGCGCACAAACTGATCGGCGAAGCGCTGGACGAGCAGCGCCAGCGGGCCCTGGTGGACGCCTTCTTCAGCGGCATCCGCGAGGGCCGGGTGGAGGTGGTGCCTGAGGGGGTGGAGCGGGCCGACGGCCCCGTCACCGTCACCAGCGCCGTCCCCCTCACCGAGGCGGAACAGGCCACGATCCGCAAAGAACTCGCCGCCCGATTGGGGGAGGAGGTGGAGGTCTCCTTTGAGGTGGACCCCCAGATCCTGGGCGGGCTGGTCGTTCGCATCGGCGACCGCGTCGTCGACGGCAGTTTCGCCGGGCAGTTGGAGCAACTCCGGGAAACCCTGGCGTAAGTCTGCACGGGCAGGATTTCAACCGCAGAGGGCGCAGAGGACGCAGAAGTCCATAAACTCCTTGCGTCCTTTGCGTTCTCTGCGGTTACAATTACGAACCACAGAGACACAGAGGACACAGAGATTTCTCAAGTTCTAAGAGCCTCTGTGTCCTCTGTGTCTCTGTGGTGGGTCAAGTGAGACACGATGCGCCTCGTTCGGCTGTTGGACGCACTACCTACCGTGCTGGGCCGGGTCGGCCTCGACGTGGAGGTCTCCGGTATCCAGGCCGACTCCCGCCGCGTCCGCCCCGGCGACCTCTTCGTCGCCATCCCCGGCGTCAACGTGGACGGCCACCGGTTCATCCCCCAGGCCCTGGAGGAGGGGGCCGTGGCGGTGGTGGGGGAGCGTCCGCCGGAGGACCTGCCCGACCTCCCCTGGGGGTCCTTCACCTACGTCCGCGTCCCCGACGCCCGGGAGGCCTGGGGCTGGCTCTGCGCCGCCTGGGAGGGGTTCCCCTCCCGTCGGATGACCGTCGTCGGCGTCACCGGCACCGACGGCAAGACGACCACCGCCACGCTGATCCACGCCATCCTCCGCGCCGCGGGCCTCAACGCGGGGCTGGTCACCACCGTCGCCGCCCGCATCGGCGGGGAGGAAATCGACACGGGCTTGCACACCACCACGCCCGACCCGCCCGACCTCCAGCGATACCTGGCCCGGATGGCCGAGACCGGCGCGACCCACGCCGTCCTGGAGGTCACCTCCCATGGGCTCGCCCAGCACCGCGTGGCAGGCTGCGATTTCGACGTGGCGGTGGTGACCAACATCACCCACGAGCACCTGGACTTCCACGGGACGCTGGAGGCGTATCGGGAGGCGAAGGCCCGGCTCTTCAAGGGATTGGCAACCTCGTTCCGCAAGCCCGGCGTGCCGAAGGTGGCGGTGCTGAACCGGGACGACAGTTCCTTCGAGTACCTCTCGCCCATCCCGGCCGATCGGCAGGTGACCTACTCCGTGGGCGGCGCGGCGGACGTGGTCGCCTGCGACGTGGTGTACCGGCCCGACGCGACCCGGTTCACGATCCGGCTGCCGGAGGGCGAGGTGGAGATAGAGACCCCGCTGGTGGGGGCCTACAACGTGAGCAACGTCCTGGCGGCGGCGGCGACGGCGGTCGCGCTGGATCTGGGCCCGGAGGCCATCGTGGAGGGCGTGGCCGCGGTCCGGGGCGTGCCGGGGCGCATGGAGCGCATCGACGAGGGGCAGGACTTCCTCGCCATTGTGGACTTCGCCCACACGCCGAACGCGCTGGCCCAGGCGTTGCGGACGGCGCGGCAGATGGCCGAGGGGCGGGTGATCGTCGTCTTCGGCTGCGCGGGGCTGCGGGACCGGGAGAAGCGGCCGTGGATGGGACGGATCGCGGCGGAGTTGGCCGACGTGGTGGTGCTCACCGCGGAGGATCCCCGCACGGAGGACCTGGACGAGATCATCGGGGCTAGCGCGGCGGCCGCGCAGGAGGCGGGGAAGCGGGAGGGGGTGGACCTGTTCCGCGTGCCCGACCGGGGGGAGGCGATCCGGCTGGCCTGCCAGATGGCCCGCACAGGCGACGTGGTCATCGCCTGCGGCAAAGGGCACGAGCAATCGATGTGCTTCGGCACGACGGAGTACCCCTGGGACGACCGGGAGGCGATGCGACGAGCGCTGCGCGGGGAGACGCTCGACACCCTCCCCAC
>CAZOLN010000019.1:18097-30024 GCA_964580565.1 uncultured Anaerolineales bacterium
CCTCCCCACGGGGTAGGAGAGATATGACCCGCGATCGGCACCTTGCATCCTGCATCCTGCAATCCTGCATCCTGCTCCTTTACCTCGTCCTGGCCGTCCTCTACGCCGTCTACACCCCGCCCTGGCAGGTCCCCGACGAACCGGCCCACTACAACTACGTCCGGGCCGTGGCGGAGGAGGGGCGTCTGCCGGTGATGGAGCCGGGGGATTACGACCAGGCGTACCTGGAGCGGATCGTCGGTGCGGGGTTCCCACCCTCCCTCTCCATCGAGCCGCTGACCTACGAGGACCACCAGCCACCCCTCTACTACCTGCTGGCCGTGCCGGTCTACCTCCTCTTCGACGGCGCATTGCTCCCCCTGCGGCTGTTCTCCGTGCTCCTGGGCGCGGGGGTGCTGATGACCGCCTGGGGCGTGGTCCGGACCCTGTGCCCCGACCGGCCCGGCGTGGCCCTGATGGCCGTCGCCCTGATCGGCTTTCTGCCCCAGCACCTGGCGATGATGGCGGGGGTGAACAACGACCCGCTGGCGGAACTGATGGTGGGTACGTCGCTGTGGATGGCGGTCCGGCACGTGCAGGGGAAGGGCGACGGACGGCGGTATCTCCTGGGCTGGGGCCTCCTCCTCGGATTGACCGTGCTGACCAAGACGACCGCCTATGTCGTGCTGCCGGTGTCGCTGTTGACGGTGTGGATGCGGGCTCGAGACGAGGGGGAAGGACTGAAGGAGATCGCCTGGCGGGTCGGATGGATGGCGCTGCCGGCCGTGTTGGTCGCCGCGCCGTGGCTGGCCCGCAACGCGGCCCTCTACGGCTGGACCGATCCTCTGGCCCTGGCACGGCACAACGAGGTCGTGGTCGGTCAGCCGCGGACCGGGGAGTGGATCGCGCGGTACGGCTGGGCCGGGTGGGCGGTCCGTTTCCTGCGCACGACCTTCCAGAGTTTCTGGGGGCAGTTCGGCTGGATGGGGGTCCCGTTCCAGCCAGCGGTCTACGCAGCGCTGCTCCTCTTCTCGGGCCTGCTGGCGGGCGGGTTCCTGGGCTGGCTGTTCGACCGGCGTCGCCCGGCCCTGAGCGCGGGGCAACGGAAGGGGGCGTGGGTGCTGTTCACGTCCACCCTGCTGACGGTGGCGCTCTACTTATTCTACAACCGGACCTTCGTCCAGCACCAGGGGCGGTACCTCTTCCCGGCCCTGATCCCCCTGGCCCTGGCGGCCGCGCTGGGGCTGGATTGGCTCCTCTCCGGGCGGGCGGCTCTGTGGGCGGCCGTTGCGTGCGGAGCCGTGGGCATCGCGCTGGGCGTGTGGGGATGGGTCCGTGGGGACCTGCCGCTGATCCCGACGGCAACGGCCCTCGGGCTGGCAGGCCTGTTCGGCCTGACGGCGTGGTCCCCACGGTGGCGGGCGCTGGCCCGGGTAGCGCTGGTCACAGGGCTGGCCCTCCTGGCCCTCTACGGCCTCTTCGGCGCGATCGTGCCCGCGCTTGGGTGACCGAAGCCCCCCGCAGGCTACACGAGAGCCTGCGGGAGGCTGGCCAGCGCTATCCGTTCCGCTTCAGTCTCCCCGTCCGCTTGGCGTACCGCTCCCCCATCCGGAAGATCCACAGCCCCAACGGAATGGCGATCGTCCCGGCCACCAGCAGCGGCCACAGGTAGGGCCAGAGAGCGGCGGTCGGTGCGCCCTCCAGGACGGCCGCCCGCATCCCCTCCAGCACGAAGGTCGCCGGGGAGAGCCGGGCCAGCGGCTGGATCCAGACCGGCAGGACCTCGATGGGGTAGTAGACCCCTGAGATGAGCAGGAAGATGGCCTGGACCACGTTGGTCATCTGAGCCCCCCGCTCCGGAAACAGCAGCGGCAGCACCGAGGCGACGACCCCCAGGCCGATGAACGAGAGGCTCCCCGCCAGGAGCATCACCGTCGCTCCCGCCAGGTTCGCCCCGCTCAGGTCGAGGTGGAAGAACAGGGTCACCACCCCCAGGATCACGCCGGTGAAGATCAGGCTGTAGAGGATGGAGAAGATGGTCTGGCCCATCATGTGGGTCAGCCGCGTGATGGGGGCCATAAAGGTGTACTCGATGGTCCCCTCCCACCGCTCCCAGGCGATCATCTCGCTGATGTTGTCGAAGACGATGGCCAGGAACCGCCAGACCAGGGTGCCGATGAGGAGGTAGAGGATCAGGTAGTCGGTGTCCACCTCGACGCCGGAGATCGCCTCCATCCCCGCGCCGATGTAGGTGATGGAGAGGGTGGAGGCGACGGAGTAGGCCAGCCAGACCAGTTCCCATCCCCAGTACCGCCGGACCAGGTTGAAGTTGCGCTCCACGAAGGCGTAGGACGCGCGGATCTCACGGATCAGTTGTGCCATTGGTGTTTCTCCCCTTCATCGACTTCCGATGATTCACCACGGAGGCACAGAGGACACGGAGTTTTCTGAGTTTTGAAGAGGTCTCTCTGTGCCCTCTGTGTCTCTGTGGTTCTATCCCTCCCTACGCCAGAGGGTCAGGTCGTTCTGGGGCTCGAAGCCCCGCGCGGCGGCCAGATCTCGCCCCTCCGGCTCCTCCAGCAACAGGTCCACGTAGGCGAACCCCAGCCGGGCCGCCAGGTGTTGGAGCGTCTTCACCAGCGGCTCGAGGTCGGCCTCCGGCGGGGCCCAGATGAAGCCGTCGGCCTGGGAGGGCTCCAGCGGCTGGGCGTGCAGCCCCAGCCAGGCCGTTCCCCCATCCGGCAGCGTCGCCCGCCAGCGGCCCCACCGCAGCCGCCGGTGCTCGGCCAGCGCCAGATGGAAGGGCAGGTCGTCCCACGCCTGGCGAGCGCACTGGTAGCGGCCCGCCCGCAGCGCCGTTCCCGCATCGACGGGGTAAGGGTCGTGGTGGGCCGGCTCCGCCTGGGCTTCCCCCTCGACCGCCGGGGCCTGCCACTCCCGCAGGTACAGCCACGGCTCGAACCCCACCCGCCGGTAGAAGGGCTCGGCGGGTTGCTCCGGCTGGGTGGTCAGAACCCCACAGCCGTGCTCGCGGGCCAGCGCAGCCCCCGCCTCCACCAGCGCCCGGCCCACCCCCTGGCCCCGGTAGTCGGCGTGGACGAAGAGAAGCGAGAGGTGGAGGGCCGGGCCGTAGGGAGGTGGCTCTGGGTTGATGACGAACTCCGCCTCCCCGACCACTCGGCCCTCCACCTCGGCGACCAGCACCGGATGGCCGGCCCGCAGCCACCGGTTGAGGTGGACCGCGCAGGTCTCGACGCTCATCCACGGTCCCCCGTGAAGCCAGCGGTCGTAGAGGGGGAGGTCCTCATAGGGGGCCGGCTCCCCCTTCCCGCCGCGCCGCCAGGTCTGGACGTGGCTGCAGTGGACACCGGTGATGCTGGCTGCATCGGCCAGGGTCGCCGGTCGAACCCGGATCTCGGTCATCCCACTTCCTCCTCCCGAAGTCGCTTGCCCGTCAGTTCCATAAAGACGTCCTCCAGCGTCACCTCACCGCCGTCGGCGCGGGAGACCTGCGCCTTCAGACCCTCGGGGGTGTCCAGCGCCACGATCCGTCCCTCGTCCAGGATGGCGACCCGGTCGCAGAGGACGTCCGCCTCCTGCATATCGTGTGTGGTGAGCAGGATGGTGGCGTCGTGCGTGTCGCGGAGTTCCCGCACGAAGGCCTGCACCTCCCGCTTCGAGCGGGGGTCCAGCCCCGTCGTCGGCTCGTCCAGCAGGAGGAGGATCGGCTGGGTGAGGAAGGCGCGGGCGATGGCGACCTTCTGCTGCATCCCCCGGCTCATCTCCTCCATCGGCCGGAAGGCGTCCTCCCGCTTCAGGCCCAGCCGGGTCAGGATCTCCAGGATCCGCTTCCGGGCCTCCTTCGCCCCCATCCCGTAAAGCCGCGCGCCGTAGAGGAGGTTCTCCATCGGCGTCAGTTTCTTAAAGAACGAGGCCTCCACCGAGACCCGGTTGATCAGCCGCTTGACCGCCATCTCCTCCCGCAGCACGTCGTGGCCGAAGACGGTGATGGTCCCCTCGTCGGGGATGAGGAGCGTGGCGATGCAGCGGACCAGGGTGGACTTGCCGGAGCCGTTGGGGCCCAGGATACCGAAGACCTCCCCCCGTCGGACCTGAAAAGAGACGTTGTCCACGGCGACGATCGGCTTGCGTCCGTTGCCGCTCCGCTTCCAGGGCCAGTGTACCCCCTCGCCTTTGACGAACCGTTTGGTGACGCCTGAGACCTCCAGGGCGATCTCGTCTTTCCAATTCATCGGACTTCTCCTAGGCCGTTCTTCTCTGTATGTCGTCCTCGTCAACATACGTCCCCCGCACGCAAAAAGAGGCCGTGGACCGGTGCCCACGGCCTCGCTGGGGGAGACGTTGAGTAAAAAAGAGGCCGTAGGCATCGCAGGCGCCCACGGCCTTTGGATGGGCTACGTTTGCCTTCCGTGAGGCGCACTGCGACAAGGCAGCCGAACAGACCCGGTGTTACCCCGGGCCTCGACCACAACGGACTCGTACATCGTCAAGCGCACCTTATGCCTCCTCACGGAAGTTCAGTTGGGATTATAACCGACAGGGCCAAAATGTCAACTGGGCGACGCAGGCGTTGCGCTCTGCGCCTGGAGGGCCTTGTTGTAGAGCCGCATCAGGCGAGCCTTCCGCCGGGCGGCGTTGTTCTTGTGGATGATCCCCTTCTCCGCCGCTTTGTCCAGCGCGCTGTAGGCGACGCGGATCGCCTCGCGGGCCTCTTCCAACTGCCCTGCCTCGATCAGACGGCGGGCCTTCTTGATCGCCGTCTTCGCCCGGCTGCGGTACATCCGGTTGCGCAGCCGTCGCTTCCGGTTCTTACGAATGTTCTTGATGGCCGACTTCGTATGTGCCAAAGCCCTTCACCTCCAGACATACGACACGAACAAGACTCCTCAAGATGGCAGCGGTGCAAATTGTACCGCATTTTCCAGATTTGTCCAGCCGGGATTCTCCGGTGATTACCCACCCGTGTCGGCAGACCACCTCCGATCGGCTGTTCATCTACCGTAGAGACGCAGAGGAATTAAAAACTGTAAGACTCTGCGCCCTCTGCGTCTCTGCGGTGGGAACCACTGTGGGGTCTCCCGGCGCGGTGCGACTTTCCCTCGCCGCCTTCCTGTGGTAGACTTGGCGGGCATCCGGGTTGGCCTTCAGGTCCTCCTGGGGGCGACGTGGAGTGCTGATGAGGAGGTGACACAGGGATGGAGACGACCCAGTTGATCTGGATCATCGCGGTGACGATCCTCTCGCTCTTGAACATCATCTGGCAGTTCGACCTGCAGACCCGTCAGCGACGGTTGCGGGAGCGGTACGACCGGTTGTTCAGCGGCGCGGAGGGGGCCGATCTGAGGATGGGGCTGGAGACGCTGCTGAGCCAGGTGGAAGGCTCCCAGGCCGAGGTCCATCGGCTGCAGGATCTGGTGCAGCGGCTACAGGCTACCCTGGAGCACTCGATCCAGGGAGTAGGGATGGTCCGTTTCCGCGCCTTCCCCGACATCGGCGGCGATCAGAGTTTCGCCCTGGCGTTGGTGGACGGGAAGGGGAACGGTGCCGTCATCACCGCGCTCCACTCTCGGGAGGGGGTCCGGGTTTATGGGAAACCGCTCACGGCCTGGACCTCCCTCTACAGCCTCAGCGATGAGGAACAGGAAGCCCTGCACCAGGCCCGCCGGATGGTGGAGGAGGATTGACAAAACGAGGTCGCCGGTTTATATTCTATCCGCTTTTCCTCACGATTACCTTAGCCAAGGAGGAATGCCGTGTTCAAGAAGGAGACGACGAAAACCCAGCAGCCTGCGGTGCCCACACCTTCCGCCCGGATCGAGACGGTCATCGGCCCCAACGCCCATTTTCGGGGCGAACTGGTCTCTGAAGGCGGTGTGCGGATTG
Organism: uncultured Anaerolineales bacterium; assembly: GCA_964580565.1. GTDB lineage: Bacteria > Chloroflexota > Anaerolineae > B4-G1 > DUEL01 > DUEL01. The sequence continues at coordinate 23,981 of CAZOLN010000019.1, forward strand.
ACGGGATCTTTGAGGGGTCGATCAACACCACCGGCAACCTGGTGATCGGTGAGACGGCGAAGGTGATCGCCGACATCGTTGCCAACAACGTCTCCATTTCCGGCGCGGTCAAAGGGAACATCTCCGGCAACCGGGTGGAGATCTTGGAGACGGGCCGCGTGTGGGGGGATCTGACGGTCAGTTCCCTCCTCCTCAACGAAGGGGCCTATCTCCGTGGCCAGACGACGATGCACGCCGACATCGAGCCGCCGCAGTTGGAGCCCCCCAAGCCCCGCCCGACCACCCAGCCGGGTCAGCCCGGGCCCATCGTGGACGTGGAGCCTGCCTCTCCGGAGGAAGAGGAGGAATAAACCACACACATTAGACGGTGTCTCGGTGGGCAATCCGGATCCCTGAGAGGCACAGAGAACACGGAGTGGGAACCGATCTTTTCTTGCCCTCCGTGTTCTCTGTGTCTCTCCGTGGTAGGACCCAGGCGGTCCCTCGATTTTTCTCCTTGACAACTCCTTTATTGTGTGGTATATATACCGGCGCGGGGTAGAGCAGTGGTAGCTCGTCAGGCTCATAACCTGAAGGTCGGCGGTTCGAATCCGCCCCCCGCAACTTTCTTTCTTGGCGACGTAGCTCAATGGTAGAGCAGGGGACTCATAAGCCCTTGGTTGGGGGTTCGAATCCCTCCGTCGCCACCTCCTCCTGAAGCCTTTCCACATTCCCCTTTGCCTTTCTATCCCTCTGCGTTGGATTTCCGGTCCCGTCCGAGCGTAGCCGTCCCAACCCTCTCCTTCCCGGCGCTGGACAACTTCGCCGGTCGGAGTAGAATCCATGTGGGGGGAGGAGCGCAGAAGTAAAGCGTTCGGAGGGTGAGGGATGCAAACGCGGCCGGTGGCACGTGGAGGGAGCCGGGTCGCGCGGCGGCCGATCTCCCGTGGGTGTGCCGGGCTGTCGGCTGGCCTGATCTTCGCCCTGCTGCTGATCCTGGGAGGCGTCGCCATCTTCGCGGCGTGGATCCTGCTCGACGTCGCTCTGAAGCCCTACGAGGGCCGCATCTACCCCAACGTGTACGTCTCCGGCGTGGACCTGGGCGGGCTGACGGCGGAGGAGGCTGCGCTTCGCCTCGCTGAGGTCGCCGCCCAGTACGAGGGGGCGGAGTTCGTCCTGCGCGACGGCGAGCGCGCCTGGTCCGTTCCCTGGGCGGAGATGGGCATCTCGCTCGACGTGGAGGGGACGGTCCAGCAGGCCCTCGCCGCAGGCCGCGCCGACTCCGATTGGAAGACCCTCCTCGGCATCCTGTTCGGACGGTACGAGGTCTCCCCTCTTTTCACGGTGGATCCAGACGCCGCGCGGGCTGCGCTGGAACGGCTGGGTTCCGAGGTGTCCGTCCCCCCTGTCGACGCGACGCTTCGCCTGGAGGAGGGCCGCCTGATCCCGGTGCCGGGTCAGCCGGGACGGGCGTTGGATGTGGAGGCGACGTTGGAGACGGTTGTGAACACCGTGACCTACCTGGGGCCCGATAGCGAGGTGGCGCTGGCCTTCCGGTCCGTGCCGCCCCGCGTCGCCGATGCCCGCCCCGCCCTGGCCGAGGCGGAGGAGATGCTGGGCCGATCGCTCACGCTCACGGCGTACGATGTGCTGACCGACGAGACCTTTACCTGGACCCTGGGACGGGAGGAGATCGCGGCCTGGCTGCGCGTGGGATCGACCGAGGATGGAATGGGGATCCGGGTGGAGGTCGATCCGGAGGCGGTGCGCGCGACGCTGGCAGACCTGGCGGCGGGGATGGGGGAGGGACGGGGCTTCCGGCTGGAGGAGGCCGTCCCGTCGGTGATCGAGGCCCTGGAGGCGGGCGGAGGTTCGGTGCCGCTCTACGTGACCCATCCGACGCGCGTCTACACCGTCCAGGCGGGGGATCGGCTCACGACGATCGCAGCCAAGTTCGGCATGCCGCCCGGCCTGATCGCCGAGGCGAACCCTGGGGTGGACCTCGACTGGCTGTGGGTCGGCCAGCAGTTGACGATTCCCTCGCAGGACATCCTGACCCCTTACATCCCCGTGCCTGGCAAGCGGATCGTCATCAACATCGCCGAGCAGCGAATGCGGGTCTATGAGAACGGTCAACTGCTGTACGAATGGCCCGTTTCGACCGGCATCCCTTCCTCCCCGACCTATCGGGGCATCTTCCAGGTCCTCGGCAAGGAAGAGAACGCCTACGCCAGCCAGTGGGACCTGTGGATGCCCTACTTTTTGGCCGTGTACCGTGCGGGTGGCGACGTCTACAACGGGATCCACGCGCTGCCCATCCTCTCCAACGGCCAGCGGCTGTGGGAGGGGCTGCTGGGCTCGCCGGCCTCCTACGGGTGTATCATCCTGGGTGAGGAGGAGGCGAAGATCCTTTACGACTGGGCCGACGTCGGTGTGCTGGTGATCATCGAGTGAGATCGCCGGACCGCCTCGGGCGTTGGGATGCGGGTCGGGGCGGCCGACGGCTCCCTCTCCGCAGGGGGTGTTCGGCGGAAGGGGGCGCACTGGTTTGCGCTCCCTCTACCAGGGGGTATAATCGGCGCGGAGGCGGAGGATGCTGGTACGAGACTGTATGACCCCCAACCCCATCACCGTCCGTCCGGAGAGCGATCCGCTGGCGGCGGTGGCCCTCTGCAAGAGCGGCGGTTTTTGTCGCCTGCCGGTGGTGGACGAGGAGGGGCGGGTGGTGGGGATCGTGACGAAGAACGACCTGACCCTCTTCCTCTCCACGGCTCCCTCCCCCGGCGTGATGAAGCGGCAGCACCGGGTCGATCAGGTGATGCGCGCCCCGGTGGTCACCGTCCTGCCCGATTACCCCCTGGAGGAGGCGGCCCGCCTGATGATCGAGCACGACGTCGGGGGGCTCCCCGTGGTGGACGAGGGGGGACGGGTGGTGGGGATCATCACCCGCTCCGACCTCTTTGCCCAGTTCGCGGAGGCCCTGGGGGCCGATACCCCTTCGCTGCGGATCACCGTTCAGGTGCCGGACCGGCCGGGGGAGTTGGCGAGGTTGGCCGGGCGGATCGCTCAGGCGGGTGGAAACATCTGCTCGGTGGTCTCCCACCGGCCGAAGGAATCGGGACGGATGAACCTCACGCTGCGGGTGGAGGGGGTCGCGAGGGATACGCTCCTGGCGGCGGTCCGTGCCGACCCGGAGGTGGCTGTGCTCCACGTGTGGGAGCGCGGGAGCAGCGGGGGATGAACCTGACCGACAGGCGGTTCCTGATCACACTGACCGTCTTCCTGGCGACAGGGCTCCTGCTGGTCGGCTGCCGGCCGGCCCGCGAGGCGGAAAGGCGGCCGGCCGGGGACGCCTTCCCGCCGCCCGAGTCCACTCCTCCCCCCCAGTCGCTGCTGGTGCCGGGCGAGCCGGTGGAGGGGAGGCTGGAGGAGGGGGAGACGGACCGGTGGATCTTCGCCACGGAGGGGGGACGCTTGGCGACCGTGGAGGTGTGGTTCCGGCCGTCCACCGCCTCCGACCCGGAGGCGGCGGTGGCGGCCGTCCTGCTCGGGCCCGATGGGGCGGTGCTGACGGAGGAGGGGGGCACCGTGACCCTCCCCCCCTACATCGTCGAGCAGGAACTGCCCCAGACCGGTTCGTACCTCCTCCGGCTGGAAGCCCGGTCCGGCGCGCCGGGGCAGTATACCCTTCTGGTCACCCTCTCCGAAGAGCGATACCTCACCCGCCCCGAGGTCTACACCGGCACCCTGCCGCTTGAGCCGCCGGTGGAGGAGGAAGGGGGGTCCGGAGGCTGGGGCTTCATCTGGCCCAGCCCCCGCCGGGCGATCTCCGGATGGTACTTCCACGATCCGGAGAACCCCCGTCACAACGGCCTGGACATCGCGGCCTACCTGCACGATCCCATCTACGCTGTCGCCGCGGGCACCGTCGTCTTCGCCGACGTCTCTGGCGGGTACGGCAACCTGGTGATCCTGGAGCACGCCGACGGGTGGGAGTCCTGGTATGCCCACCTCTCCGTCATCTCGGTGGTCGTGGGACAGGAGGTGGAGCAGGGAGAGGTCATCGGGGCGGCCGGGAGCACCGGCTACTCAACCGGTCCGCACCTCCATTTCGAACTGCGGCATCAGGGAAGGCCGGTGGACCCGCTGGTCTACCTGCATTAGATTGAAGGCGCTGAAGGTTCGGGAAACCCCTCTGTCTTTGTGGTGGAGAAGGGAGAAGGCGTGACGGAGTCCTCGCAGCCGAGCGTTGAGGAGATCTTGAAGGAGGCTGAGCGGCGGAGGGCGGCGCGGCGGAAGGCTCAACCGCTGAGCACCTCCGACCGCCTCGTCGTCTGGATGGCCCGCCGCTGGCTGTTTCTCTTCAACCTGGCGGCTTTCCTTTACGTGGGCCTTCCCTTCCTGGCCCCCGTGTTGATGCGCGTGGGGGCGGAGACGCCAGCGCAGGTCATCTACGCGATGTACAAGCCCCTTTGCCACCAACTTCCCTACCGTTCCTGGTACCTCTTCGGCGAGCGACCGGCTTATACCTATGAGGAACTGGCCCAGCGGGTGGGGGAGGAGGAACTGGTTCCCCACGGGCTCATCGGCGATCCGGACCTCGGCTACAAGGTGGCCCTCTGCCAGCGGGATACGGCGATCTACGGCTCCATCCTCCTCGTCGGGCTGGCCTACGGCCTGAGCCGCCGTCGGTGGCCCCCGTTGCCCTTCTGGGCCTACATCCTGCTCGGCGTTGTGCCCATTGGGCTGGACGGTGGGGTGCAACTGTTGACCTACATCCTGGCCTACCTCGCCCCCGGTTTCCCCCTGGGGCCGGTGGAGAGCACGCCTCTCCGGCGAACGGTGACCGGTGCCCTCTTCGGCCTGGCGACGGTGTGGTTCGTGTACCCCCGCCTGGAGGAGGTCGCCTCCGACATCTTGAAGGAGGCCCAGAGGCGGGTGGAGGCTGCCAGGCGGCCCTCCGCGCTCCCGGATTGAAACGTCTCCTTGCATCAGGGCCATCGCCGTTTTCTAGGTAACAACGGGTGACGGCCGGATTCCGCCGCAGAGGCGCAGAGAACGCGGAGAATTGGAGGGAAAGGCGTTGAACTCTGCGCTCTCTGTGGTTATGGGTGCCCATCTTGCGTGAGGTGCGCTTGACAGGGAGACAAAATGAGGTAAAATACAGCCCAGAATGGGCCCACGTAGCTCAGTCGGTAGAGCACACCCTTGGTAAGGGTGTGGCCATGGGTTCAAGTCCCATCGTGGGCTCCTGTTCAAAGAAAGCATCACGGGTGAAACATGGCCAAGAAAGCGGTCCGATTGACGATCACTCTGGCGTGCACGGAGTGCAAAGAGCATAACTATACGACGGAGAAGAACCGGCGCAACGATCCTTCCCGCCTGGAATTGAGGAAGTATTGCCCACGTTGCCGCAAACACACGTTGCACCGTGAGACGAAATAGGGCGCGTGGTCGTTTGTCTGTTCGCAGGCCAGTAGCTCAATTGGTAGAGCAACGGTCTCCAAAACCGTAGGTTGCGGGTTCGAGTCCTGCCTGGCCTGCCTTGGAAGACACCGCCAGGAACGGGAGGCGGTGTCTTCAAATGTCAGATATATTTAAGCGACGCGATACCGAGGAGATCCTGTGGCAAAGGCCAAGAAAGAAAACGCCATCATCCGTTATTTCCGGGAGACCCGCGCCGAACTGGCGAAGGTCTACTGGCCTTCCCGGGAGGAGACGATCCGCCTGACCCAGATCGTCCTGGGTGTGACGGTCTCGATGGGGCTGTTTCTGTGGCTGGCGGACATCCTCTTCTCCTGGTGGCTCGGCGGCATCCTGGAGAAGGACGCGTGGCGGATCGGGTTGGCGGCGGTGGTCCTCGTCGCTGCCGCCATCGTGGCGGTGATCGTGGGTCGGCAGGAAGGGTAGCCGGGTGAGAGGCCCGATGACGGAAGAGGAAACCCTCCAGGTAGAGGCGGAAGAGCCGCTCGAGGTTGCGGAGGAGGCGCCGCTGGAGGAGGCCCCTTCGCCGGGCGAGGTGGTCGATGCGCCTTCGGCGGAGGCCCCTTCGTCGGACGAGGCGG
>CAZOLN010000020.1:0-28841 GCA_964580565.1 uncultured Anaerolineales bacterium
AAGGAGGACACCCTCCCGTAACCCTCCTGTAACCCACTCCGAGGGATAACGTGCTACAGTGAAAGCAGCGTGGGTTGTCTGCGCTAGGCGTGTTCCACTTTGTCAGGGCTTTGAAGGAGGTGCGAGATGGGCAAAGGTTTCCGGGCGGGGCTCGTGATGGCGCTGCTGACACTGTTGCTCCCCATAATCGGTGCGCCGGTCCAGGCCGACGGCCCGAACACCTACACCTCGGTCATCATCACCGACATCACCTCCGGCGCGCCGGTCGTTGGCTCCACCTTTACGACCGACGTGGTGGTCTCGGTGACCAACAACGCCACCCCCGAGGTGGGCGTGATGGGCGTCGAACTGTGGATCCCCTTCGACGCCACCGTTGTGGACGTGGATGACTACGACGACAACCCGGCCAACGGCACCCAGGTGGAGATCACCTACGGCTTCTTCGACGGCAGCCTGGTGGTCGGAGCCAACGAGGTCTTCTATTCTGCTCCCTCCATCCCCCATCCGACCGAATGCGACACCTACGCCTGCGTCCACATCGCCGTCAGCCACACGGGAGGCTCGGGTGGGGTCACCAACCGGACCGGCACCGTGGCCACCATCACCTGGGCCGGGCTGGCGACCGGCCCCGCGGGCATCGGCGTGGCCCTGATCGGCACCGGGGACCCGCCGGGCACCGTCCTCTCCGACGTCAACGGTCAGCCCATCCCCATCAACAGCGTCTCCGTGCCGACGATCAACATCATCGACGCCGGCATCATCCAGGGGTACGTCCATCGGCAGGGCACGATGACCGACCATGCCAACGTCGACGTCGTGGCCCTCTCCACCGGCAGCGGCGTCATCGCCTCCACCACCACCGCCGCCGACGGCTCCTTCAGCCTGCCGGTCCCGCTGGGCGGCACCTACATCGTCCAGGCCTCCTACAACGGCTATCTGGACGTGCAGAAATCCTCCGTCTACGTGGTCGGAGCGACCGTGGACATCGGGGTCACGACCCTGTGGGGTGGGGATACGAACAACGACAACTGCGTCAACATCCTCGACATCGTCTCCATCATCGGCAAGTTCGGGATGAGCGGCCTGCCGACCAGCGATCCGGAGGACATCAACGACGACGGCACCATCAACATCTTGGACCTGACGCTGGCGGCCGGGAACTTCGGCCGCTGCGGCCCGACGACCTGGGCACCCTAAGCGACCGGGTAAGCGTCGCGGGAGATCGAGAGAGGGAACGATGCGGGGTATCCTCCTGTGGGGGGCGCTCGTCCTCTGGACGTTGTACGGGTTCCTGCCCGCGCCGTCTGGCGAGCCCCCCACGGCTGACCTTCGCCTGTCGCCCACCCTCGTCGTGGCGCGGTCCGGGGATACGGTCCGGCTGGAGGTGTGGGTGGAGGGCGCGGAAGATCTGGACCGGGTGGAGTTCGTCGCCACCTACCCGGAGGAGGTGCTGGAGCCGCTGGACAGCGACGGCGGGCGGGACGGGGTGCAGATGGAGGTCGGTCCGGTCTTCCTCGGAGGGTGTATCCCGGAGAACCGGGCCGAGGGAGGGACGCTCCGATGGGTGGCCTGGCGAGCGCCGGAGGCAGGCCCCTTCACCGGCGACGGGATCGTCGCCGTCGCCTCCTTCCGGGTGCAGGAGGGGGCTGCGCCAGGTACCTACCCGGTCGTCTTCGACCCCGGTTCGGTCCGGTTGCTGACCCCCAACGGGCAGCCCTTGGCGGTGGGAAGCGTGGAGGGCGGATCGGTGCGCGTGCCGCCGGTGACCGTCGGCCTGCGGGGATGGGTCACCCGCGAGGGGACCTCCTACTACGGACAGACGGCGGTCACAGTCCTCTTCTACCCCTCCGCAGGCTCCTACCCCACCACCTGGGCGCGGGCCTGCACCGACGAACAGGGGAACTTCTACCTGCCGGTGCCGACCGAAGCGTCCTCCCCTCCGGCCGACATGCCGCTCCCGGCTGGGACGCCCTCCGGACCCTATGAATGGGCCTACATCCGGCTGGACTTCCCCAACTATGGGAGCGAGTGTTACTGGAAGCCGCTGGACGAGGAGGTGGTGGACATCGGTTGGCACACGCTGGAGGGCGGGGATGTGAACGGCGACGGATGCGTCAACATCTTCGACATCGTGCGCATCATCGCTGACTTTGGGGAGAGCGTGACGGCTCCGTGCTTTGTTCCCTTCGCTCCCTGTCCCGCCGCGGACGAGACGGGTTCGATCGCGCCGGCCTCGGACGTCAACGGGGACTGCCGGGTGAACATCTTCGATCTCACGATGACCGCGGAGAACTTCGGCCTATGTACCAACTGTCCTTGAGAACAGGTCTCCTCCTGGGAATGCTGCTCCTGCTGCTCGTCTCTCCACGCATCGCGTCTGCCGAGGGCGGGACGGTCGTCCGGCTGGAGCCGGAGGTGCTCACGCTTCGGCCCGGGGAGACCGGGGAGGTGGTCATCCGGGTCGAGGGGGTGACCGATCTGGCCGGGGCGGAGGTTCACCTGGAGTATGATGCCGACCTGCTGGAGGTGGTGGATGCCGACCCCGAGACGGAGGGGGTGCAGATCGCCCACGGTGGGTTCCTTCCAGCCGACTTCGTCGCTCAGAATCAGGTGGACCTGCAGGAGGGCCGGATCGACTACGCCGTGGCACGGATGCCACCGCACGAGCCCGTCAGCGGGGATGGCCCGCTGGCGACCGTCACGCTCCGGGCGAAGGGGAAGGGGGAGGGAACGCTGGCCCTGCAGATGGTCCTCCTGGCCGATCCCAACGGCAGCCCGATCGAGGTCGATGTGGCGGCCGATCGGGTCGCTGTGGCGGTGGAGGCCTCCTCCGCCCGCCCTTGTAGCCCGGCGGGCGCGCTCCTCTTGAGCGCGCTCGGGCTGGGCCTCCTTGTGCAATCGAGAGGGGTGAAATACCTCAGGGACGTGGGGGACGAAGAGGGACTGTGAGCCCCTGGGGCGGATCGGTGCCCTCCGCGTCTCTGGGGTGGAGTGTATGTCAACTACTGGGGAGGTGTGCAATGAAGAGGGGAAGGGGATCGCCGATCCTCCGTGGCTTGTGTCTGCCCATCGTGTTGCTCCTGCTGATGCTCGCCGTGCCGGTCGCCGCGCAGGGCGGAGGCACACGGGTCTACTTCGACCCGGCGTCGGCGACGGTCGGGGAAGGGGAGACCGTCACCGTGGACATCGTGGTGGAGAACGTGTCCAACCTGCAGGGGGTCGAGGTCCATATGGTGTTCGATCCCTCGGTGGTGGAGGTGGTGGACGCCGACGCCGGGATGGCCGGGGTGCAGGTGGCGCTGGGGCCGTTCGTCAGCCCTGACTTCGTCGCCCAGAACGTGGTCGATCAGGGGACCGGACACATCGACTTCGCCTACAGTCAGATGGACCACTCGCCGGTCAGCGGGAGCGGCGTGATCGGTTCGATCACGTTTCGGGCGACGGCCTCCGGCGCCTCGCCGCTTACGTTCACCAGCGTGATCCTGGCCGACGCGGACGCCAACGAGATCTCCGCTGAGACGGAGAACGGGCTGGTGACGGTGACGGGGGCGGAGACGCCCACGCCAACGGAGACCCCCACGCCGACGGAGACGCCGACGCCCACCGAGACCCCCTCTCCCACGGGCGCGGTGCTCTCCCTGATACCCTCCACCTCCTCGGTGGCGGTGGGAGATCGGGCGGAGGTGACGCTCCACGTCGCCAATGCGTCCAACCTGTACGGGGTGGAGGTCCACATCGCCTATGGGGACGGCCTCGACTGGGTCGGCTACGGGGGGCAGGGGTGCATCGACGATGTGGTCGTGGGCCCCTCGGCGGAGGATGGAGGGGTCCAGTATGCGGCAAGCCTTCAGGCCCCCAGTTCTCCCTTCGAGGGGGAGTGCGATCTGATCACGCTGACCTTCGTCGGCTCCGATCCCGGCACGTACTCGATCGAGATCACCAGCGCGCTCCTATCCGATCCCGACGGCAACCCGTTGGAGGTCACCACCCAGGGCGCGACCGTCGAGGTCGTCGGGCCGACGGAGACGCCGACCCCGCCGCCTGGAGGGGAGTGTACGGACATCCTGGGGTATCACGAGGTCCGGTGGGGGGAGACCCTCTACTCCATCGGGCGGGCCTACCGCGTCCGCCCCGACGCCATCGCCCTCTGCAACGGCATCGTCAACCCGAACCTGATCTGCGCCGGCGCCACCCTGGCGATCCCCAACGTGCCCTGGTCCCCCGTCCCACCCGGCCCGACGGCTGTGCCTCAGTTTGGCTATGGGCCGACGCCCGCCTGCCGCTACTACCACACGGTCCAGTGGGGAGAGAACCTGTTCCGCATCTCGCTGCGGTATGGGGTGAGCATGTGGGCCATCGCCGAGGCCAACCGCATCTACAACCTGAACTACATCTGGGCCGGTCAGGTGTTGTGCATCCCGTAGTGCGGTTGAGGAGCAACTGAGGATCCAGGTGGCGGTCACCCCAGCCGTGACCGCCACCTTTATCTACCGTTCCAGCCACCTGGCACTTTTGAAAGGAGCCTCCCGCAGGTTCCCTACGGCGCACCTCAGCGCGCCGTAAAGGGTGCCCTGGCTGACCACCTGCGCTGTCGAGCCGGGCATTAACCTGCGGGAGGCTGGCAAACTGTCAGGTGGCCAGTCTACCGTTCCGTCCGCAGCAAACGGACGTAGAGGTCGATGGCCCGTTCGATCTCCTCGTAGGCTCGCTTCACCCCTTCCCACCCCTTCGGCTTCGTCTCCCCCCGCTCCAGGTCCTTGTACACGCTGAAGAAGTGGCTCACCTCGTCGAGAAAGTGAGGAGGGACGTCCTCCAGGGAATGGTAACTGTCGAAGAGGGGATCGGTGTGGGGGACGGCGAGGATCTTGTCGTCCAGTTTCCCCCGATCCTCCAGGTGGAAGATCCCCAGCGGCCGTGCCTCGATGACGCACCCGGCGAAGGTAGGCTCGTTGGTCATCACCAACACGTCCAGCGGGTCGCCGTCGTCGTGGAGGGTGCGGGGGATGAAGCCGTAGTCGCCGGGATAGTGGAGGGACGAGTAGAGGACGCGGTCTAGCTTGATGAAGCCGCCTTGTTCGTCGTACTCGTACTTGTTCCGCGACCGCTTGGGGATCTCGACCACCACGTAGATGACGTAAGGGGCGTTGGGCCCTGGAGGCAGTTCCTTCCACAGGTTCATCGTAGGCATTGCCTCACCTCCTCCTCTCAATCGATCTCAAAGGTCTCCCCCTCCGACGGCACCGCCACCCACTTCGCCCCGGCCTCCCGCAGCCCGTCGGCCAGGGCGGAGGCCGGCTTCGGGTCGCCGTGGACGACGAAGATCCGCCGCAGGCGGTGCAGGATGGGCCGGGCCCAGGCCAGGAGGTCGGCCCGGTCGGCGTGGGCGGAGTAGCCGTTGATCACCTCTACCCGCGCCCGCACGGGGATCTCCTCACCGAGGATGCGCACCTTCTTGTGGCCCTCCACCAATCTCCGCCCCAGGGTGTTGGGGGCCTGCCAGCTCACGATCAGCACGGCGTTGCGGGGACTCCAGAGGGTGTGTTTCAGGTGGTGAAGGACCCGCCCGTGCTCGCACATCCCCGACGCGCTGATGATCACCGCCGGCCCCTCCAGATCGTTGAGCGCTTTGGAATCCTCCACGTTGCGGATGTACCGCAGCCGGTCGAACCCGAAGGGGTCGGGATGGCGATCCCGGGCGATGAAGTCCTGCAGGTCCTCGTCGTAACATTCGGGGTGGAGGCGGAAGACCTCCGTGACGTCCACCGCGAGGGGGCTGTCCACAAAGACGGGCACGTCCGGTATCTGCCCGTCCAGAGACAGCCGGTGCAGGTCGTAGACGATCTCCTGGGTCCGCCCGACGGCGAAGGCGGGGATGACCACCTTGCCGCCGTCCGTGCAGGTCTGAACGATCAGGTCCCGAAGCCGGGCCGCTGCGTCGTCGGGAGAGGGATGGAAACGGTCGCCATAGGTCGACTCGGTGATCAACACGTCCGCCTCCGGCGCGGGCGTGGGGTCGCGCAGGATGGGCAGGTCGCGCCGACCCAGGTCGCCGGTGAAGAGGAGCCGGGTCCGCTTCCCCCGCTCCTCGATCTCCAGAAGGACGATGGCCGACCCGAGGATGTGTCCTGCGTCGAAGAAGGTGCAGGTGACCCCCGGCGCGACGGGGATCGTCCGTTCGTACCCCACGCTGACGAACTGCTTCAGGCTGGCGACGGCATCGGCGTGGGTGTAGATGGGCTCGATGGGGGGCTCCCCCCGGCGGAGCCGCTTCTTGTTCAAGTAGGCCACGTTCTCCTCGAGGATGTGGGCCGAGTCCCGCAGCATCGCCGAGCAGAGATCGCGGGTGGCGAAGGTGCAGTAGATGGGGCCACGGAAGCCGCTTCGGACCAGGTTGGGGATGTTCCCCGAGTGGTCGATGTGGGCGTGGGAGAGGATCAGCACGTCCACCGAACCGGCGTCGAAGGGGAGGTTGCGGTTCCGCTCGTAACTCTCCCGCCGTCGCCCCTGGAAGAGCCCGCACTCCAAGAGGATGCGGCTCCCGTTGACCGAGATCAGGTGTTGGGAGCCGGTGACGGTCTGGGTTGCGCCAAGGAACTGGATCTTCACGGCGAACCTCGTTGCTCGTTGCTGATTGCTAGGATTTTCAGAATCGCCGGGCCGTAGGTCTTGCGTTTCCACGGGCCCAGCCCTGGGATGCCGATTAGTTCGTCCAGGGATGAGGGATTGCGCTCGGCCAGTGCCCAGAGCACGCCGTTCGGCAGCACGACGTCGCTCTGCACCCCGCGCTGGGCTGCCACCTGCCGTCGCCAGGCGCGGAGGGCCTGGTACCGGTGGGTCACCGACTCGTCGGGCGGAGGGGGAGCGGTCGGAGGGGTGGGGGGCGGGTTCCGCTCACCGCGGGCGATCGCCTCCAGGATAGCCCTCCCGTACCGCTGGAGGGTCCGCCTGCGCAGGAGGTGCAGGCGGGCCAGTTCTTCCTGGGTGTGCGGGCGAAGCCGCGCCAACACCCTCATCGTCCGTTCCCCCATCACCCGGAAGGGCGGAACGTCCCGCCGCTCCGCCTCCCGATCCCGCCAGAGGAACAGTTCGTACAGGACGGCGCGCTCCTTGGGTGGGAGGCTGTCCAGCCCCTTGAGGCGCCAGAAGGCGGACGGGCCAAACGGATTGGAGGCGGGCGGGGTCTGGGTCAGTTGCTGGAAGACCTCTGCGGCCTCTTCGGCCCGTCCCTGCTGCCGCAGCGCCTCCGCCTGCAGGTCCCGCAGCGGCAGCAGATAGTGGGTGTCCCGGCGGGCGTACTTCAGGGCCTCCATCGAGAGGGGCCGCTTTCCCCAGTTATACCGCTGGTACCGCTTGTCGGTGTGGACTCCGAACCGCTCCTCCAGGATGTCCGCCAGCCCGATGTGGGGCCAGCCCAGGATGCGGGCAGCCCACATTGTGTCGAACAGGTTGGCGAAGCGGAAGCCGAAGTCCCGCTTCAGGTTGGCGACGTCCTGCTCGGCGGCGTGAAAGACCTTCTGGATGAAGGGGTCGGCGAACAGGGCACCCAGGGGGGAGAGGTCGAACCCGGCCAGAGGGTCCACGATGAAATCACCGTCGCCGGTGGAGATCTGGATCAGGCAGACCCGTTCGTGGTAGGCGTAGAGGGAGTTGGATTCGGTGTCCACGGCGACGGCGGGCTGGGTGAGGAGGTCGGACAGGAGCTCGCGAAGCTCCTCCTCGGTCGCTACGATCACGGGCGGGGCCGTGGTGTGGCGTCGCGTCCTTCGGTCCGTCATAGCCCCATAACCCAGCGGGCGATGAGGAAGTAGATGACCAGACCCGTGGCATCGACCAGCGTGCTCATCGCCGGCCCGGAGACGACCGTCGGATCGATGCCCACCCGAGAGGCGATGAGGGGAAGGAGGGCGCCGATGAAGGCTGCCCAGACCACGATGGCCATCAGGCTGATCCCAACGGTGATGCCCAGCGGCATGGGGGACCCCCAGGTCAAAGCCCGGGCGAAGCCGATGACCCCCATCGCCAGCCCCAGGAGGAAAGCGGTTCGGATCTCTCGCCAGACCACGAGGGCGAGGTCGCGGAAACGAACCTCCCCCAGCGCGAGGGCGCGGATCACCATGCTTGATACCTGGCTGCCGGCATTCCCTCCCGTGCCGATGAGCAGAGGCACGAAGAAGGCCAGCGCCACCATCTCGGCCAGTTCGCTTTCGAAGAAGCGGAGTACGCTGCCGGTGAAGGTTTCGGTGACGAAGAGGAGGAGCAGCCACCCGATCCGCTTGCGTGCGATGCGGGTGATCGGTGCGTCGAGGTAGGGTTCTTCCAGTGGCTCTGAAGCACCTAGCCGGTGGATGTCCTCGGTGGCTTCCTCTTCCAGGACCTCCAGGATGTCGTCGTGGGTGATGAGGCCCAGGAGGCGGCCGTCCTCGTCCACGACGGGCAGCGCCAGGAGGTCGTACCGGCTCATCAGCCGGGCCGCTTCCTCCTGATCGGCGTCCGCCCGCACGTGGATGACGTCCGGGTCCATGATCTCCTCGATGCGGGCATCCGGCGGCGCGATCACCAGCTGGCGCAGGGAGACCACCCCTACCAGCCGCATGTCCTCGTCCACGACGAAGAGGTAGTAGACCGTCTCCGTGTCCGGGGCGATGGAACGGAGGTAGGCGATGGCCTCCTCGGCGGTCATGTCCTTGTGGAGGAGGACCTCCGCCGAGGTCATCAACCCGCCGGCGGTGTCGTCGGCGTGGGCCAGGAGGGGGCGGACCTCCTCGGCCTCCTCCATCTCCGCCAGGGCCTTCGCCGCCTGCTCCGGCGGGATGTCGCCCAGGAGGTCGGCCGCCTCGTCCGGCTCCATCTCGTCCAGGATGCGGGCCAGGTCGGCCACCTTCAGCCGGGCGGCGACCTCCGCCGCGTCCTCCTCCTCCAACTCCTCCAGGATGTCGGCGGAGTCCTCCAGGTCGAGGCGGGGCAGCAGTTGGTCCTGCGCCTCCGGCGGCAGTTCCTCAAAGACGTCGGCCTGGTCCGGCGGGCGGAGCGCTTCGATCAGCGCGACCGCCCGCTCCCAGTCCCCATCGGCAAGGGCGGCCCGGACCTCGGCCAGGACGGCGTCGACGTCCACGTGCTCCATCAGCGTGTTCCTCGGCAAAGGGATCAGTCCTCCTTCACGAGGGCCGAGAGGATCACCGTGACGACGCTGACGATGATGGCCCCCAGCAGGGCCGACCAGAAGTCCCGAATGTGGTACCCTACGTTCAGGCCCAACGTGCGGGCCAGCCACGTGGAGAGTTCAGCGGAGAGCCAGAGGGTCACCCCGTTGATCACCAGGGTGAAGAGCCCCAGCGTCAGGACGATGAGGGGGCAGGTGAGGAACTTCAGGATCGGCCGGATGATGGCGTTGGCGAAACCCAGCACGACCGCCATCACCGCATAGGCCAACCACGCCGCCCCCTCCACCTCGATGCCCGGCAGAAGCCAGGCGGCTACGAAAAGGGCCAGCGCAGAGATCACCCAACGGACCAATAACTTCGTCATGAAACTCCCCTCCCTACTTGCCTAGGTCTCAGTATGCACCCGTCGTTCCTACCCTTACCGCGACGCTCTCCGTGGGCAGTCGTGCGTGAGTTCGGGGGAGAAACGGCGATGTTCAAGTATACCTCAAGATGGGCGATCTGAACAGTGCGCGCGGATCAAAAGTATTTTTCAGAAGACGGCAGTTGTGGTATGATAACTTTACTCGATCGATGCCCGGGCCGATGGGCTCTGCAGAGCCGATCGCCAAGGTCCACCGGAACGGCGGCTCAAGGATCGATGGAGGGCGAAGGTGGCGACTCCGGGAGACGGCGGCAGAGGGACGGTTGCCCTTATATGTCACGACCCGGCCGAGCGGCAGCGGTTGACCGCAGTTGTTGAAAGGATCGGGTACCGTGTGGTGGCCCTCCCGCCCGATAAGGTGGACCCCTCGGCGTGGGAGGGGGTAGGCCTGGTGATCGCCGACGAAGCGGCGGCGCAGCAGTGGAAGGAAAACCCGCTGGTCCTGAAAGCGCGCGCCGGTGGGATCTCCGTGCCGCTGCTGATCGCCCTGCCGCGCGGAGAGGATGGCATCCCCTGGCTGGAGGCCGGCTTCGACGACGTGGTCTGGCTCCCGCCGTCCGAGGGAGAACTGGCCGCCCGACTGCATCTCCATCTCCGGTTGCAGGGCCGGGCGGCGGAAAAGAGCGACCTCCAGGCACCGGGGTTCCGCACCCTGCTGGAAGAAGCGCCCATCGGATTCTATCTCTTCATCGAAGGCCGGATCCTCTACGCCAACCGAGCGCTGGTTGACCTCTTCGGCTATCGGCGGGAAGAGGTCGAGGGCCGGATGGACCCCCTTGAGGTTGTGCACCCGGAAGACCGGCCGGTGGTGCGGGAACTCATCCGCCGTCGGCTTTCTGGGGAGATCGACTCCGTTCACCACACTTTCCGCGGGGTGCGCAGAGACGGGACCGTGATCCACTGCGAGACCTTCGGGCACAGGGTTGATCTCGATGGTCGCCCGGCGGTTATCGGGACGCTGATAGACGTCACCGAGTGGAAGCGGGCGGAGGAGGCGCTGAGGCGTCGGGTTGCCCAACTGACCCTGCTGAACCAGATCGGCCGCGAGATCGCTGCCACGATGGACCTGGAGACGCTGCTCGATCGGGCGGTGCGGCTGGTGCAGGAGACCTTCGGTTACCACCATGTGGCGCTCTTCCTCCTCGATCGGGAGAAGGGGGAACTGGTGATGCGGGCCCGGGCGGGTAAGTTCGTCGACCTCTTCCCTCCCGACCATCGGGTCCCGCTGGGCCAGGGGATGGTTGGCTGGACCGCGCAGCACGGCGAGCAGGCGCTGGCCAACGATGTGGATGCCGACCCGCGCTACGTCAATTTCTGCCCCGACCGGATCCCCACCCGTTCCGAGTTGTGTGTCCCCATCCGGATAGGAGAGGAGGTGGTCGGCGTCCTCGACGTCCAGAGTCCGGACCCGAACGCGTTCGATGAGGGGGATGTCTTAGTGATGGAGACCCTGGCCGACCAGATCGGCGCGGCCATCCATAACATCCGGTTGTACCGGGCGGAGCGGAAGGAGCGGGAACTGGCGGAGGCGCTGGCCGAGGCCGCCGCCGTCGTCGGCGGCACGCTGGACCTGGGGCAGGTGCTGGAGGGGATCTTGGATCAGGTCCAGCGGGTGGTCGCGGGGGATGCCTTCAACATTTCCCTGATCGAGAACGGTCAGGCCCGCGTCGTCCGCGCGCGGGGATACGAGCGGATGGGGAAGGCCCGGGAGATCGTCGATTTCTCCATGCCTATCCACTCCTTCTACGGGCTGACGACGATGATACGGAACGGAACCCCCATCCTGGTGCCGGACACGGCGGCCGAGCCGAGGTGGGTGCAGGTGCCGGGGTGGGAGTGGGTCCGCTCCTACGTCGGTGCGCCGATCCGGGTGAAGGGGCTGACGGTCGGTTTCCTGAACGTGGACGGTACCCGCCCGGGGCAGTTCGGTCCGGAGGACGCCCGGCGGCTTCAGGCCTTCGCCGATCAGGTGGGGACCGCCATCGAGAACGCCCGCCTCTACCAGCAGTTGCAGAAATATGCGGAGGATCTGGAGATGCGGGTCCGGGAGCGGACGGCCCAGTTGACCGCCCAGTACGCCCGACTGGAGGCGATCCTGCACAGCACGACCGACGGCATCATCGTCGTCGACCGGGAGGGGAACATCCACCAGGCCAACCCGGTTGCCCAGGTGTGGCTGGAGCGCACGCTCTCCCCCGACGACGTGGCACGGCTCAGGGAGACGATCCGCAACCTGGCGGCGCGGGCGGAGGAGCGGCCGGAGGAGGTGCTGGAACTCACCGGGCTGGATCTGGAGATGACGGCGGCTCCGATCACGGGAGGGGCGGGGGAGGGATTAGCGGTGGTGGCGATCCACGACGTGACCCGCCTGCGGGCGTTGGACCGGATGAGGAGCCGGTTCATCTCCAACATCTCCCACGAACTGCGCACGCCCCTCGCCACCATCAAGTTGTACGCGGCGCTGATGCGGCGACAGCCGGCGCGATGGGCCGAACACCTGGAGCCCCTTGATCGGGAGGTGGATCAACTTGTGGAGTTGGTCGAGGACATCTTGGAGTTCTCCCGCATCGACGCCGGACGGGTGGTTTTGTCGCTGGAGAAGGTCCCCCTCTCTCGCCTCACCCAGGCCGTCGTCGAGCGGTACCAGGTGATGGCCCAGGAGAAGGGGGTGACGCTGGAGCACCATCCCGCGGAGACGGGACCCATGGTGGAGGTGGACCCGGAGCGGATGCGGGAGGTGATCGATAACCTGGTGAGCAACGCCGTCCGGTACACCCCGTCCGGCGGCCGCGTGGTGGTCTCCACTGAGAAGAAGGAAGCCAAGGATCGGGTCTGGGCGGTCGTCGTCGTCGCCGACACGGGGATCGGGATCCCGGAGGAGGAACTGCCTTTTATCTTCGATCGGTTCTACCGGGGGGAAAGGCCGCGACAGATGCAGATCCCCGGCACCGGCCTGGGGTTGGCCATCGTGAAGGAGATGGTGGAGATGCACGGGGGCTGGGTGACGGTGGAGAGCAAGGTGGGCGAAGGGACCACCTTCACAGTCTGGCTGCCTCTGGCCGAAGGGTAGGACCACAGCGTCGCAGAGGATTCGGGGACCCCCAGGGTTCTGGAGGGAACCCCCTTTGTCTCCGTGGTGGGAGCAAGCGACAGGCCGTGACGTGGAGGGTTGGGCGATGGACAAACCGCGGATTCTCGTAGCCGAGGACCACAAGCCGATGCAACAGGCGATCAGGAAGATCCTGGATGAGGAGGGGTTTGAGGTCCTCACCGCCGACGACGGGGAAGAGGCGCTGCAGGCGGTGGAGACGTTCCGCCCCGACCTGATCCTGGCCGACATCATGATGCCCCGGATGGACGGCTATGCCCTCTACGAGGCGGTCCGCGCCCGGCAGGAATGGGTGGCCATTCCCTTCATCTTCCTCACCGCTAAGGCGGAGCGGGAGGACGTCCTGAAGGGGAAGGCGATGGGGGCGGAGGATTACATCACCAAGCCGTTCGACCCCCAGGAGTTGGTCGTGGCGATCCGGTCGCGGCTGGCCCGGACCCAGGAGATCCGCCAGGCGGCCGAGGAGGAGTTCGACGAACTCAAGCGGCAGATCACCACGGTCCTGGGGCACGAACTCCGCACCCCGCTGACCTACGTCACGGGTTACGCCGAACTGGCGCTGGACGACCTGGACAGCCTCTCCGCCGAGGAACTCCAGGAGTTCCTCACGGGGATCAAGCGGGGGGCCGATCGGCTGACCCGGCTGGTCAACGACCTGTTGTTGCTGATCCGCCTGGACACGGGCCGGACGGCCGAGGAGTTCCGCGACCTCGCCACCGTCCGCACCGATCTGGGCACCATCGTCGAGCGGACGGTCCATCAGTACGAGCCGCAGGCCGCCGAGCAGGGGGTGAGCCTGGAGGTGCAGGTCGAACCGAACCTGCCACCGGTCCGGGTCTGCGAGACGTTGTTCGCCGACGCCCTAGGGCGGCTGATCGAGAACGGGATCAAGTTCTCCCTGCGGGATGAGAAGCGGGTCACGGTCCACGTCCATGCCGGCGACGGCCGGGTGGAGGTCTCCGTGATCGACCGGGGGATCGGTGTCCCTCCGAAGGAGATCCCCCACCTGTTCGAGCGGTTCCGGCAGATCGGCCGGGATCGGCTGGAGCAGCAGGGGGTGGGGGTGGGGTTGGCCATCGCTCGGGAGGTGATCCGGCTGCACGGTGGGGACATCGAGGTGGAGAGCACGCCGGGCGAGGGGAGCACCTTCACGATCTGGCTGCCGGTGGCCTCCAAGGGAGATTGAGAACCACAGAGGCACAGAGGGCACAGAGTTTTCTCTCGCTTTTCAGAGATTCCTCCGTGCCCTCTGTGTCTTTGTGGTGGTCTTTCACACTCTGGTGCGCCAGGCCTGGATGGTGGCGACCAGCAGGCCCAGGGTGAGCAGGGTGAGCCCTATGGCCAAGAAGGGCCACCCAGGCCGCTGGGGAGGTGGTCCGCCGGAGGGGGGAACGCTGCCCTCCGGTGCCGTTGGGGAAGGGGGAACTCCCTGCTCTGTCTCCTCCCCTGTGTCCGCGGCCATCGGCGTGGGCAGGGGCGTCGGGGCGGCTGCGATGGCGATGGTTGGGGAGATCCCTTCCTCCTCGGCGACGGCCGCCTCGGGTGCGAAGGTCTTCGTCATCTCCAGGGTTGGGGTGACGACGCCCCCCGCGGCCATCCGGGGCTCCTCGGGCGTCGGCTGAGGGGCGGACTCCACCGCAGCCTCTTCCGTTGCGGGCTCCATCGCCACCTCATACGAGGGGGCGGCTGCCGGGGCCAGACCGAATTTGCCCGCGCCGAACGTCAGCAGGTTGCCGATCAGCACCAACGCACAGGCCAGCGCGCTGAGGGCGGTGGCGAAACTCAAGGCAGGGGCCAGCCGCCGGTGTAGCAGGGTCGGGCGGCGCCGCGGCGGAGCGACCATCTCCGGCGTCAGGAGGAAGTTGCGGGGGGGCTCCACCTGGGGCAGGTCCCGCACCAGGTCCACGGTCCGGCGCATCGCCTCCAGCCGTGCCCGCAGGTCCGGATCGGCGACCAGGCGGGCCTTCAGGCGGGTCCGTTCCTCAGGGCTTAGCTCCCCGTCCAGATAAGCGGACAGCAGTTCGTCCGTCCGCGCTGCCTTCCGTTTCCATCCCATTCCTCAACCCTCGTTCTCAAGACGATACGCGCGGGGAAGAAGTTCCCCTCGCTCCTGCAGGAGGTCCCGCAGCCGGGCGCGGGCTCGCGCCAGGCGGGATTTCACGGTTCCCACCGGGACGCCGACCGTCGCAGCGATCTCGGCGTAGGAGAGCCCCTCGACGTCGGAGAGGACCAGGACCATCCGTTGGTCGGGGGGGAGGGTGGTGATGGCTGCCTGCAGGAAGCGGGCCAGTTCGGCCCGTTCGGCGCGCTCCTCCGGCGACTCGCCGCCGTTGATCAGGGCGGGGTTGGCTTCCTCTTCCCCCACGTCGATCTCCTCCAGGGGGATGCTGGGGCGGCGTTTCTGGCGGCGGAGTTCGTCGTAACACCGATTGGCGACGATGCGCAGGAGCCAGGAGATGAAGGAGCCACCCCGAAAGGAGCCGATCTTCCGGTAGGCGGCGATGAAGGTCTCCTGGGTGGCGTCCTCGGCGGCGGCCGGGTCGCCCAGGATGCGGTAGGCGAGGTTGTAGATCCGGTGCTGATAGGTCAACACCAGTTCGTTGAAGGCGTCCAGGTTCCCGCGCTGGGCGGCACGGATCAGGGCCGCTTCATCCATTGAGGGCGATCCGCCTACTCTAACAGTCCTCCCGTCCCCCCAGCCCCCCGCCGGGCGGCTGCCTCCGCCTCCACCATTTCTTCCTCCCCTTCTTCGACCGGCCAGATCTCGTCCGTGCGGTCGATGAAGAGGATGCCGTTGAGGTGGTCGATCTCGTGCTGGAGGATGCGGGCCAGGTAGTCCGTGGCCCGGATACGGACCTTGCGCCCGTGCAGATCGAGGGCCTTGACGACGACCTGTCGGTGGCGGGGCACGTTTCCGACCCACCCCGGGATCGAGAGGCAGCCCTCGACGCCGTCCTCGATCTCCTTGGAGGCGCGGGCCAGTTCGGGGTTGACCAGCGCCAGAGAGGTCCCGGCGTCGGGATCGTCCAGGTCCTCGGGGATCTCGACGACGATGACCCGCAGCGGCACGCCGACCTGGACGGCGGCCAGGCCGACGCCGTTGGCGGCGCGCATCGTCTCGAACATGTCGTCGACCAGTTGCCGGATGTCGGGGGTGATGTGGGGGACCCGGGTGGATCGCTTACGCAGAAGCGGATTGTCCGAAAAGATGATCGTTCGCAGAGCCATCACTCACTTTCCTGAGAGGATTGAGGCCGGGAGCGGCGGAGTTCGTCGTAGGTGATGAACCAGTCCACCATCTCGGTCCGGCGGCGCTCGGCCTCCAATTGCTGACGGCGGCGGTTGAAGGCGGCCATATGGGCGAAGATCTCCTGCTGGACGGCCTCGGGCCGGCTGACCGCCCGGAAGTGAAACGCG
Organism: uncultured Anaerolineales bacterium; assembly: GCA_964580565.1. Taxonomy (GTDB): domain Bacteria; phylum Chloroflexota; class Anaerolineae; order B4-G1; family DUEL01; genus DUEL01. The sequence goes on from CAZOLN010000020.1 coordinate 16,112, forward strand.
CCTTCGGGGGCGCGCGTCTCCACGATGACGTCCCCGTACCGCAGGAACCGGCCCCAGAAGGTTCTTTTGGCCTGCACGTTGGTGACGCTCTCCAGGCTCGCCTCCCGCCGTTCGTGGCGGATGTAGAAGGGCTTCCGCTCGACGTGGATGATGCGGTTCGCCGTCACCTGGTAGTAGTCGTTCCGCCAATCCTCGAATTTCCACAGGAACCAGGGAACGGCGATAGCCAGCGCGATGACGAAAGCGACGGCGGAGGAGAGGAGGAGATCGTAAGACTTGCGGGCGGTAGCGGCGATGGCGGTGAAGAGCAGACAGGCGAGGAACATCACCAGCAGGGCAGGGCCTCCGGTGCGCAGCAGTTCTACCCAGTGCTTGCGCCAGGTGATCACGTCGTCCTTCCGCTCCCAGAGCGGGGGGAAGAAGTAGCGGACTATGTTGAGGGGCAGGAGGAGGCAACCGCGGAGGCGGTCCCTCGCCTGTTCCCCTTTCGATGGTTCCGCGGGCTGTTCCTGGGCGGGCTTCTCCGGCTCTTCCCCAAAGTGGCGGTACATGATCTGGCGGATCTTTTCCCGCTGTTGCAGGCGGGCCAGGGCCTGGGCGCGGGTCTGCTGTTGGAGGATGGCCTGCTGAACCTCGGCCGGGTGCGGGATGCTGAAGAACTCGACCTTCCCGCCCCCGCCCGCCGTCTCGACGGTCAGGTCGCCGAAGTCGAAGATCGACGCCAGCGCGCCGACGCGGGTGATGTTGACGTCCTGAACGGCGCTGAGGGGAGCGGCGGAAAGGCTCTCCTTCCCCAGCCCCAGGAGCCCGGTCCGTTCTCGGTGGGCCACCCTTCGGTTGGTGACGATGTAGAGGTCGTTCCACCAGTCCACGTAGCGGAAGAAGGCCAGCAGGAACGCGCCCATCGCGAGCGGCCCCGCAAAGACCAGGAGGGGGAGCCCGATCCAAGAATTGCTGTGCTCGTTGAGCATCCACGTGATCGCCAGGGCGATGCCCAGGGTGGATAGGCCAAGAAGGAACGCCGAAGGGGCCAGCCGAAGGGCGAGGATCGCCGGGTGCTTGCGGACAACCTTGACGGGGAACTCGTCTTCCTCCATCCACGAGTAACGGGGATAGCGACGGCGCTCGGCTACGTCCGGCCGCATCCTCAGCGCCCGTTCGGCGCGGGGGTGTTGCTCCAGGAACCGCTCGAACGCCTCCCGCTCGATGTAGAGGAGGAGGCTCCGCTCCACTACCTCCAGGGTTACGTCCCGCACGTCCCCCAGCAGCAGGGAGGTCTCGCCCACGGCGTCGCCAGGGCCGAGCCGCCGTACCTCGACCACCTCGCCCGCCGGGTCGAGGCGGGTCGCCCGGAGGCTTCCCCGGTGGACGATGAAGTACCGGTCGCCGCGCTCCCCCTGGCGGTAGACGAGGGCCCCCCGGGTGTACTCGATGGGGCGCACCAGTTCCGCCAGAGCCTCCAGGTCGGTCAGGCTGAGGTTGGAGAAGAGATGGACGCTCTTCAGCCGTTCCACAATCTCGTACCGCGGTACCACCCTGCTTCCCTCCCCGCCGGCAGGTGCGCGTAGCACACCTGCGAGCCTTCTTAATTGTAGCACAGGGGGGCGGGGGAGCAAGCAAAGTTCTGGTGGCAGGATCGCCCGTTCTGGGTATAATCACCTCGGCGGTGCCTTGATCCACTGGCACCGCCGGACACCTCGGCTTGGGAGAAAGGAGGAACCGTGGCAGACATATCGGTCAACATTTGCGGCCTGCAGTTTTCCAATCCGGTCCTCCCCGCCGCCGGTCCGCCGGTGTGGAACGGGGAGGCGATGAAGGCGTGCGCCGAGGGAGGCGCGGGGGGGATCGTCTCCAAGACGGTCTCCGTGCGGCCCGCTGTGGTCCCCACGCCCAACATGGCCCAGATCCCCGGCGGCTTCCTGAACACCGAACTGTGGTCGGAACTCCCGGTCGAGCAGTTCATCGAGCGGGAGTACCCTATTGCCAAGGAGACAGGGCTGCCGCTGATCATCAGCATCGGCTACACCGCCGAGGAGATCGCCGAACTGGCCCCGAGGGTCCGCCCCTTCGCCGACGCGCTGGAACTCTCCACCCACTACATCGGCGACGACCCCACGCCGATGATGGAGGCGATCCGCGCGGCCAAGGAGGCGGTGGACGTGCCGGTCTTCGTCAAACTGAGCCCCTTCCGGGATATGAAGACCGCCGCCCGCGCTGCGAAGGAGGCGGGGGCCGACGGGATCGTCGCCGTCAACTCCTTCGGGCCCTGCCTGGGGGTGGATATCGAGACGGGGCGGCTCTTGATGGGCAGCAAGGAGGGGTACGGCTGGCTCTCCGGCCCGGCCCTCAAGCCCCTGGCCCTGCGCTGCGTCTTCGACGTCGCCCGGTCGGTGGACCTGCCGATCATCGGCGTGGGGGGGATCAGCAAAGGGACCGACGCCATCGAGTTCTTCATGGTCGGTGCGTCCGCCGTGGGGGTCTGCACCGCCGCCATCCTCAAAGGACCGACGGTCTTCGGCAAGATCGCCCGTGAGATCGAGAAGTGGCTGGACGACCACGGGTACAGTTCCATCGAGGAGATCCGCGGGCTGGCGATCCGGAACTGGGAGCAGCGGGAGTACCGCACCACCCACGTCCCGCCGGAGTTGGATGTGGACGCCTGCATCGGGTGCGGGTTGTGCGAGGCCAGTTGCGTCTACGACGCCATCCACGTCATCGACGAGAAGGCGGTGCTCACGCCGGAGAAGTGCTACGGATGCGGCCTCTGCGTCACCCGCTGCCCGACCCGCGCCCTTTCCATCACTTAGATGAAACCACAGAGGCACGGAGGGCACAGAGGGAATCTAGAAATCCAGCAGAACTCCGTGTCCTCCGTGTCTCTGTGGTGGAACGGGGAAGTTCACTCGCCTCCGGCGGTCGGCCGTTGATGGAAATACCAATCTAGGATCTCCTGGGCCACCGGAGCGGCGGCCGTCGAGCCCTCGCCGCCGTTGTAGATGAAGACGATGAGGGCGATCTCCGGGGCCTCCACCGGCGCGTAGGCCATGAACCAGGCGTGGGTCGGCTGGGCCAGGCCCTCGCCGCAGATCCCCAACTGGATGGCGATGTCGTCGCAGAACTGGGCGGTGCCCGTCTTCCCGGCCACACGGACCCCCTCTACCTGGGCGCGGGGGGCCGTCCCGTAGACCACTGCCCCTTCCAGCCCCTGATGGATCAGCGCCCAGTTCTCCGGCGAGATGGGGAGCGTGTGGCTGATGGCCGGTCGGAAGGGGCGCACGACGTTCCCCTCCGCGTCGGTGATGTGGTGGACGATCTGGGGGCGGTAGAGGACGCCGCCGTTGGCGGTGGCGGCCATCACGTTGAGCATCTGGAGCGGGGTGACCAGGAGGTATCCCTGGCCGATGGAGAGGTTGTAGGTATCGCCGGTGGACCAGTTCTCGCCGATGGTGCGCCGCTTCCAGGTGGCCGTGGGCACCAGGCCCGATGCCTCGGAGGGAAGTTCGATCCCGGTGGGTGAACCGAGGCCGAAGAGGTGGGCGTACTTCACGATCCCGTCGAGCCCCAGCCCCTCGAACTCCGTCTCCTCGAACCCGCCCCCGACTTTGTAGAAGAAAATGTCGCACGAGTAGGCCAGCCCGTCCACGATGTTCAGCCACCCGTGGCCCGACCGCTTCCAGCAGTGGAAGGGCTGGGCCCGCCCCGGGTCGTTGGGGTAGTATTTGTTGGGGATGACGATGGTGCCGGGGCAGTTCAGTTTCGTCCGCTCGTCCAGCACCCCTTCCTGCAGCGCACCGGCGGCGACGACGATCTTGAAGATCGACCCCGGGGGCAGTTGGTCGGCGATGGCGTGGTTGAGCAGCGGCCGGTGGGGGTCCTCCAATAGCCGCTGATAGTCCTCCACCGAGATCCCCTGGGCGAAGAGGTTGTTGTCGTAGGTGGGGAGGCTGACCATCGCCAGGATCTCCCCGGTGCGGGGGTCCATCGCGATGACCACACCGCGGCGGGAGTTGACCCGCTGAAGGCCCTTCTCCAACGCGTCCTGGGCCACCTGCTGCAGCGCCAGGTCGATGGTCAGGTAGACGTTGTCGCCGGGGATCGGCGGCCGCTCCTCCCCCAGCACACGGATCACCCGGCCCAGGACGTCCTCCTCCTGCAGCCGCTCGCCGGGGGTCCCGCGCAGCCACTCTTCAAAAGTTGCCTCGACCCCTGCGTACCCCACCTGGTCCACAGCCGGGTCGTATCCCTGGGCCCGGTACTCCTCCGCCTCCTCCTGGGGGATCGCACCCAGGTAGCCCACCATCTGAGCGACCAGCGAGCCGTAGGGGTACTGACGGCGGGAGACCACGTCCACCTGGACGCCCGGCATCGTCAGCCCCTCTTGAGCGAGGGCCAGCGCGATCTCCCGATCGACCCGTCGGGCGACCACCAGGGGTTCGTAGGGGGCGTACCCCAGGGCCTCCTCGATCGGCTCCCGGTCGATGGGGTGGCCCAGGAAGCCCTCCAGCCGTTTCAACACGGCTTCCCGGTCCTCTTCCTCATCGGGCAGCAGCGCGGGGACGACGGTGATCTGAAAGGCGGGGACGTTGCGCACCAGCGGGACCCCGTCCCGCGTGTAGATGATCCCCCGTGGGGCCGGGATGCGGACCACCTCCGCCCGCTGCTCCTCGGCCTGGTAGGTCCAGTACTGGGCTTCGACCACCTGCAGTTGGTAGAGCCGCAGGGCGAACCCGCCCAGGACGAGCAGCAGGAACCCCGCCAGCACGACCAGACGGGGTGCGCGAAGGACCAGCGCCAGGGTCCGTGCGATGCCCCTTTGAGGAAGCGGCTTCTGGTTACGCACCATCGAACGTCAGTCCCTCCGGCCGCGTGCGGCGGTCCAGTATGGATAGGACGTAATGGACGAGCGGGGCCAGCACCCCGTTCAGAACCGCCGACGGGGCCGCCACCCGAGCCAGGCCGTAGGCCCAGTCCACCGACTCGCCGGTGCCCGTCAGGATCAGGAGGAGGAGGACGTGGTACAGGAAGCAGAGGCCGAGGGCGACCAGGAAGAGGCGGAGGGCGGTCGGGCCAAGTTCCTGCCCCCACCGTCGGCCCGCCAGAAGGGCTACCACCAGCAGCGGCAGGGTGATGCCGCCCATCGGCCCTCCTGAGAAGAGGTCGAGCAGCAGCCCGCCGATGAACCCCCACACGATCCCCTCCGCCGACCCCCGCAGCGTCGCCCAGGCGAGGACGGAGAGCAGGACCAGGTCCGGATGGCCGCCCAGGACCGAGATCCGGGCCAGGAGAATATCCTGTACCAGCGCGATGCCGGTCAGCAGCGGGACGGTCACGTAGAGGCTGAGGATGGTCCACCTCCTCAGGGCTGCTCGCCAGCCGGTTCCTCTTCCTGCACCAGAGGCTGGAAGGAGGTGATGACCAGGACCAGTTCCACCTCCCGGTAGTCCACCGCGGGCCGGACCACGGCCTCCTGGAAGAGGGCGATGTCCTTCTGCTCCACACTGACGACCTGGCCGATGACCAGGCCACGGGGGAGCGTCCCGGCCAGGCCGGAGGTCAGCACGATGTCGCCCACCTGGACCTCCTCCTCCTGGGGGATGTAGAGCATCCGCAGGGTGCCGTCGGGTCGGCCGACGACGAGGCCCGTGGCGCGGGACTGCTGGAGCATCGCCGCGACCGCGCTGCCGGTGTCGCTGAGCAGTTGGACCTTGGTGGTGTGCGGGCCGACCTCGGCGGCGCGCCCGACCAGGACCGCGCCCCCGGTCAGCACCGGCATTCCCACCTTCACTCCCTCCTCGCTGCCCACGTTGACGGAGAGGTATCGGAGGTAGGGGTTGGGCTCGTCTCCGATCACCTCGCCGCACGGGGCGTAGGCACACGCCTCCCGCCCTACCACGTCTGCCCCCAGGTAGGTCCACGAAGGGTTTTCGGCGACGAAGTTGAGCAGGGAGCGGAGCTGGACCACCTCCGCCTGGAACTCCCGGAGGCGGACGTTCTCGATGGATAGGGCTTCGACCTGCTGTTGCAGTTCGTCGACCTGCGCCTGCAGTTCCCGCACGTCTTTCACCGTCCGGAAGAGGTTGCCGGCCTGCTCGATCGCGCGGGTCGCTCCCCGCTGCAGGGGGGCGATGACGTACTGCAGCCCGCTTTCGACGGGGGTGAGGAGGCCGGCTTCGTGCAGGGCGAGGAGGAGAACGGTCAGCAGGAAGAGGAACGGCGGCACCCAGGAACGCCAGGTCGTCCGTTTCACCGGTGCACTACCCTACCTGCCCCCGCGTCTCTATACGGGGGATGCGCTGCTCCCTCGTCGGTCGGGGGTCGTCAGGACCTGCTGGAGGATGTCCAGTTCTTCCAGAACCTTCCCCGCGCCTCGGGCGACGCAGGTCATCGAGTCCGGAGCCACCCAGGCGGGCATGTTGGTCTCCTCGCTGACCCGCTGGGCCAGCCCCTTCAGCAGCGACCCGCCGCCCGCCAGGCAGATCCCCGTCTCCATCAGGTCGGCGATCAGTTCCGGCGGGGTGCTGTCCAGCGTCTCCTTGATGAGGTCGAGGATGATGTTCACGGAGCCAGAAAGGGCCTCGCGGATCTCGATGCTGCTGACCTCCACGGCGTCGGGCAGGCCGGTGACCACGTTCCGCCCGCGCAGGAGCATGGTCTTCTCCTCGGGGAGGGGGTAGGCGGAGCCGATGGCGATCTTGACCCGCTCCGCCATCCGCTCGCCGATGAGGAGGTTGTACTTCTGGCGGACGTACTGGATGATGTCCTCGTCCATCTCATCGCCCGCCACGCGGAGGGACCGGCTGACGACGATCCCGCCGAGGCTGAAGACCGCCACCTCCGTCGTCCCGCCGCCGATGTCCACGACCATGCTGCCGCGGGATTCCATCACGGGGAGTCCGGCCCCGATGGCCGCTGCCATCGGTTCCTCGATAAGGAAGGCCGCCCGCGCACCGGCGGCCAGCGCGGCATCGTACACCGCCCGCTTTTCGACCTCCGTGACCCCACTGGGGATGCCGACGACGACGCGCGGCCGGGGGAAGGGGACGAAGGAGTCCTCGTGGGCCTTCTTGATGAAGTAATCCAGCATCGCCTGGGTCACTTCGAACTCGGAGATCACCCCATCCCGCAGCGGACGTATGGCGACGATGTTGGCCGGGGTCCGGCCGACCATTTCCTTGGCCTCCGCGCCGATGGCCAGCACTTTCTTCGTGTTCCGCTCGATGGCCACCCAGGAGGGCTCGTTGATGACGATGCCCTTTCCGCGCACGAAGACGAGGGTGTTTGCCGTGCCCAGGTCGATCCCTATGTCAAGGGAAAAGAGGCCCAGGAGGGCATCCACGGGATTCCACACAGGCGTCTCCTTACAAACCACACGATTTCCCCGGGTTTCAGTCGGTCATCCCGGGGATGGCGCGAAAATTATACCACAAATCAAGGGGGACGGGAAATCCAGGCTGGTCCGTGGGATTTTCACCGCAGGGGCGTGGAGGGCGCAGAAGTCCCTCTTGTCACTTCCAAGGTTCTAGGGTACACTTACCGCCGCTATGGCTACCGTGGATCTAACCTTTCTACACGCACCAAGTGTCTACGACTTCCGAAAGCGGGCCACCCTCTGGGGGCCGATCTCCGACGTCGTCCCCTCCGAGCCCATCTACGACATGTATCCCATCGGCTTCGCCACCCTCAGCGACTATCTCGAGCGACACGGCTTCCGGGTCCGCATCGCCAACCTGGCAGCGCGGATGGTCCGCTCCGACCGGTTCGACGCGGAGCAGTTCATCGCTCGGCTCAGGTCCCGCGCCTTCGGGATCGACCTCCACTGGCTCCCGCACGCCCACGGCGCGCTGGAGGTCGCCCGGCTGGTCCGCAAGCACCATCCGGATGTCCCCATCATCTTCGGCGGCTTCTCGGCGACCTACTTCCACGAGGAACTGATCCGCTATCCGCAGGTGGACTACGTGGTGCGCGGCGACTCCACCGAGGAGCCGCTGCGCCAGCTGATGGCCTGCCTGAGGGAAGGGCGGGAGCCGGTGGACGTGCCGAACTTGACGTGGAAGGATGCGGAGGGCAGGGTCCACGTCAACCCGCAGGCCTACCTGCCGGCGGATCTGAACCACATCCGACCGGGGTTCCGGCAGATGGTCCGCGCCGTCATCCGCGACCGCGACCTCCTTTCCTACGCCCCCTTCAGCCACTGGCTGGACTATCCCATCATGGCGACGCTGACGGTGCGCGGCTGCACGCAGCACTGCTCCGTCTGCGGCGGCTGCGCCGACGGGCATCAGGTGATGTCCGGCCGGACCCGCCCCGCCTTCCGCGACCCGGAGGACCTGGCGGCGGACGTGCGGGAGGCCCGGCGCGTCAGCCGCGGCCCCATCTTCATCCTGGGCGAACTGCGCTTGGCCGGGATGGACTACGCCCGTCGCTTCCTGCGGGCCGTCCAGGGGGTCAAGGGGCCGTTCATGATCGAGTTCTTCTGGCCCGTCACCCGCGACTACGCCGAGGAACTGGCGGCGGCGATGCCCGGCTTCATCGCCGAGTTCTCGCCCGATTCCCACGATCCGGCCGTGCGCAAGGCGCTGGGTAAGCACTACTCCAGCGAGGGGATCGTCGAGACGGTGCGGAACTGCCTGGCGGTGGGTGCGCGCCGGTTCGACCTGTTCTTCATGATCGGCCTGCCGAAGCAGACCCCCGCCTCCGCTTTGGAAACGGTGGAGTTCTGCGAGCATCTCCTGGAGGAGGTGGGCGGCGACCCCCGGCTGATTCCCTTCACCGCGCCGCTTGCCCCCTTCCTCGACCCGGCCAGCCCGGCGTTTGAGCATCCGGACCGGTTCGGCTACCGCCTCCGCTGCCGCACGTTGGAGGAGCACCGCCGCGCGCTGCTGGAGCCGACGTGGAAGCACATCCTCTCCTACGAGACGGCCTGGATGGACCGGGATACGCTGGCCCGAACCACCTACGAGGCGGGCCGACGTCTCAACCGACTCAAGGCCCGCTATGGGATCATCTCCCAGGAGAAGGCGGCGGAGACGGAGGACCGGATCCAGCGGGCGTTGAAGTTGATGGACCGCATCGACCACCTGGTCGCCACCCGGTCGCCGGAGGAGGTGGAGCGGGAGATGCTGGCGATGAAGGACGAGATCGAGCGGGCCAACACGTCGACGGTGTGTGACAAGGAGGAGTTGGACGTCCCGCTGAGCTGGATCCGCTTCAACGTCCTGGGGTTGATGCGGCTGGGCTGGAGCGAGATGTGGAGGTTGCTGCGGCGGGACGGGCGGCGGTGAGGCAGGGAAGCAGGGGAGCAAGGAGCAGGGGAGTAGGGAGCAGGGAGCGTGGGCCCTGTGTCCCTGGGGTGAGATGGGTCACAGAGGGGCAGAGCGAAGTTCTAGAACGGTTACTTCCGGACGGCAGAGGAAGCGGATCGGAGGGGCGATCAGGCCCACGCCGCGGCTCACGTACAGTTGCATCGGCCCGATCCGGTAGAGACCTGCGGGGTACTTGCGGCCCAGGTAGGGGAGGACCGGCGGGCCGATGATCGGGAGGCGGACCTGCCCGCCGTGGGTGTGGCCGGAGAGTTGCAGGGCCACCCGTCCGTCGGTGGCCACTTCGTCGGCGAAGTCCGGCTCATGGGCCAGGAGGATCACCGGTGCGCCGGGCGGGACCTCCGTCAGCGTGGCGGCCAGGTCGGCCTGTTGCTCCCACACGTCGTCCACTCCCGCCACCCACAGGCCCGTCACCGGTTCTACCGCTCGGTTCCTGAGCACCTGGATGCCTTCCTTCTCCAGCGCACCCGCCACCCGCTCCGGATCGGTCCAGTGGTCGTGGTTGCCCAGGCAGGCGTAGACCCCGTAAGGACCGTCTAGTCGGCCCAGTTCCGCAGCGCAGGAAGGGGCGAAACTGGCGGATCCGGTGACGTAGTCGCCGGCCAGGAGGATCAGGTCCGGCGATTCGGATTGGATCGTTTCCACCGCTTGTCCGACCTGCTCTTGGGAGACGTGGGGGCCGCGGTGGAGGTCGGAGAGGAGGCCGATCCGCAGCCCGTCCAGGCGGGCGGGCAGGCCAGGAAGGCCGATCACCACCCGCTCCAGGGTCAGCCAGCGGGGCTCGATCAGCGCGGCGTAGGCTGGTCCGCCAAGACAGCCCAGCCCCGCCGCCCCGATGCCGGTCAGCGTCCAACGGAGGAACCGACGGCGGGTTGTGCGCATCGCAGGGGAATGATAAGCGATCTCGCCGGCTTGTCAATCGGCGCTTTCGGGGGAAAACCACAGAGGCTCAGAGGGCACAGGGGGAGCCTTTCGGTTTGAGAAACAGAGAAGGGAGAGGGTATCCGGTGCAGAGGATGAGGATCACCGACGCCCGGCAGTGGAATAGCGCGCTGGAGGGGTTGCCCGGCGCCCACGTTCTGCAGACGTGGGAATGGGGAACCTTCAAGGAGCGGCACGGCTGGCGGGCGGAGCGCTGGTTGTGGGAGGAGGGCGATGAGCCCCGGGCCGCCGCTCTGATCCTGGGCCGCCCCCTGGGCCCGTGGACGCCGGGGGTGATGTACGTCCCCAAGGGGCCGGTCCTCGACTATGGGAACCTCCCTCTCCTTGTCCAGGTCCTGGCCGATCTGGAGGGGCTGGCCCGCGAGCGGGGTGCGGTCTTCTTGAAGATCGATCCGGACGTGCGGGTCGATACCCCGGTGGGGAGGGAGGTGACAGCGCTGCTCCAACGGCGCGGGTGGCGGTACAGCCCGGAGCAGGTCCAGTTCCGCAACACGCTGCTCCTGGACCTCACCGGCAGCCTCGACGAGATCCTGGCCCGGATGAAGTCGAAGTGGCGGTACAACATCCGGTTGGCCGTGCGCAAGGGAGTGACGGTCCGGCGGGGCGGGTTGGACGACCTGCCCCTTCTGTACGAGATGTACCAGGAGACCAGCCTGCGCAACCGGTTCGTCATCCGGCCCGAGGCGTATTACCGCGACGCATGGGGGTCGTTCATCGAGGCGGGCCTGGCCCAGCCGCTCATCGCCGAGGTGGAGGGGGAGCCGGTGGCGATGGTGATCCTCTTCCGCTTCGCCAAGCGAGCGTGGTACATGTACGGCGCGTCTCGGTCGCTCCATCGGGAGAGGATGCCCAACCACCTCCTGCAGTGGGAGGCGATCCGGTGGGCGAAGGAGCAGGGGTGTACCGTCTACGACCTCTGGGGCGCGCCCGACGAGTTGGACGAATCGGACCCGATGTGGGGCGTTTACCGCTTCAAGCAGGGCTTCGGAGCGGAGTTCGTGCGCCACATCGGCGCGTACGACTATCCGGCCTCGCGGCTGGCTTACCTGGCGTATATGGGGCTTTCACCCCGCTTGCTGGCGCTGATGCGCTGGCTGCATTGGCGGCGGCGAGGTGGGAGGGGCACCACAGAGACATAGAGAACACAGAGGGTTCTCTAATTTCTGAGGCTCCGTGCCCTCTGTGTCTCTGTGGTAATCTGAACCATCAAGGAGGTGCGATGAACCCTGAAGCGTTGCGAACGGAGTTCCCGGCCCTTCAGCAGACCGATGAGAAAGGGCGGCCCTACGTCTATTTTGACGGTCCGGGTGGGACTCAGGTTCCGCGTTCGGTGATCGCAGCGATGGAGGAGTACCTGGTGCGGTCCAACTCCAACATCCACGGCGCGTTCCTCACCAGCCGCCGCACCGACGAGACCATCCGGCGCGCCCGCGAGGCCGCCGCCGACTTCCTCAACGCGCCGTCGCCGGAGGAGATCGTCTTTGGGCCGAACATGACCACGCTGACCTTCCACATCAGCCGGGCACTGGAGCGGGAACTGGCTTCCGGCGACGAGGTGGTGGTGACCCGGCTGGACCACGACGCCAACATCGCCCCCTGGCTGCGGCTGGCCGAGAAGGGGGTCATCGTGCGCTGGGCCGACTTCGACCCCGAGACCGGGATGCTCGACCTGGACGGCCTGCGGGCGCTGCTCAACGAACGGACCCGGCTGGTAGCCGTCGGGTATGCCTCCAACGCCCTGGGCACGGTCAACGACGTAGCCCGCATCACGCGCTGGGCGCACGAGGTGGGGGCCTGGGTCTACGTGGACGCCGTCCACTACGCCCCCCACGGCCCCATCGACGTCCAGAGGTTGGGCTGTGACTTCCTGGTCTGCTCCGCCTACAAGTTCTTCGGCCCTCACCTGGGGGTCCTCTGGGGGCGGCGAGACCTGCTGGAACGGCTCCGGCCGGACAAGGTGCGGCCCGCCCCGAACGAGGTGCCCGACCGGTTCGAGACCGGCACCCAGAACCACGAGGGGCTGGCCGGGCTGGTCGCGACGGTGGACTACCTGGCGGGGATCGGGGAGCGGTACGGCGAGCCGTTTGTGGGCTGGTACACCGCCTTCACCGGACGCCGCCTGCACCTGAAGACCGCTCTGTCGGCCATCCAGGCCTACGAGCGGGACCTGGGCTGGCGGCTGATCCGGGGCCTCCAGGCGGTGCCGGGCCTGCGCATCTGGGGCATCACCGACCCGGCCCTCGCCGACTGGCGGGTCCCGACCGTCTCCTTCACCCTGGAGGGGCTCTCGCCGCAGGAGGTGGCGAGACGGTTGGCCGGGAAGGGGATCTTCGTCTGGGACGGCAACTTCTACGCCCTGGCGGTCACCGAGCGACTGGGGTTGGAGGACAAGGGGGGACTGGTACGCGTCGGCCTGGCCCATTATAATACGGTCGAAGAGGTGGACCGGTTTCTGGAGGCAATGGAGG
>CAZOLN010000021.1:0-21715 GCA_964580565.1 uncultured Anaerolineales bacterium
GGCAGTCCCACGGGAGGAGTGTTGCCTTGAAGGGAATACTGGGTAAGAAAGTAGGGATGACACAGATCTTCGACGAGCGGGGGGAGGCGATCCCCGTCACCGTCATCGAAGCCGGTCCCTGCTGGGTCACTCAGGTCAAGACGCCGGAACGGGACGGCTACAGCGCGGTCCAGTTGGGCTTCGAGGAGATCAAGCCCAAGCGGCTGACCCGGGGCCAGTTGGGACATCTGGGTCTGCTGGAGGAGGACGAGAAGCATCCGCGCCGGCGGAAATTACCGAAGCCCGTCCCCCCGCTCCGCTACCTGCGGGAGTTCCGGGTCAAGCCGGAGGAGGCTCCCGAGGAAGGGGAGATGGTCACCGTGGAGGTCTTCGAGGTAGGGGATCGGGTGGATGTGGTCGGTACTTCCAAAGGCCGGGGGTTCGCTGGCACCATCAAGCGGCACGGGTTCAAGCGGCAGCCGAAGACCCACGGCCAGTCCGATCGGGAGCGAGCACCCGGCTCCATCGGCGCGACGACGACCCCCGGCCGGGTGCTCAAAGGGACCCGTATGGCCGGGCGGATGGGAGGCCGCCGGGTGACCGTCCAGAACCTGGAGGTGGTGCTGGTGGATCCGGAGCGGAACCTCCTGGCGGTCAAGGGGGCCGTCCCGGGCCCGCGGGGCGGGCTGGTGATGGTGAAACAGGCGCGGAAGCAGAGGCAGGTAGGGAGGGAGTCGGCATGATCGTTCCTGTCCACAACATGGCCGGGGAACAGGTTGACGAGATCGAACTGCGGCCCGACATCTTCGAGGCCCCGGTCAACGTGCCTCTGATGCACCAGGCTCTGGTGCGGCAACTGGCGAACGCCCGCCTGGGGACCCATAAGACCAAGAGCCGGGGAGAGGTCAACCGGACCACGCGCAAGTGGTATCGGCAGAAGGGGACGGGCCGGGCCCGCCACGGGAGCCGGAACGCGCCGATCTTCGTCGGCGGCGGGATCGCCCACGGGCCCAGGCCCCGGAGTTACCGCCAGAAGATGCCGCGCAAGATGCGGCGGGCTGCCCTCCGCAGCGCCCTCTCCGTCAAGGCGGCGGAGCAGCAGATCGTGGTCTTGGACCGGCTGGAACTGGAGACGCCCAAGACCAAGGAGATGCTGGCGGTGTTGAGGAACCTGGGCGTGGAGAGAAGCGCGCTGATCCTGTTGCCCGAGCGGAACGAGCCGGTGGAGAAGTCGGCGCGGAACATACCTGGGGTGAAGACCTTGCGGGCCAGTTATCTGAACATCCGGGACCTCTTCAAGTACGAGAAGGTGCTGATGCCGCTGGAGGCCCTGCAGGTCATCGAGTCTATACTGGGGTAGGGCTATGCATCCGTACGAAGTGATCAAACGCCCAGTCATCACGGAGAAGAGCCAACGCCTGGCGGAGGAGTACAACCAGTACGTCTTCGAGGTGGATCGGCGGGCCAACAAGGTCCAGGTCAAGCAGGCGGTGGAGACGATCTACGACGTGCGCGTGACGGCGGTGAGGATGATGAACATGCCGGCCAAGGCGGCCCGCCGATGGGGACGCCGCCGGGTCGTGCGCAGGCCGATGTGGAAGAAGGCCGTGGTGACGCTGGCCGAAGGGGACGAGATACCGGAGTTCAAGGGAGGCTAAGGTGGGCATCAAGGTCTATAAGCCAACGTCGCCGGGCCGGCGAGGAATGACCGGCTATACGTTCGAGGAGATCACGAAGACCGAGCCGGAAAAGAGCCTGCTCCGTCCTCTCAAGAAGAAGGCCGGCCGGAACGTCCAGGGACGGATCACGGTCCGCCATCGCGGAGGTGGGCACAAGCGGCTGTATCGGCTGATCGACTTCAAGCGGGACAAGCACGGGATCCCGGCCCGCGTGGCTTCGATCGAGTACGATCCCAACCGCTCTGCCCGCATCGCCCTCCTGGTCTACGCGGACGGGGAGAAGCGGTACATCATCGCCCCGTTGGGCCTGCGGGTCGGCGACACGGTGATGAGCGGGCCGGACGCGGAGATCCGCGTGGGGAACGCCCTGCCGCTGGAGAGGATCCCCCTGGGCACGCAGGTCCACAACGTCGAACTCTACCCGGGCCGGGGCGGTCAGTTGGTCCGGGCGGCCGGGACCTCGGCCCAGGTGCTGGCGAAGGAGGGGGATTATGTGACCCTCCGGCTGCCCAGCGGGGAGGTCCGCCTGGTCCGGAAGGAGTGTATGGCGACCATCGGCCAGGTGGGGAACGTCGAGCATGGGAACATCAAGTTGGGCAAGGCCGGCCGGAAGCGATGGTTGGGGCGACGGCCCCACGTGCGTGGCTCGGCGATGAGCCCGCGGGACCACCCCCACGGCGGTGGCGAGGGGCGTACCCCCATCGGCCTGCCGGGGCCCAAGTCCCCGTGGGGCAAGCCGACCCTGGGCAAGAAGACCCGGCGCAACAAGGCGACGGACAAGTACATCATCCGCCGTCGTGGCGCCAAGAGACGGTAGTCCGGTTGTGGATCGGGGAGTGATGAGATGTCGCGGTCACTGAAAAAGGGTCCGTACGTAGATCCGAAGTTGCTACGAAAGATCGAAGAGATGAATCGGACGGGGGAGAAGCGGGTCATCCGCACCTGGTCGCGCGATTCGACCATCTTCCCCCAGATGGTGGGCCATACCATCGCCGTCCACGACGGGCGGCGGCACGTGCCCATCTACATCACCGAGAACATGGTCGGCCACAAACTGGGGGAGTTCGCCCCCACTCGGACCTTCCGTGGGCACATCGTGAAAGAGAAGAAGGGGAAGGTTCGGAGGAAGTAGCAGCGGGCGATAGGAGCGAGGAAGGATGGAGGTTCGCGCGAAGGCAAGACATATCCCGATGTCGGCGCGGAAGGTGCGCCGGGTGATCGACCAGGTGCGGGGGATGGATGTGGAGTCGGCCCTGGAGGTCCTCCGCTTCCTGCCCCACGCCGCAGCCCGTCCGGTGGAGAAACTGATCCGCTCCGCGGTCGCTAACGCGGAGGAGAACTTCGGGCTGTCGCGGGAGGACCTGTACATCGCCCACATCGTCGCCGACGAGGGGCCGGGCGTCGCGCCGGGCAAGGGATGGCGG
Source organism: uncultured Anaerolineales bacterium (assembly GCA_964580565.1). Lineage (GTDB taxonomy): Bacteria > Chloroflexota > Anaerolineae > B4-G1 > DUEL01 > DUEL01. The sequence goes on from CAZOLN010000021.1 coordinate 3,083, forward strand.
CCCCGGTATGGCGCCCGAGGGCGGTATCGGCCGATCCGCAAACGGTCGTCCCACATCACCGTCGTGTTGGACGAGCGGACGGAGTAGCGTTCGAGTTCTGAGAGGAGGCTTCGCTTGGGACGCAAGGTTCACCCTTACGGTTTCCGGTTGAAGATCATCCGCGACTGGCAGGCGCGCTGGTACGCGGAGGGGCAGAAATACACCGAACTCCTGCAGGAGGATCTGGCGATCCGGGACTACATTGAGAAGGAACTGGCGCATGCCGGGATCTCGCGGGTGGAGATCGAGCGGTTCCCGGGGCAGGTCCAGGTGACCATCTGGACGGCGCGGCCGGGGATCGTCATCGGCCGGAAGGGGGCCTCGGTCAAGGCCCTGCGGGAGGCCCTGGAGAAACTGACCGGGAAGCACGTGCGCGTGGAGGTGCAGGAGGTCGAGCGGCCGGAATTGGACGCCCGGCTGGTGGCCCAGAACATCGTCGCCCAGTTGGAGCGCCGGATCTCCCATGGGCGGGCGATGAAGCGGGCGATCCAGCAGGCGATGCGGGCCGGCGCGCAGGGGATCAAGGTGATGTGCAAGGGCCGGATCGGCGGCGCGGAGATGGCCCGGGCCGTCTGGATGCGGGAGGGCCGCGTGCCCCTGCAGACCCTTCGGGCCGACATCGACTACGCGATGGAGGAGGCCCACACGACCTTCGGCCGGATCGGGGTGAAGGTTTGGATCTACAAAGGGGACGTGTTGCCGGAGGCGGAAGAGGAAGAAGAGGAAGAGCCCTTCGTGATCTGAGGTTCGGGGCCTCTGGGACATAACGAGGGTATGGGAGACGTGCTATGTTGATGCCAAAGCGGGTGAAGTACCGCAAGCAGATGCGGGGACGGTTGAAGGGGAAGGCCTCCCGAGGGACGGAGGTGGCCTTCGGCGAGTACGGCCTGCAGGCGCTGGAGCCGGCCTGGATCACCGCCCGCCAGATCGAGGCGGCGCGGCGGGCCATCGTCCGCCACGTCCGACGGCGCGGCAAGTACTGGATCCGCATCTTCCCCGACAAGCCGGTGACCGCCAAGCCGGCGGAGACGCGGATGGGGAAGGGAAAGGGCGCGGTGGACCACTGGGTCGCCGTGGTCAAGCCGGGGCGGATCCTCTTCGAACTGGCGGGTGTCTCGGAGGAGCAGGCCCGCGAGGCGATGCGGCTGGCCGCTCACAAACTGCCCATCAAGTGCAAGTTCGTGGTGCGCCACGAGACAGGGGAGTCGTGAGATGCAGGCCAGAGAGATTCGTCAGTGGACCGATGAGGAGATCCGTGCGCGCCTGGAAGAGGCGTATCGGGAACTGTTCAACCTCCGCCAGGAGTGGTACCTGGGGAGGCTGGAGGACCACAACCGGATCACCGCGGTCAAGCGGGACATCGCCCGGATGAAGACCATCCTGCGCGAGCGGGAGTTGGCGAGAGAGATGCAGAAGCAGCAAGGAGGCGCGCAGTGAGGGAACGTCGGAAACGACTGGTGGGGCGCGTCGTCAGCGATAAGATGGATAAGACCGTCGTGGTGATGGTGGAGCGGACCCAGCGCCATCCCCTCTATGGGAAGGTGGTCCGGGTGCGCAAGAAGTTCTACGCCCACGACGAGGAGAACGCCTGTCGGGAAGGGGATTTGGTGCGGATCGTCGAGTCGCGCCCCCTCAGCCGCCTGAAGCGTTGGGTTGTGGAAGAGATCCTCGAACGGGCCGAGGAGGTGACGGGATGATCCAGCAGGAAAGTCGCCTGCGCGTAGCCGATAACACCGGCGCCAAGGAGATCCTCTGTATCCGCGTCCTGGGAGGGTCGAAGCGGCGGTACGGCGGCGTGGGGGACGTCATCGTCGCGACGGTGAAACAGGCGGTGCCGAACTCCCCGGTCAAGAAGGGGGAGATCGTGCGCGCGGTGATCGTCCGCACCAAGAAACCCTACCGCCGTCCGGACGGCTCCACGATTCGCTTCGACGACAACGCGGCGGTGCTCCTGGACCACACCGGCAGGAACCCGCGGGGCACCCGCATCTTCGGTCCCGTGGCCAGGGAACTGCGGGAAAAAGGCTTTATGAAGATCATCTCCCTGGCCCCTGAGGTCCTTTAGGGCCAGGTACGGAGGACGGACTGTGGGCAACCGGATCAAGAAAGGGGACTTGGTTGAGGTTATCACCGGTGACGACCGGGGGATGCGCGGTCGGGTCTTGCGCGTGCTCCCGAAGAAGCAGCGCGTGGTCGTCAGCGGCGTGAACGTCGTCAAAAAGCACCAGCGACCGGTGCGCGCTGGACGGGCCCAGGTGCAGCCGGGCATCATCGAGTTCGAAGCGCCCATCCACATCTCCAACGTGATGCCCGTCTGCCCCCATTGCGACCAGCGGACCCGCGTGGGGTTCACCGTTCAAGAGGACGGTCGCAAGGTGCGGGTGTGCAAGAAGTGCGGCGAGACGATAGACTAACCGTGGGGTGAAGAGGATGCAACGGTTGCAGGCGTATTACCGGGAACACGTTCGCCCGACTTTGATGAAGGAGTTTGGGTACCGGAACATTATGGAGGTGCCCACAGTACAGAAGGTCGTCATCAACGTGGGCGTTGGGGAGGCGTTGGACAATCCCAAGGCGTTGGATTACGTGGTGCAGGACCTGATGACGATCACCGGGCAGCGGCCGATCATCACCCGCGCCCGGAAGTCGATCGCTGGTTTCAAACTCCGGGCCGGTCGGGCGATCGGCGTCAAGGTGACGTTGCGGAAGGACCGGATGTGGGCCTTCCTGGATCGGCTGTTCAACGTCGCTATGCCCCGGCAGCGGGACTTCCGGGGCGTGGCGGCCCGCTTCGACGGCCGGGGGAACATCACCATCGGCCTGCGGGAGCAGCTGATCTTCCCCGAGATCGACTACGATAAGATCGACAAGGTCCGGGGAATGGAGATCAGCATCGTGACCACGGCAAAGACGGACGAGGAAGGGCGACGGCTGTTGGAGCTTTTGGGGATGCCGTTTCGCCGGGAAAGTTGAGGACGGAGGAAGGTATGACGAGGAAGTGCCTGCCATATCGAGAGCAGCGGCGGAAGTACAAGGTGCAGGTGCGCAACCGATGCAAGCGCTGCGGCCGACCGCGTGGCTACTACCGGAAGTTCGGCCTCTGTCGGATCTGCCTGCGTGAGTTGGCTCTGGAAGGGAAGATCCCAGGTTTGGCTAAGGCGAGTTGGTAGGGGCGGACCGATGACTGTGACAGACCCGATTGCCGACATGCTCACACGCATCCGCAACGCCATTGCGGTGGGGCATCCGACGGTGGAGATGCCCTCATCGAAGATGAAGGTGGCGATCGCGCGGATATTGAAAGAAGAGGGGTTCATCGAGGACTACGAGGTCCGTGAGTACGATGAGCAGCCGCGCTATCGCCTGTTGATTCGCCTGAAGTACGTGGGTGAACGTCGGAACCGACGTCCGGTGATCCGTGGGCTGAAGCGGGTGAGTAAGCCCGGTCGCCGCATCTACACCAAGGCGAGGGACATCCCCTGGGTGAAGAGCGGGATGGGCATCGCCATCCTCACCACCCCCAAGGGCGTGCTCACCGGTCAACAGGCCCGCCGTCTGGGCGTCGGCGGCGAGATCATCTGCTACGTGTGGTAAATCAGCAAGGGAGGTTCCCGTGTCTCGTATTGGACGGATGCCGATTCCCCTGCCGGAAGGGGTAACGGTGGAGATTCAGGGAAGCCGGGTGACGGTGCGGGGCCCCAAAGGGGAATTGACCCGAACCTTCGATCCGGCGATGCGGATCGTGTTGGAGGACAACACCCTGCGGGTCTATCGCCCCACCGATCAGCGGCATCACCGGGCCCTTCACGGGCTGACCCGTGCCCTGTTGAACAACATGGTGATCGGGGTCTCCCAGGGGTTCGAGAAGCGGCTGGAGGTGCACGGGGTGGGATACCGGGTGGACCTCCAGTCCGATGGGAGCCTGGTGATGCATCTGGGGTTCTCGCACCCGGTGTACGTCAAGCCGCCGGAGGGGATCCAGTTCGAGGTGGATTCCCGCTCGCGGGTGATCACCGTGCGGGGCATCGACAAGGAACTGGTGGGGCGGGTCGCGGCGGAGATCCGGGCCAAGCGTCCTCCGGAGCCGTACAAGGGCAAGGGCATCCGCTACGTCGGCGAGCGGATCCGGCGGAAGAGCGGCAAGGCCGGCAAGATGGCGTAGGAGTGAGGTCGGAATGGCGGAGAAAGATCGGCGTTTGGGAAGGGAAAGACGGCGCAAGCACGTGCGGAAGAAGGTCTTCGGGACGCCGGAGCGTCCCCGTCTGAACGTCTTCCGTAGCCTGCGCCACATCTATGCCCAGGTCATCGACGACACCAAAGGATACACCCTGGCGTCCGCCTCGACGTTGGATCCGGAGGTGCGTCCGCAGTTGGATGGGCTCACCAAGACGGAGCAGGCGCGGATCGTGGGCCGTGTCGTCGCTGCCCGCGCGCTGGAGAAGGGGATCACCAAGGTGGTCTTCGACCGCGCTGGCTACAAGTACCACGGCCGGGTGAAGGCCCTGGCCGACGGCGCCCGCGAGGGGGGCCTGGAGTTCTAGCCACGGGAGAAAGGATTTATGGAAGGCCCTTTGCGTGACCGGGAGGTATTTGAGACCGAGCAGCAGGAACTGGACGAGCGGGTCATCGACATCACCCGTGTGTCGAAGGTGGTGAAGGGGGGACGGCATTTCTCCTTCCGCGTGGTCGTCGCCGTGGGCGATAACAACGGGCAGGTGGGCATCGGTGTGGGGAAGGCCCGCGGGGTGCCCGACGCCATCCGGAAGGCGCTGGAGCGGGCGAGGCGGTCGATGCGCCCCATCCCCCTGGTAGGGACGACCATCCCCCACGAGGTGATCGGGCGCTGCGGCGGGGCGAGGGTGCTCCTGAAGCCCGCCTCCCCCGGTACCGGCGTCATCGCTGGCGGTGGCGTCCGTGCCGTGCTGGAGGCGGCGGGGATCCGCGACGTGTTGACCAAGTCGCTGGGCAGCGCGAACATCCTGAACGTGGTCAAGGCCACGATGGACGCGCTGAGCCAGTTGCGTAGCGTGGAGGAGGTCGCCCGGGAGCGCGGGCTCCCGGAGGCCCGAGTGATGCCCTTCTGGATGCGGAGACGATGAGCAAGGGAAAGAGCAAGAAGAAGGTACTGCGCATCACGCTGGTCAAGAGCCCCATCGGCTATTCCAAGCGGCAGAAGGGGACGGTGCGGGCGTTGGGCCTGCGCCGGATGCACCAGACGGTGGAGAAAGAGGACACGCCGGTCATCCGTGGGATGGTGGCGAAGGTCCAGCATCTGGTCAAGGTGGAAGAGGTCGAAGTATGAAGTTGCACGAGTTGCGTCCGGCCAAAGGAGCAAAGAAGCGTCGCAAGCGGGTCGGCCGCGGGATCGCCGCCGGGCAGGGGAAGACGGCGGGCCGGGGCACCAAGGGACAGAAGGCGCGCAGCGGCGGCAGCCTGCCCCCGTACTTCGAGGGCGGTCAGTTGCCCCTGGTGCGGCGGCTCCCCTTCGCCCGAGGCGTCGGCTTCCGCGACCCCTGGCGGGTCCGCTTCACCCCGGTCAACCTGGACCGGCTGGACCCGGAGCGGTTCCCGGCGGGGAGTGAGGTCTCCCCGGAGACGCTGGCCGAGGCCCGCATCATCAAGCGGGCGGACGAACTGGTGGTCATCCTGGGCCGGGGGGAGATCGATCGCCCCCTGAACGTCAAGGCCCACCGGTTCTCCTCCAGCGCCCGGGCCAAGATCGAGGCGGCCGGCGGAACGGTGGTGGAACTGCCCTGGCAGCGGGGCGGCCGGAGGACCCGGTAGCGCCGGGTTAGCGGAGAGGGGGAGCGGCGATGATCGAAGCGTTGCGCAATGCCCTGCGTCTGCCCGACCTGCGGCGACGGCTGTTCTATACGCTGCTTCTGCTGGTGATCTTCCGGGCCGCCGCCCACGTGCCGGTGCCTGGCATCGACCAGGAGGCCCTCCGGCGGCTGCTGGAAGGGACCAGCGGGGCGGCCCAGTTGGTCAACCTGCTGGACCTGCTTTCCGGCGGTGCGGTGGCCAACTACTCCATCCTGGCCAACGGGGTCTACCCCTACATCAACGCCTCCATCATCCTCCAGTTGCTGATCCCGGTCATCCCGAGCCTGCAGCGGATGATCGAGGAGGAGGGGGAGGCGGGCCAGCGGAAACTGAATCAGTGGACCTACTACATCACCATCCCGCTGGCGGCGCTGCAGGCCTGGGGGCAGGCCCAGTTGTTCACGCAGGCTGCAGGGGGGACGCCGATCCTGCCCCGGTTCGGCTTCCACCGGCCCGATTACATCTTGCCCACGGTGTCGGTGCTGGTGGCGATGACCGCGGGGACGATGTTCGCCATCTGGTTGGGCGACCTGATCAGCGAGCAGGGCATTGGCAACGGTCTCTCTCTGATCATCTTCGGCGGCATCGTCGCCCGGGCGCCCACCAACATCGCCCGTATCTACACGACGGATGGGTGGTTGGGCATTCTGTTCTTCGCCATCATCACCGCGCTGACGGTGTTCGTGATCGTGTACGTGCAGGAGGGCCAGCGCCGGATCCCGGTTCAGTACGGCAAGCGGGTGCGCGGGCGGCGGATGTACGCCGGGGGGTCCACCTACATCCCCCTGCGGGTGAACACGGCGGGGATGATCCCGCTGATCTTCGCCCAGTCGATCCTGACCTTCCCGGCCGTCATCGCCCAGTTCTTCGCCGGGTCGGAGAACCCGAACGTGGCGGAGTTCGCCCGCAACGTCATGAACTTCTTCAGCGGCGCGACGACGGAGTGGTACACCACACTGCTCTATGGGTTGCTTTACTTCTTCGCCGTCGTCGGGTTCACGTACTTCTATACCTTCGTCCTGATCGAGCAGCAGAACCTGGCGGAGACGCTGCGGAGGCAGGGTGGTTCCATCCCGGGTGTTCGGCCGGGGAAGCGGACGGAGGAATACATTAACAAAGTGTACCAACGGATCACGCTGGCCGGTGCCCTCTTCTTGGGTGGCGTGGCTGTGTTGCCTTTCGTCACCCAGTTGATGATGAACACGCGCGTCCTGATCATCACCTCGGCGGGCCTCCTCATCGTGGTCGGCGTCGTGGTGGACACGATGCGGCAGTTGGAGGCCCAGTTGCTGATGCGCCACTACGAGGGCTTCATCAAGAAGTAGGAAGGCCAGATGGGTTGTCGGGTCGTCTTGCTGGGGCTGCCCGGTGCGGGCAAGGGCACACAGGCCGAGCGGCTCGCCGCAGCGTTGGGGGTGCCCCACGTGGCGAGTGGCGATCTGTTCCGTGAGCACCTGAACAAGAACACAGAGTTGGGCCGACGGGCACGGGCCTATATCGATCGCGGGGACCTGGTTCCCGACGAGATCACCATCGGGATGGTCGCCGAGCGGCTGGCCCGCCCCGACTGTGCCGACGGGTTCGTCCTGGACGGTTTCCCCCGGACGGTGGCCCAGGCGGAGGCGCTGGAGCGGGTCCTGGATCGGATGGGGACCCGGCTGAACATCGTCCCGCTGATCCGGGTCAGCGAGGAGGTGGCTCTGGCCCGGCTGTCCGGGCGGTGGACCTGCCGGAAGTGTGGGGCGGTGTACCACACGCTGTTCAACCCGCCGAAGCAGCCTGGGATCTGCGATCTCTGCGGGGGGGAACTGTACCAGCGCTCCGATGAGACCCCCGAGGCCCATCAGCGTCGGTTGGAGGTCTACGAAGAGCAGACGGCGCCGCTGGTGGATTACTACCGCCAAGCGGGTCTCCTGGTGGAGATCAACGGAGAGCAGTCCATCGAGGACGTCCAGGCGGACCTCTGGGCTGCGGTTCGATCGGTCTGCGGGGTGGAATGATCCACATCAAGACATCGTCGGAAGTGGAGAAGATGCGCCGGGCCGGTCGGATCGTGGCCGAGGTGCTGGCGCGGATCGGGGAGCGGGTGGCCCCGGGGGTCACGACGGCGGAGTTGAACGCGCTGGCGGAGGAGGTGATCCGGCGGCACAACGCCATCCCTTCGTTCAAGGGGTATCCGCCGGGCAGCCCGCACCCGTTTCCGGCGGCCATCTGCGCGTCGGTGAACGAGGAACTGGTCCACGGGATCCCAGGCCCTCGGGTCCTGCAGGAGGGGGACATCCTGAGCGTGGACGTGGGGGCGATCTACGAGGGGTATCACGGGGACGCGGCCCGGACCTTCCCGGTGGGGGAGATCGACGAGGAGGCCCAGCGGCTGCTGGAGGTGACGGAGGGAGCGTTGTACGCTGGCATCGCCCAGGCGCGGGCGGGGAACCGGACCGGCGACATCTCTGCCGCCATCCAGCGGTACGTGGAGCAGCACGGTTTCAACGTTGTGCGGGAGTACACCGGCCACGGGATCGGCCGGCGGATGCACGAGGATCCGCAGGTGCCGAATTTCGGTCGGCCAGGGCACGGGATCGTGCTTCGGTCTGGGATGACCATCGCGCTGGAGCCGATGGTCTTGGCAGGCGACTATCGGGTGCGAGTGCTGGATGACCACTGGACCGTGGTCTCCGCCGACGGGCGGCTCACCGCCCACTTCGAGCATACGATCCTGGTGCGGGACGGAGAAGCGGAGATTCTGACGAGATTGTAGCGGTCTATTTGAGGCAGCGAGGAAGCAGGGAAGCAAGGAGTGGAAGAGATGAAGGTATCACCGTCTGTGAAGCGGCGTTGTCCGAAGTGCAAGATCATCCGCCGTAAAGGCGTGGTGCGGGTGATCTGCGAGAATCCAAAGCACAAACAGCGTCAGGGGTAAGGAGACGACGGAGGGAAGTATGGCACGTATTGCAGGTGTGGACCTGCCCCGAAACAAGCGGGTGGAGATTGGGTTGACGTACATCTACGGCATCGGCAGGAGCCGGAGCAACGAGATCCTGCGCAAGGCCGGGGTGGATCCTGACAAGCGGGTGAAGGACCTCACCGAGGCGGAGGTCTCCCGGCTGCGCGAGATCATCGACCGGGAGTACACGGTGGAGGGCGATCTTCGGCGTGAGGTGCAGATGAACATCAAGCGCCTCATCGAGATCGGATGCTACCGGGGATTGCGCCATCGGATGAACCTGCCGGTGCGTGGGCAGCGGACCCGCACCAACGCTCGCACGAAGCGCGGCCCGCGCAAGACCGTTCCGGGTCGGGGCCGTCGCCGCGGGATGAAGAAGAAGTAGCAGGTGCGATCGATTGCGCCTGCGGGGGGCATCGCCCTCCCGTAGGGATGGGTTTCATTGCGCCGGAGGTAGAGGTGCGGTTCGTCGCACCGGGGCGTTGTTCGACGGCGCGACAGTCGGAAAGGGAATTACGGACGGAGGGAATATGGCGCGACAGAGAGGAAGGAGACGGGCTCGCCGGGTGAAGCGGAACGTTCCCCGGGGACATGCCCACATCCACGCGACATTCAACAATACGATCATCACGATCACCGATCCGAACGGGAACACGATCAACTGGGCTAGCGCGGGTTCCGTGGGGTTCAAAGGGGCCAAGAAGAGCACCCCTTACGCTGCGCGTCTGGCTGCCCAGCGGGCGGCGAGGGACGCGATGGACAACGGGATGGTGGAAGTGGACGTGTTCGTGAAGGGGCCTGGCCCGGGCCGGGAGGCGGCCATCCGGGCCCTCCAGGCGGCTGGGCTGAAGATCCTGTCCATCACCGACGTGACGCCCATCCCGCACAACGGTTGTCGGCCGCCGAAGAAGCGGCGGGTGTAACAAAACGAGGATCGCTGGGAGGAAGTATGGCCAGATACATCGGCCCTGTTTGCAAACTGTGCCGTCGAGAGGGACAGAAGCTGTATTTGAAGGGAGCGCGCTGCTACTCGCCGAAGTGTGCGCTGGAGCGGCGGGATTACCCTCCGGGAGAACACGGGGTGACCGCCCGTTTCCGACGCCAGCGACCGTCCGACTACGCGCTCCAGTTGCGGGAAAAGCAGAAGGTCCGCCGGATCTACGGCGTCCTGGAACGGCAGTTCCGGCGGTACTTCCGGGAGGCGGAGCGGATGCCCGGTCTCACAGGTGAGAACCTGCTCATCCTGCTGGAGCGCCGATTGGACAACGTGGTCTATCGGTTGGGTTTCGCCGATTCCCGCGCCCAGGCTCGCCAGCTGGTGCAGCACGGCCACTTCACCGTCAACGGGCGGCGGGTGACGATCCCCTCCATGCTTGTGCGTCCCAACGACGTCATCGCGGTGCGCGAGGGGAGCCGTAAACGGACTTATTTCAAGGAGCGGGCGCAGGTGCTGGACGCGCAGAGGGTCCCGGAGTGGTTGCAGTTGGACCCAGAGAACCTCTCTGCGCGGGTTCTGGCGATGCCTCGGCGAGAGGACATCGACATCCCGATCAACGAGCAGTTGGTCGTAGAGTATTACTCGCGGTAAAGGCCCGGTCCGGATTGAAAAGGGAGGTAGGGGGTGGTCTCATCGGTACTGCCCAAGATCGAAATTGATGCGACCTCTCAACAGTATGGCCGGTACATCATCGGCCCGCTGGAGAGCGGTTACGGCGTTACCTTGGGGAACGCCTTGCGTCGCGTGTTGCTTTCCTCGCTCCCCGGCGCGGCGGTGACTTCCATCCGAATCATCGACGTCCCGCACGAGTTCACGACGATCCCTCACGTGCGGGAGGATGTGATTCGGATCATCCTGCAGATCAAGAAACTGCGGCTGAAGATGGAGGGGGAGGGGCCGCTGCGGATGTACCTGGAGGCCCGAGGTGAGGGCGTCGTGACGGCGGGGGACATCCAGGCGCCGCCCGAGATCGAGATCCTCAACCCCGATCTCTACCTGTTCACCACCGATTCCGACGAGGCGCGGGTGGAGATGGAGTTCACCGTCGAGTGGGGGCGAGGGTATTCTCCGGCCGAGGAGCGGGGCCGGGTGGGCATCGGAGAGTTGCCGGTGGATGCGATCTTCAGCCCTGTCCGGCGCGTCGCTTTCGACGTGGAGAAGGCGCGCGTGGGGCAGATGACGGACTACGACCGTCTGACGATGGAGATATGGACGGACGGTCGGATCGCACCGATGGAGGCGCTGAAGGAAGCCGCCCGGATCTTGGTCACCCACTTCCGGCTCATCGCAGGGATCACCGAGGAGGAGGTCGCGGTCGCCGAGGAGGAGAAAGAGGTCGGGATCCCGGCGGGCATCTATGAGAAGCCGTTGGAGGAACTGAACCTGGGGGTGCGGGTGTTCAACGCCCTGCGGCGGGCCGGCATCTCCAAGGTGGGTGAGATCCTGGATATGCTGAAGGAGGGGGAGAACGCCGTCCTTCGCATCCGCAACTTTGGCGCCAAGTCGTTGCAGGAACTGAGAGACCGGCTGGAGGAGTTGGGCTACTTGGAGTACCTGGAAGAGCCGGTCGAGGCGGAAGAGGAAAAGGCTGAGGCGGAGGTGTAGGAATGCGACATCGGGTCGCAGGGAAGAAATTGAACCGATCGAGCGGCCACCGCCGCGCGTTGTTTCGGAATCTGGTTTCGGCAGTGATCTATCACGAGCGGATCGAGACGACCGAGGCGAAAGCCCGGGCGGTCCGCCGCCACGTGGAGAAGTTGATCACCCTGGCGAAGCGGGGCCTGGCGGCGGAGAAGGAAGACCCCGCCCGCGGGGTCCACGCCCGACGGCTGGCAGCGGCCCGGTTGAACCGGTGGGTCACAGAACCGGACGGGACGCGGGTGGATCTGGTGCGGAAGTTGTTCGACGAGATCGCCCCGCGCTATATGGACCGTCCGGGTGGGTACACGCGGATCATCAAGTTGGGGCCGCGCAAGGGAGACGCCGCCCCGATGGCGATCCTGGAGTTGGTGGAGGAGTAGCCGCGCGATTTATCGCGCGGCGGTAGGGGGCGCAATGAATTGCGCCCGTACAGGGTAGGTGGTGTGAGGGTAGCCACGCGATTTATCGCGTGGCGATAGAGGGCGCGATAAATTGCGCCCATACAGGGTGGGCGCGGTGAATCGCGCCCGTGCGAACCGGACAAAACGGAAAAGGGGATGCGAATACGGGCTGTCGTCGCCTACGACGGCACCGATTACCAGGGTTTCCAGCGCCAACCGAACGGCCCAACGGTCCAGGAGGCGCTGGAGCGAGCCTTAACAAAGGTTACCGGAGAGCCGGTGAAGATCCTGGCGGCGGGGCGCACCGACACGGGGGTGCATGCAGAGGGCCAGGTGATTGCCTTCGATACCGAATGGCGGCACTCGCTGGAGGACCTCCAGCGGGCCCTGAACGCGGTGCTGCCGCCGGACGTGGCGGTATGGGAGGTGGCGGAGGCGCCGCCCGACTTCCACCCTCGGTATGACGCCCGCAGCCGGCACTACCGGTACACGGTGTACAACCATCCGGTCCGTTCGCCGCTGGCCCGGCGGACCAGTATGCACGAGCCGCACCGGCTGAACGTAGAGGCGATGCAGGCGGCGGCCCAGAGGGTGGTCGGGGAGCACGACTTCGCCGCCTTCGGCTGGCCGCCCAAGGGGAACAACACCGTGCGGCGGGTGCTTCGGGCCGAGTGGAGCGGCGAGCCGCCATGGCTCTACTTCGACATCGAGGCGAACGCCTTTCTTTACCGGATGGTGCGCAAGTTGGTGGGGACGATGCTCCGGGTGGGCCGGGGCCAGATGACGGTGGAGGAGTTTGTTCAGGTCCTGGCCTCTCGGGATCGGTCCAAGGCCGGACCGGCGGCCCCGCCCCAGGGGTTATGTCTCGTCGAGGTGAAGTATTGATCGAGTCGATTCCTGTCGGGAGTGAGCGAAAGGTGAAGACCTACGTAACGAAACCGAGCGATGTAGAACGCGAGTGGTTTGTCGTCGACGCTGAGGGGAAGACACTGGGGCGTCTGGCAAGCGAGGTCGCCAAGATCCTCCGCGGCAAGCACAAGCCGAACTATTCCCCCTCCGTTGACGTGGGGGACTACGTGATCGTGATCAACGCGGAGAAGATCCGGGTGACCGGTCGCAAACTGGATCAGAAGTACTACTACCGCCACTCGGGCTATCCAGGCGGCTTGAAGGCGATCCGGTTGCGGGATATGCTGGCCAGGCACCCCACCCGGGTGATCGAACACGCGGTGCGGGGGATGTTGCCGAAGAATCGGCTGGGGAGGCGGATGTTCAAGAAGCTGAAGGTGTATGCCGGGCCGGACCATCCGCACCAAGCCCAACGGCCCAAGCCTCTAGACCTCTAGGGTGAAGGAGGAGAAGATCGGGGATGGCAGAGCAGCGAGTGTACTATGAAGGTGTAGGACGGAGGAAGGCGGCGACGGCGCGCGTTCGCCTGTACCCGGACGGGAAAGGGGAGTTCGTTGTCAACGACCGCCCCTTGCGGGAGTATTTCGTCCGCGAGGTGGACGTCATTCACCTGCTGGAGCCGCTGAAGGCCGCTGGCCTCGACGGGCGGTTCGACGTCTCGGTCAAGGTCCGCGGCGGCGGGATCAGCGGGCAGGCTGGGGCCGTCCGGCTGGGGATCGCCCGCGCGCTCCTGAAGTGGGATCCGGAACTGCGGCCGATCCTGCGCAAGGGCGGCTTCCTCACGCGGGATGCCCGGGTGAAGGAGCGGAAGAAGCCCGGTCTCAAGCGGGCGCGCAAGGCCCCTCAGTACACCAAGCGGTAGTTTCCCCTGGGCTGTGGTCAGTAGCTGTGGTGGGTAGCGGATGGGGCTGATTGGCTCATCCGTCGGGTTGGATCGAAGGAGCCCGGTCTCCGCAAGGAGCCGGGCTTCTTGGTAGGAGGGCGTGTGGAGCGGAAGGACTGGACCCCCGCACGGGTGATCGGGCTGGTGATCGTGGGCCTCCTCCTGGCGGCGGTCGGTCTGCTGTGGGGGGACGACCTGTACCGGCTCCTGGCGGACCAGGAGGCGGTCCGTGCCTGGGTGGCGGGGTTCGGACCGTGGGGGCCGGTGGTCGCCATCTTCCTCCACACCCTCCAGGTCCTCCTCGCCCCCATCCCCGGCCAGACGATCGGGCTGGTCGCCGGATACCTCTACGGTGTCGGACTAGGAACTCTCTACAGTCTGATCGGGGTGATGCTTGGCTCCGCGCTGGCGATGGGGCTGGCTCGGTGGTTCGGCCGCCCGCTGGTGGTCCGGTTGGTCGGGGCGGAACGGCTGAGCCGATGGGACCGGATCGCTCGGGAACGGGGGCCGGTCTTCTTCTTCCTCGCCTTCTTGCTTCCTTTTCTCCCGGATGACCTGCTCTGTTTCCTCGTCGGCCTGAGCCCCTTGCCGATCCCCTATATGCTGGTCCTGGCGGCGGTGGGTCGGCTGCCTGGCCTGTGGGTCGCCAGTTGGGTGGGAGCGAACGCCACCACGTTGCCGTGGTGGGGATGGGTTGGGCTGGGGGTCGGTGGTGTGGCCCTCGCCGTCCTGTTCGCCCGCTACCAGGCCCGGCTGGAGCAGGGAGTCCTGCGGTTGATCGCCTATATCTCACCGCGGAGGGGGAGGGATCACTGAGAGCACTGAAAACATTGAAAACACTGAAAGCGCTGAAAACGCTGAGAACACTGAGGGCGCTGAAGGTGTTGTAAGACTCTGTTGGGAAAGGAGCCTCCCGCAGGTTATAGAGAACCTGCGGGAGGCTGGCAAACTGTCGGGTAGCCAGTGCGGTGGAGAAGTGCTCTAGCCCAGGGGAAGGTAGAAGAAGGCCAGGGCCAGGATGGCGTAGACCACCAGGAGTTGGACCCCCTCCATCCAGTTGGATTCCCCGTCGAGGGCGACGAGGGCGGCGATCAGCGCCGCGGCGGCCAGAGCGATCAGTTCGAACTGGTTGAAGACGAGGGTGAGGGGGTTCCCCATCGCCAGGCTCAGGAACACCAGGACAGGTGCGACGAGCAGGGCGACCTGCAGGCTCGATCCGACCGAGATCCCCAGGCTGAGGTCCATATGGTCCTCCGCCGCCACCTGTACGGCGACCAGGTGCTCGGCCACGTTCCCCACAATAGGGATGATCACGATCCCCAAGAAGAACTCCGACCAGCCCAGGTGCTCCAGCGCGGGCTCCACGACCGCCACCAGTACCTCGCTCAACCAGGCGATCAGAACGGTGGAGATCCCCAGTACGAACCCCGCCTTGGCTGGGGACCAGGTCGGTTCTGCGTGGGGCGCGCTGGTCGCCCCGGTGTTGACGCGGAAACTGTAGATCAGCCCGAGGACGTAGACCAGGATCATCACCCCGGCGACCCCCAAGCTGAGGTACTCTACCGCGTCGTGGTTGACCACCTCGATGGAGTGGCCGAAGAGGGAGGGGATGGCCAGGGCGATGATGGCCAGGATAAGCATCGTGGCGTCCAGCCCGGCCTGGGAGCGGTCGAACCGCTGAACCCCGTGGCGCAGCCCACCGACGAGGAGGCTGAAGCCCATTACCAGAAGGAGGTTGCCCAGGATGGAGCCGGTGATGGACGCCTTGACCAGTTCCAGCAGTCCGGCGCGGATAGCGAAGAAGGTGATGATCAGTTCCGCCGCATTGCCCAACGTCCCGTTCACCAGCCCGCTCACCCTGGGCCCGGCCCGGACGGAGAGCTCCTCCGTGCCCCGTCCCATCAGGCCGGAGAGGGGGATGATCCCCAGGGCGGCGGCGGTAAGGGTGAGCAACGGCGGCCCGCCGAGATAGCGGGAGAGCAGCGCCGCCGGAACGAAGACAAGCAGGATCATCAGGTAGTTCATCGCTCGGCTCCTTCGACGAAGAGGTCAGCAGGGGCTTGAGGGGGAACCATCACCCGCAGCGATCGCGGCACAACGCGGATGGCGACGGGGGTGGTCCCCAGGGGGTCGCCGTCCACTTGCACCGAGATGGGGATCTCCGTATCGACGGTGATCCGCCGGACCTGCCGATAAACGGTCCGGGGGTCCTGCAGGGGTTTCTCGCCGAAGGCGCGGACCAGGTGACGAACAATATAGGATACCCCCAGCCCCTTGAAGACCAGCACGTCCAGCCGTCCGTCGTCCAGGCGGGCCTGGCGGGCGATGGGGAAGAAGGCGTAGGTCTGGACGTTGCTGACCAGGACCAGGAGGACCCGGCCGCGCACCATCCGTCCGTCCAGCGCGACGCGGGCCCGCACGCCGGAGTAGTTCCGGGCCAGGGTGACGGCGGCGACGATGTAGGGGAGCGCGCCCAGCCGCTTGATGGGCCGGGAGCGGGGTTCCAGTTCGGCGGTGACCAGGGCGTCGAAGCCGATGCCGGCCCAGAGGAGAAAGTACCGGTCGCCGACCCGCCCGACGTCGACGGCGCGTATCCGCCCCTCCAGTTGAGCGAGGGCGGCCTCCCGCAGGCGGAACGGGTTGGCGAGGGTGTAGGTGGGGAGGTGGAGTTGCCGCGCCCACATGTTGCCGGTTCCGACCGGCAGGATGCCTAGAGCGGTCCGGCTGCCCACGAGCCCGTTGACCGCCTCGTTGATGGTGCCGTCCCCCCCGGCGACCCACACCCCGTCCATCCCGGCCTGGGCCGCCTCCCGCGCCAGCCGTCTGGCGTCGCCGGGGACGCGGGTGACGGTGATCTCGACCTCCCATCCTCGTTTCGCCAGCGCCTTTCGCACCCGGCGCAGTTCCCGCTCCACGTCCCGCGGGCCGGCGGTGGGGTTGTAGATGATGCGCCCTCTCATCGCGAGGGGGATTATAGCAGGGGTGGGCTGGATGGGCAAAGGGGATCCTCAGTGTAGGCAGAGGGTGCGAAAGGCTTCGCTCCTTCGCACCCTCTGCGTAGTTGTGGGCTTTGGCTGCTCCGGCTCGAATACTGAATGAAGAAGGCCTGACGATCTTCTTCCGGTCAATGCCCTCTCACTGCCAGCGGCAGGTAGACCCACGAGGTCGGCACAGCGCCACGTGCGTAGTACAGCCAGACACCGTCGTACCAGGTGGCGTGTGGACGGGGTGGGTCGGACGAATCGAGAACTAAGGAGACCGACCCGGCCCCGCCGCCTCCGTAGATTCTTTCGAACTCCCAGGCCGTGCCGTTGAAATAGGCATGTTTCGGGCCATAGGAGCTTCCGTCGTCGTAGACGATGTGGGGTCGGTTGGACCCGTCCAAGACAAGGGAGGTGGCATCCTGGGTTGTGGAGTCCACTACCTCGAGTATCCATTCCGATCCGTTGTAGTAGGCGTATCTGAGGTAACTGTTGTCGTGGTCGTAATAACTGATGTGGGGCCTGCCGAGCGTGTCGAGGTCCAGAGACGTCGCTCGGCCGGTGGTGCCGGTGTCGTCCACGGTCTCGATGTGCCAGGCGGAGCCGTCGTTGTAGGCGTATTTCAGGTCTTCGTTGCCCCCGTAGTAGCTGATGTGTGGTAGAGCCGACGCGTCCAACGCAAGCGAGTTAAACGCGCCAACGTAATTGGTGCCGGAATCCACTTCCTTCGTCACCCAGGAGGAGCCTTCGAAGTAGGCATACTTCAGCGCGCAGCAGTCGCCCCACCAGGCAGGGCCACTGAAATACGGGCCCTGGTAAGCGATGTGCGGACGATCGAATGGATCTAGGGCAAGGGAGGTGAACCTAAATTCAAAACCACTGGCCTCGACCGTCTCTGTCAGCCACCGGGTGCCGTCGAAGTAGGCATACTTTAGTGCACCGTATTCCAGTATTGCAGTGTACTGATCGATAGGTTTCCAGCGTTCGTAGGTATAGGAGATGTGGGGGTGACCGGATTGATCCAGGGCGAGGGAGGGGTATTGGCCCACCACTTCGTAGTAATCCCCGGCGTCCACACCGCTATCTACCGTCTCGATCTGCCAGGTGGAGCCGTCGTGGTAGGCGTACCTCAGGCCATTGGATGGGTAGGAATAGAAACCGATGTGCGGCCGGTCGGACACATCGAGGGCAAGGGAGGGCCGGTCTCCGTTCTCTTCGACCTTTTCGACCGACCAAAGTAGGTTTTGGCTGGCAGAGGCCGCCCATTGGCTGTGTGCGGAGTTGGGAGGCGTCGCCTCGTATCCTTGGGCCGTAACCGCAGCCGCCAATGTCAGGATCAGCACGAGGGCGAGCATCGCCTGTCCTGCTGGAAACCACCGTCCTTCGACCGAACTCTTCATTTATACTCTCCTTTCCTGGTTCGCTGAAACCAGCGGGGACCTTGCCCTCCACAGATGGTGAACTCGAGGGCTCGCTACGGTCCGATTCTCCACTCCGTGCCCTCGTTGATGTCCACACCGTAGGTCTCGCTCAGAAAGTTCTGATCGCAGTCGAGGGCGGCCAGGTCGTAGGTTCCGGGCGGGAGCTCGAAGGCGCGCGCGGCGCCCGACTGGAGGATCTCTTCCGGGCCCAGCCAGTCTTCTCCCCACTCCTCGCTGTCGGACGGCGAGATGAGGATGTAACAGATCGGGGTGTCGGCGGCGTTGACGACCGTCAGCGTGACCTCGCCCGTCGTGGACTGAGTGGGTACGAGTTCCCATATTCCGGACTGAGACAGATCGAGGCCGTAAGTTTCCACCATTGTCTCATCGTTGCAGTCGGTCGCCAGCAGGTCGTAGGTCCCGGGCTCGAGCTCGAAGGCGCGGCTGCGCCCCGGCGGGATCGCCTCGGTTTCGCCAAGCCAGTCGTCGCCCCAGGTGTCCTCTTCCGAGGGCGAGATGTACACGTAGCACACGTCCTGACCGAATCGGTTGATCAGGGTCAGGGTGACCGTGTTGGCCTGGGGAGATGATGGG
>CAZOLN010000021.1:21815-28571 GCA_964580565.1 uncultured Anaerolineales bacterium
CAGCATGCCCAGGCCGCCGCAGAGCATTAACTGCCCCATGGCTGTGGCCCCAATGGGCGCTGGGCCTGCGGATCCCGTGGGGGCTCTCCCGGCCGAGGGGGGTGCTTCGGCGGCTTGCACCTCGTAGAACGAATCCTCCCACCAGGGCTCGGGCGGGGCCTCGAGCGCCCCCAGGTTTCCAGCCTGGTCGACGGTGGCCCCCTGCTGGGCGGAGAGGGCCCAAAGAGTGCTCTCCCCTTCTGCCGGGATCCCTTCGGCGACGATCTCCCCTTCCAGCACGTACGCCTCGGCTGGCGGACCGGCGGTCACCGTGAAATCGGTCCCGTAACTGCGGAAGACGCCGTTAGGGCGAAACTCGTACCATTTATCCCCTCCCTCGCCTGTGATGACCTCGTAGTGGGCCGTGATGCCGGAAAGAAAGCTCTTGAAGCGGGCGGTGCCGGCTTCCATTCTCACAACGACCTGATAGGGAGAGACGTATTCTATGACGAACCGGGTGTTCTCGCGGGCGGCGATGAACCCCCAGAGGGCGTCGTTCAGGTAGATTCCCACGACCGCGCGCCCCTGCCCGGTCTGAACAGCCTCGGTTGGGCGGAAGCCGATCGGGTAGGTCGTCACCGGCTGGAGGGTCCCATCCGACGATCGGATGTACACCTCCCCCTCGCCCCGCAAGATCCCCACACGGGTGGATTCCAAGGGGACACGGTGGATGTCCTTGAGTAGCAGTTCGACGATCTTGGCCCACACACCCGGGTCCTTGGTTAGCGGAGTGTTGCCGTCCGGGGTGAAGGGCACCCCTGGTGCATGCACTCTGTTGTCGAAGAGGTACTCCACGACTCCGTTGAGGTGCGAGGAGGCGTTTCTGATCACAAGGTCCTCGGAGAGCAATACGTGGTAAACATTCCCGGTCATCGGGTTCGGGATGTTAACCCGCACTCTTCCCATTAAATTGGCGTACTGTACGTCGGGGTGGAGGTGTTGCCCGGCCTCCTCGCCGTAGTTGATAAAAAGCATGAACCAGCTCTCGTGGTGCAGATCGTCCAGGACGGTCCAGTGCAAGTAGTTGTACCACCAGGACTGCAAGGCCCCTATCCATTTGCTCGGCGTACTCACCCCGTGGTTAGGCGTGCCGACCATGATGAGTTTCCGTACGTCACCCCGGTAATCTCCGGACAGCCCCTGGATGTAGCTCCGGGTGAACAATCCGCCCGTGCTATGGGCGACGACGTCGACGCGCGAGAGCTTGATGCCAGCGCGGGCGTAGTCTCCCTCCTGTTCGGCGATCCGGGCGGCCAGATCCTCACCGATGTCCATGATCGTGGACTCAGGGGTGCCGGGGTAATTTCTGTTCACCGCATCGAACCCTAGGGACCGCAGGTGCTTGGCCAGGTCGTCCCAGGTGGTGGTGTCGCCGGTGAAGCCATGCACCAGCATCACCGGCGGGCGGAAGACGAGGATCTCTAGCGGGACGGTCTCCGTCCCCACCCCCGGCACTTCGTAGGTGAAGTTGATCACCTCTTTGGCCCCCCCGACGGAGATCGGGGACTCGTTCGCCACTGGCACGCCGTCGATCACCTTAAACACGTTCACCTTCTCCGTCAGCAGACCGGAGTCGGGCAGGTAGGCCGGGGGGCGGTACCGGACGGTCGCGCTGCCGGAGCCGTCCAGCAGGACGGCGGGCTGACCGCCCGCATCGACCACGGCGTCCCCCTCAAGGGTCCCCAGCGCCGGGGGGGTGAAAGGGATCGGCTGGCCTGCCAGCTGGGGGAAGTGGAGGAAGACATCGAGGGTGCTCACGCCGTCGGCTACGACCCCGATGTAGGGCTCCTGGGTGATGGGATTCTGCTCGATCTGGACCTGCGTCGGAACTACAGGGACCTCCATAACGACCTCTTCCCCTACAGCGCGCACGGCGAACTGGTAGATGGTCCGTTCTTCGTAGATATGGGTAAGAGTGAAGGAGGCGACCCCATCGGCGTCCGTCTGGACCTCCACCGGGTCTCCCGCCGGTGCCACAGGCTCCAGGACGACCGTCTCCCCGCGGATAGGGCTGCCGTCGGCGCTGGTCACCCGGACGGTGATCGTCACCTGGTCGCCCAGGTTGCTGAGGAAGGGAGGGGAGACCTCTACCTCGAACCCCCCGGTGGGCTGAAGGTAGAGGAATGCCGTCGCTGCGTCGTCCGGGCATCCGGCGACGGTCCCCCTCAGTTGCACGGTCACCTGGGAGGGGATGTCCGAAGGGGCCTGGTAGGTGAACTCCGCCTCGCCGTATTCATTGGTCGTAAGGGCTCCTTCCAGGACGGTTCCCGGCCCGTCCACGATCGCGACCTGTGCAGTGTCGCCCGCGATCGGCTCACCCGTGCCGCGGAAGGCCCGCAGGTCGAGATAAGCGATCCCGCCCGCCGACACGCGCTCTGGGGAGACGTAGAGTTCAAGGTCGCAGGTAGGAGCAGGGGTGGCCCCGAACCGTGTGCCTGTGAGGGTGCAGGAAGTTTCGGCTAAGATCGCAGTAAAAAGGCGGGTGGTACAGCTCCGGGTTCCGGTGAAGGAATTCCCATCACTTCCCAGTAGAAGGGTACCGGTACAGGTTGTCTGACCTGACGAGTAATCGATAGACAACTCGTTTCCCCCGATCTCTCCTTCCCAGACCACCGTTCCTGTTTCAGCGTGTGCGGTGGCGTGACTACCTTCCACGGAGATATGAAGGGGATACGTGTCGTCGCTGCTCGACTGGACCGGTCCGCTCTCGCTGTGTCTGGTTGTCTCGCAATGTTGCTGTACAATCCAACCGCCGTCGAACGTCGCCTGCTGGACAGGTTGCTTGGCGTGTGAAGGGGCGGCGACCACTGTGCCCAGGAGCAGGCCTGCAAGCGTCAATCCCCTCAGTAGCCCGGATATCCGTCTCATCTCTTCCTTACCTTTCTGTCCCTCGGATCCTAATCATCGTCAGGAATGCGTTCGATGAATCTGTCGATCGCCTTGCAGATGCGCCCGATGGTGGTGTTAGGGTAGTGGGTAGCGATGTACTCGATGAGGAACACCAGACTGATCAGTGCGACGACGGCGAAGAAAACGCCGACGAGCACACCAAGTACTGCGCGCATGCTCCTTCACCCCTCCGATCCTCTGTGCCCTTTGCGACTCCGTGGTGCCCCTACGCATCAGGGCAAGTGACTTCTCTAATGGTGGTTCCGCACGACGAGGGGGAGGTAGACCCGGTCGGTTGGCTGGACGCAGGAGTAGATGCGCACGTCGTCTATGAACCAGCCGTATCCCCCGCCTCCGCCGCTGACGCCCATCCGGAACCGGAACAGCACCCCTTGCCCGGCGAGGGAGCTTAAGTCGGCCCGGCTGGAGAGGTACCCGTAACTCTCGCCGACGAAGGCGCTGCGCCCGTACAGCGGGTTCGTGGTGGAGATCACGGTTCCGCTGTATCCATTCTCGGTGAAAAGGGATCCTGCATCGACCCAGGTTTCCCCTCCCATCGTGCCGAGGATGAGGTGCAGGTATATCTGGCCCTGGAAGTAGCCCCACCAATAGGTGACGACCGTCCTGTTGCCACTGCCCGCACCCATTCCCAGGATTTGAGTGTAGGAGATGCCTGGCAGGAAGGTGTAGACGTAGGGGGGAAGGTAGGAGTCCAGATCATCGCTCGTTCCCGCGCTCATCGTGCCGTCGTCATACCAGAAGAAGAAGCGGCCGTCCAGGGCGATGGCTGCTCCCACGATGTCGTCCGGGGTATAGCCCGATGGGAGGGCGTAGGACGTTGGACCGCTGAACTGGTCCAGATCGACGGTGGTTCCTTCGCTCACCTTCCCATCCCTGTACCAGGCGAACACGTGGCCGTCGGAGCCCCGCATGCCCATCGCCACGATGTCGTCCGGGGTATAGCCCGATGGGAGGGCGTAGGGCGTTGGACCGCTGAACTGGCCCAGATTTCCGCCGGCCCCTTCGCTCACCGTGCCATCGTCGTACCACGCGAAGACGTGGTCATCGGTATTGTCCACGCCGATTCCGACGATGTCGTCATACGTGTAGCCGCTTGGCAGGGTAACCTTCTGGGGGGACCGCAAGGAATCCAGGTCGCCTCCAATGGCGTACTCCACTACCCCACCGTCCTTCCCCTCCCCTAGCAGGTCGTAGGCGTGGTCGAAGCGCAGGTAGGGCGTGCCGTCTGTGGGCAGGACGACGCCGGGGAACGCTGTTATGTGGGAGTCGTTCGCCGTGTCGTAGACATGACCCCGCAGGTGCCATTCCCCACTGGTCGCCCATGCGTTATCGCGGCCCATGCCGTAGCCCCCGGTCGTGTACCCCGGTTTCCAGGTACCGTCGTCTTCCTCGAAGTCGTCGAAAAACAGGGTGCGGACAAGATAGCCAGCGGGGCACATCGGCGCCTCCGTCGCGCCGCAGGCGGGCTGGTCCATCTCCGTGGCGAGGGTGGCCTTGCGCACCTCCTGGCAATCGGAGGAAGTGATCCCGGAGGTCCCCACCAGGTTCAGGCAGGCCTGGTACAGGAGGTCGTAGAGGTCCTGGTAGTCGGAGCCGGAGGTGGCCAGATGGGTCTGGACCTCGTACCAGATCTTGGCCGTCTTGGGGATGCCGAGGGCGGAGACGGTGTAGGTGTTGAATGTACCACCTGCGGCCATCAGGTAGGCCGCCTTGTTGGCTACGCCGCTGTTGGTGTGCACGCCACCGTCATCATCGAGGCCGCAGTAGTAGTAATCGAGGTTTCCTATCCGATCCGGTTGATCGTAATCCGGCGGGTGGCTCAAACTGCGGAACGGTCCGTACCCCAATAGGTCCTCACCGATCACCCAGGGATTGCTCGCACCGTTGTCGTAGACCTGGTCCACAAATTCCCCCCAGATGTCGGAGAAGGCCTCGTTGATCGCCCCTGACTGCATATAGTAGAAGAGGTTGGACTCGTAGTCGGTCACCCCGTGGGTCATCTCGTGGGCCACGACGTCGGCTTCTACCGCAAAGCCTTCCCCGTAAACCATCTGGGAGAAGCCCCAGAAGGCGTTTTCGTACGGGCAGTCCACGGCGTTCGGGCAGTAGCGAACGGTGCTAATCAGGTTCATGCCCGCGTTGTCGATGCTATCCCGCCCATGGTAGGTCGAGTAAAAATCGTAGGTATAGCCTGCGTACAGGAAGGCGTAGTACGCGTCAACGGAGTCGCTGCTGTCAGGCGGATCGGCTTCCGTCGCCACCGGTCCGTAGCCCGGCAGGCCGGCGTTGTGGTCGTTCTGGTTGTCGTAGATGACGCGGTTCTTCGCCGTGTCGATCTGGTTGAAGTGGAGGGCGACAAAGCCGTGGTGGGCGTCCACCAGGACGAACTCCCGGATGGGGAGCAGGTCGACCGGCGTGACCTCCATCCGCCAGACCAGAGTATTGATCCGCGGGCCGGGCCCGCCAAGGAGCGCCGGGTTGTAGATCCACAGTTCCGGCTCCGTGACCTCCACTTGGTCAGGGTCCAGCCCGTATTCGCGTCGGATGAGTTCCAGGGCACGGGCGCGGGCCGTCTCCGCGTCCACCGTGGGGGTTGTATCCAGATCGAGGTCGGGCAGCACCTCCCCGCCAGCGGAGGCGATGTCGCCCGGACCGACGACCTGGACGATCAGTTCTCCACCGACCACCGGGATGCCCTGGTAGGTCTGCTGGAAGCGGACGAAGGATCGGCCCTGGTCGGCCTGCTGGATCCGCATCACCCGCAGGTCTCGATACGGGTCCTCCAGCCCGAAGAGGGGTCCGTAGGTGGTCAGGAAGGTTCGCGCCGCCGTCAGCGTAGTGGCGTCGGGCATCAGTCCCTGCAGCGGGACGGACTGGCGGATCGGTTGCTGGGGGGTGGTGCCGATGAAGCGGACCTTTCCTGTCTCGGCGTGATATGATATGCGGATTTCTCCCTGGGCCCCCTCCTGCAGTTGCACTAGCAGCGATTGTGCGGCTGCCTGGCCTCTATCCTGACGCGGGGATAGAGCGGGTGGGTTCTGGGAGGGGGGTTGGGCCCATGCTTGAAAGGTCAACGTGGCAGTCAGCAGCGATACCACGATCCATATAGTCCACCCTCTCCGTCTCATGGGTTCCTCCTTTGAACAGTGGCATGGCTTTGCTCAATCATCATCGGGGGAGCGTTCGACGAGGCGTTATTGCCTTAGGGGCGCATCGCACGGTTCTGTGTGGGGACAGGGGTCACCATATCCTCCATAAGATAGACCAGGCCGATCCTGCAGTGACAAGAGCAGGAATGTCCAACTCCACGCCGACCAACGTACACATTTCCTCTTACTCCGTTATCAGATGGCAGAACATGACCACGCGCCCTGCTTGGCGCAGTAGTGTTGGAGGGTCGCCTTTCAGTGTGGAGCCCTACAGATACGGGGACTTCCCTCAGCGGGGGGCAATGGTCTGGGGAATGGGGAATACCGACGGCGGTCAGGCCTGGTCCGTAGCGGGGGGATGTCGGTCGTCCTACCGTTTCCTCGCCAAAGGGGTTACCGCCGTTTCTGCTCGGCTTATGAAACTTTTAGGAAAGATCTATCGGAATAGTAGCATAGGTGCCCGGGAAAGTCAACCGGCGCGGAAACGATCTGCCGGCTAAGGGAGGCTGTCTGGCTCAGCGGCCCTCTTCTGACGCCGCAAGGAGTGGCGGCTGTGGCCTGCGGCCCCCCAGGGGGCGCTTTGAGGGAACCCCCGGGCGCCGTGGGTACTTCTCCGGCGTCGCGGCCACCTTGTCCACGATGACCAGATAGCGGGTCT
>CAZOLN010000022.1:0-15029 GCA_964580565.1 uncultured Anaerolineales bacterium
AAGGTAAAAAAGGCGCCCCGTCCGTTTGACGACGGCGAGCCCCTTCGCCGATTCGTTTATTCATTCCAGATTCGTTGTCCAACCCTCCCCCGTTAATTTTACTCCCCTCCGTCAGGCGGGCAAGCGGCCGATCGGTTGACAGTTTCCCCCCTTTCGGCTAGAATGGCGAGCACTATAAGGAAGTCAGAGGCTGTAAGGATGAGTAAACGAAAACGCTGGACCAGCGCCGAGATCCGTCAGAGTTTCCTGGACTTCTTCGCCGAGCGGGGGCACACCATCGTCCCCAGCGCCAGCCTGGTGCCCGCCGACGACCCGACGCTTCTGTTCACCAACGCCGGGATGAACCAGTTCAAGGACGTCTTCCTGGGCATCGGCACCCGGCCCTACAAACGGGCCGTCGACACCCAGAAGTGTATGCGCGTCTCCGGCAAGCACAACGACCTGGAGGACGTCGGCCGGGACACCTACCACCACACCTTCTTCGAAATGCTCGGCAACTGGTCCTTCGGCGATTACTACAAAAAAGAAGCCATCGCCTGGGCCTGGGAACTGCTCACCGAGGTCTGGGGGCTGGAGCCGGAGCGCATCTGGGTCTCCTGCTTCGAGGACGACAAGGGTGACCTGGGGCGGGACGAGGAGGCGGCCGGGTACTGGCGGACCGAGACCTCGATCGATCCCTCCCACATCCTCTTCTTCGGCCGGAAGGACAACTTCTGGGAGATGGGAGAGACCGGCCCCTGCGGCCCCTGCAGCGAGATCCATTACGACCGCGGCCCCGAGTTCTGCGATCGGAAGGACGACCCGAATCACGTCTGCGGGGTCAACGCCGACTGCGGCCGGTTCATCGAACTGTGGAACCTGGTCTTCATCCAGTACAACCGGAAGGAGGACGGCTCCCTGGAGCCCCTCCCCGCCCGCCACGTGGACACCGGGATGGGGCTGGAGCGGCTGGTCGCCATCATGCAGGGGGTCGATTCCAACTACAAGACCGACCTGTTCCTCCCCATTATGGACCGGGTCCAGGAGATGCTGGGCCACACCGACGCCGAGCGGGCGGAGCACATCGTCGGCTACCGGGTCATCGCCGACCACGGCCGCGCGGTCACCTTCCTCATCGGCGACGGGGTCCTCCCCGGCAACGAGGGCCGCAACTACGTGCTGCGGATGATCCTCCGGCGCGCGGTCCGCTTCGGCCGGAAGATCGGCTTCACCGAGCCGTTCCTGGGCGAGGTCGCCAAGGTCGTCATCGAGATGATGAGCCCCGTCTTCCCCGAACTGGAGAAGCGGCGGGAGTTCATCCTCTCCGTCGTCCGCCAGGAGGAGGAGCGGTTCCTGCGCACACTGGACCAGGGGCTGGCCCGGCTGGACGAGGTGATCGAGGAGGTCAAGGGCCGAGGGGAGACGGTGATCCCCGGTGAGAGCGCCTTCCACCTTTACGACACCTTCGGGCTCCCCCTGGAGATCACCCGCGACGTGGCCGAGGAACACGGGCTGACGGTGGACGAAGAGGGATACCACGCCGCGATGGAGGAACACCGCGAGCGCGCACGGGCCGCCGAGACGTTCCGCGCCGTCGACGCCGAGAGCCTCAAGCACTACCAGGACCTGTTGGACGACCTGAAAGGGAAGGGGCTCCTCCCCGCGACCGGCGTGGAGTACGACCCCTACACCACCACCGAGTTAGAGACCCAGGTGCTCGCCATCCTCCGGGACGGCAAGCCGGTTGATTCCGCCCGGGAGGGGGATCGGGTGGAGGTGGTCCTGGCGGAGACCTGCTTCTACGTCGAATCCGGCGGGCAGGTGTCCGACACCGGCGTCATCGCCGCCTATCCGGAGGGAGCCGAGGAACCGATCTGGGAGATCGCCGTCGAGGATGTGCGCCGGCCGGTCGAGGGGCTCATCGTCCACGCAGGCGAGGTGACGCTGGGCGAGCCCCGCGTGGGTGAGAACGCCTGGGCGCTGGTGGACTACGAGCGGCGGATGGACATCGCCCGCAACCACACCGCGACCCACCTCCTCCACGCCGAACTCCGCTACGTCCTGGGCGAGCACGTCCAGCAGGCCGGCTCCCTGGTCGCTCCGGACCGGCTCCGCTTCGACTACACCCACCCGACGATGCCCACCCAGGACGAACTGGACGAGGTGGTCCGGCTGGTGAACGAGGCGATCCTGATCAACTACCCGGTCACCTGGGACTACGAGCCCTACCGCCAGGCGCTGGAGGAGGGGGTGATCGCCCTCTTCGGCGAGAAGTACGGCGACGTGGTGCGGGTCCTGCGCATCGGCTGGCCGGACGAGCCTTACAGCCAGGAACTGTGCGGCGGCACCCACGTCGAGGAGACCGGCGAGATCGGCTCCTTCTACATCATCTCCGAGCAAGGGATCGGCGCGGGGGTGCGCCGGATCGAGGCGGTCACCGGGCGCGGGGCCGTGGAGTGGGTCCAGAAGCACCTTCGCGTCCTCCGCTCCTCCGCCGCCCATCTCCTCTGCCAGCCGGAGGAACTGGAACGGAAGACGCTGGAGACGTTGGGAGAGCTCCAGGCCGCCCGCAAGGAGATCGAGCGCCTCCAGCGGGAACTGGCCCGGTTCCGGTTCGAGCGGCTGATAGACCGGGTGCAGGAGGTCGAGGGTGTCCCGCTGCTGGCCGCCAAAGTGGACGCGCCGGACATGGACACGCTGCGGGAGATGACCGACTGGTATCGGAATCGGGTGAAGTCCGGCGCGGTGGTGCTGGGGGCGGTGATCAAAGGACGGCCCGCCTTCGTCGCCGCCGTGACCCCCGACCTGGTGGAGCGGGGGATCGACGCCGTGCGACTGGTGCGCGGTGTGGCCCAGGTGCTCGGCGGGGGCGGCGGCGGCCGGCCCACGCTGGCCCAGGCCGGCGGCAAAGAGACCCACCGGCTGGACGAGGCGATCCGCAAGGCGCCTGCCCTGTTGCGCGAGATGGTGGGCGGGAAGTAAAGCAGGAGGAGGATGGGGGAGGTCATCTACCTGCAGGAAGAAGACGACCTGACCGTGGTGCGCGGTCGGCTGCGGAGCGCACGGAACGGCCGGGTCGTCATCGTTGTGCCGTGGGACGGTCGCTTCCTCTCCCGCCCGCTGGATGGGGAACTCCTGTGGCGGGAGGCGGAGCGGCGGGGGCTGGAGGTGGCCATCGTCAGCCCCGACCCCGAGCGGCGGGGGGTGGCCCGCCAGATGGGCTTTTCCGCCTTCGCCACCGTCGCCGAGGCGGAGACGGCTCCCGCCTGGAACCGGCCCAAGCCCGCGCGCCCTGAGCCTCCCCCCCGTCTGTGGTGGGAGGAAGAGCCGGAACTGCAGCCCCCTCCCCGGCCGGTGCCCCCTCCCTGGGCGCAGCGCGCCCGCCAGGGAGGGCGGGTGGCGGCCTTCCTGATCACCCTGCTGGTCGTCCTGGTCTCCGCCTTCTTCATCCTTCCCCGAGCCACTCTCACCCTCCTCCCCGTCGGCACCACGGTGAGCGTGATCGTGCCCGTGTCGGCGAGCCTGGAGGCCGAGGCCATCGACCTGGCGGCCGGTGTGGTCCCCGCCCGGCGGGTCGGCGACTACTTCGAAGGGAGCATCCAGGTGGAGACGACCGGCACGGCGGCCTACGAATCGGGCAAGGCCACCGGCACCGTCCTCTTCACCAACCTGCTCCCTCAGGACGTGACCATCCCTGCCGGCACGGTGGTGCGCACCTCGTCCGGCAGTTTCCCCATCCGTTTCGCCACCACCCAGGACGTGGTGGTGCCCGCCCGGGGACAGGCTCCCGCTCCCATCGAGGCGCTGGAGGAGGGACCGGCGGGGAACGTAGGGGCCAATTTGATCAATCAGGTCGAAGGGCCCGCCAGCCTGGCGGTGCGGGTGACCAACCCCGAACCGACCTCGGGGGGGATGGTGCAGGAGGTACGGGCCGTCTCGCAGGAGGATATGGACCGGGCGCGGGAACTGTTGACCCGCCAGTTGCTGGACGAGGCGTGTGAAGGGCTGAAGGTCCTGCTGGAACCGACGGAGTTCCTCCCCTGTCCGTCGCTGGAGATCCAGGCCTCCGAGATCGCCTACGACCGGTTCCTCACCGAGCGGGCGGACACGCTGGGGCTCCACATGCGTCTGCTGATCACGGGGCTGGCGATCGATCGGGGCGATGCGGGGACGGTAGCCTACGCCCGGCTCTCCCGCCGCCTGCCGCCGGACCACGAAATGGTGGGGGCCTCGTTCGAGATCGGCGAGGTGGCGGAGGAGCCGATCGGGACCGGCGACATCACCTTCTTCGTCACCGCCACCGGCTACGCCGCGGCGAAGATCGACCCGGACGCGGTGCGGGAGGCGGTGCGGGGGCGGCGGCTGGATCGGGCTGTGGAGCAACTTCAGGCGGAGTTCCCGCTGGCCCAACCGCCCCGCGTCGAGGTGTGGCCCCGATGGATGCCGTGGATGCCCATGCTCCCCCTGCGCATCGAGGTGAACGTCGTCCCGCAGGGCGGGTAGGCGGGAGGAACTCGGGTGCGGGTCCTGGCACTGGACGTAGGGGAGCGGCGCATCGGCGTCGCCATCAGCGATCCCACCGGCACCGTCGCCCGTCCGCTCTGCACCCTCCGACGGTCGTCACGGGCGGAGGATTTCGCCGCCATCCAGCGGCTGATCGACGAGCACGCGGTCGACAAGGTGGTCATCGGGTTGCCGTTGACCCTGCGGGGCGAGGAGGGACCCCAGGCCCGCCGGATCGAGCGGTATGCCGAAGCGCTGATGGAGGCCCTCTCGGTACCGGTGGAGATGTGGGACGAGCGATACACCACCGCCGTCGCCGAGGAGATCCTCCGACGGGCGGACCGGCGGAAGCGGAAGCGGAGACGGGAATCGCCGGACGTGGACGCGGTGGCAGCAGCCGTCATCCTTCAGGGCTTTCTCGACAGCCAGGGAGGCCCCCCACCGGAGCCCACCTGACGCCCTGCACCTTGTATCCTGCATCCTGCTTCCTGCATCTTGCATCCTGCATCCTTGAGGAGGACCTATGGAGTCGGTGAAACGAGCGGCGCGGATCGTGCTCTTCGTGCTCGCCCTCGCCGGGGCAGGGGCCATCGGTTACGGCTTCTCCCGGGCCTTTGGAACCGGGGAGGAGACAGGCGGCGTCTCCCTCTGCAGTGTGGGCTCCCCCAAGGAGGTCGCCCTGGAGACCTACATCCAGGCCCACGCCGAGGAACTCCAGCAGCCCGCCGGCACCGACGACACGCCGGTCACCTTCGTCGTCCGGCCGGGGGAGACGGCGGCCGACGTCGCCAAGCGGCTGGAGGAGGCGGGCCTGGTCAGCGACGCCGAACTGTTCCGGCGATACCTCCAGTACGAGGGGCTGGACGCGGGGCTGGAGGCGGGCACCTACACCCTCCGGCAGACGATGACCATCCCGGAGATCGCCCAGGCGCTGCAGAGCGGACAACGGCCGGAGCAGTTGGTCACCGTTAGGGAAGGGCTGCGGATCGAAGAGGTGGCGGCGGAGGTGGCGGCTCAGACCGGGATCCCGGAATCGGAGTTCCTTGAGTTGGTCACCACCGGCTGGCGGGCGACCGACCTGGCGAACTACGGGTTCCTGGCCTCCCTGCCTCCCACCGCCACCTTGGAAGGATTCCTGTTCCCGGAGACGTACCGGCTGCCGGAGGACGCCACCGCCTACGACGTGGTGGATCGGATGCTCTCCACGTTCGACGAACGGGTGACGCCGGAGATCCGCCAGGCAGGGGCCGATCGAGGGATGACCCTCTACGAGATGGTCACGCTGGCCTCCATCGTCGAGCGGGAGGCGGTGATCCCCGAGGAGCGGCCCATCATCGCCAGCGTCTTCCTCAACCGGCTGGACGCGGGCTGGCCGCTGGGGGCCGATCCCACGGTGCAGTACGGGCTGGGGTACGACGAAACGACCGGGACGTGGTGGCGGACCCTCTATTTCGACCAACTGGGGGTGGAGAGCCTGGCCGAGATCGATCACCCGTACAACACCTACCGCTACCCCGGCCTCCCACCCGGCCCGATCTGCAGCCCGGGGCTGGCCTCCATCGAGGCGGTCGCTTTCCCCGCCGACACCGACTACTTCTACTTCATCGTCAACTGCCAGACCAACGACGGCAGCCACCTCTTCGCCGCGACGGAGGAGGAGCACTACGCCAACTTCGCCCTGTGCGGCGGAGGGCAGTGAGGATTACCACAGAGACACAGAGGACACAGATGACTGCACGACCGACCGAACCGACAGGTCCGCCGAAGGAACGGGCGATCCTGGTCGGCGTACAACTTAAGGGAGAGTCCTTCTCCTCCGACGGGACCTGGCCGGTGGAGGCCTCGCTGGCCGAACTGGCCCAACTGGCCCGCACCGCTGGCATCGAGGTGGTGGGGGAGTTGGTCCAGCGGCTGGACCGGCCCAACCCGGCGACCTTCATCGGCCCCGGCAAGGTCGAGGAACTGGTTGAGAAGGTGGCCGAAACCGCCGCCGACGTGGTGATCTTCGACGACGAACTCTCCCCGCGCCACCAGCGGGAGTTGGAGAAGGCGTTGGGGGAGGAGGTCAAGGTACTGGACCGGACCGCTCTGATCCTCGACATCTTCGCCCAGCACGCCCACACCCGGGAGGGGGCGCTGCAGGTGGAACTGGCCCAGTACGAGTACCGGCTTCCCCGTCTGACCCGAGCCTGGACCCACCTGGCGCGCCAGGCGGGCGGTCGGGCTGGCGGAGCGACCGGCGGGGTCGGCGTGCGGGGTCCCGGCGAGACGCAGTTGGAGACCGACCGGCGGGTCATCCGCCGCCGCATCGCCCATCTGAAGCGGGAACTGGAAAAGGTCCGCGCCCACCGCAGCCGCTACCGGGCCCGCCGTCGCCGCCAGGGATTGCCCGTCGTCTCCATCGTCGGCTACACCAACGCCGGCAAGTCCACCCTCCTCAACGCCCTCGCCGACGCCGACGTGTTGGTGGAGGACAAACTGTTCGCCACCCTCGACCCCACCACCCGCCGGGTCAAACTGCCGGGCGGCCGGGTGGTCCTCTTCACCGACACGGTCGGTTTCATCCAGAAGTTGCCCACGGACCTGGTCGCCGCCTTCCGGGCCACGCTGGAGGAGACGGTCGAGGCGGATCTGCTCCTCCACGTGTTGGACGTGACCCATCCCCAGGCCCAGCGCCAGGCCCAAGCGGTGCTGGAGACGCTGGAGGACATCGGGGCCATCGGCAAGCCGATGGTCACCGCGCTGAACAAGGTGGACCGACTCCCCGACCCCCAGCAGGCCCTGGAGATGGCCGAGGGTCTGCCCAACCCCGTGCCCATCTCCGCGCTGACCGGCTACGGCCTCGACCGGCTGCTGGAGGAGGTCGAGGCAGCGCTGGAACGGGACCTGGTCCCGCTGGAGGTGGTGGTCCCCTTCGACCGGGGCGACCTGCTGCGGCTGATCCGCGAGCGGGGGACCGTCGAGCGGGAGGTCCACACCCCCGAAGGGACGCGGATCGCGGCCAAAGTGCCGCGGGACCTGGTCGGCCTGTTGAACGCCGTCTGTCGATGAGATCCGTATCCCTGTCGATCCGTTCCGTGGCGCTCCTGCTGCTGCTGGCAGCGTGTACCACCCCGGCGCTGCCTTCCACGCCGCCCCCCCCGCCCACGGACACCCCCTTGCCGACGGCGACCCCCACACCGACCCCCATCCCGCCGGTCCCGCTGACCATCCGGTGGCCCGCCCACGTCTCGCCGCTGCAGGATTTTCTTCTAGAGGTCGAAGCGCCGGGGCTGGAAGAGCGGGACCCTAGTGCGCACCTTACGGCACAGGTGTTCGACCCTTCCGGTCGGCTGTGGTGGACGTCCGACCTGTACTCGAAGGGAGACGGTACATACGCCACCCGCCAAGCCGTCCACCTGCCACTGCAGCCGGAGCCGGGCGAGTGGACGTTCCGCCTTGCCGTCGTCTCGACCGCCCCGGTGACCGGGACGCGGACGATCCGGTTCGTGCCCGAGCCGGTCCGGCTGCGCGACCTGCGGATGGAGGTGCGGGAGGGGATCGCCCTGCCGGTGCCCCGCGCCTTCGTGACCCTTCACGCCGAGGGGGACGACGTGGCGGGGGCCCGGGTCTGGCGGGGAGACTACGGCGAGGTGGGGCTGTGGTGGGCCCCGGGGCCGGTGAAGCCCCTGAACGGGGACACGGCCCGCATGCTCCTAGAGGCCACCTGGTCGGAGGACACCGAGGTCGACGTGACCGGCGTGGAGCCGGTGGAGTGGCAAGGGCTGCCGGGGTTCCGCTTCTCGGAGCGTTGGCCCCAGGGCCCGGCGGAGGTCCTGGTCTTGCAGGGGGACGACTACTGGCTCTACGTGCTCCGCATCCGCGCCACCGACGGCCCGCTGATCCCGCCGCTCCTGTGGGACATCCAGGCCGGGTTCCGGGTTGGAGAGGGTGAGGGTTAACCACGGAGACACAGAGGACACAGAGAACCTCTGGATCTGGAGAAAACCTCTGTGCCCTCTGTGTCTCTGTGGTGTTCTACGAACGGATGAGGATGGGGGTGCCGACCCGGCAGTTCCCCTGAATGAAGTCATCCTCCGCCCCGCCGATGGGGTAGGTCCACCGGTAGATCCAGCGGGCGGCGTCGATGGGGACGTTGAGGCAGCCGTGGCTGCGGGGGACCCCGAAGTCGTTGTGCCAGTAGGTCCCGTGGATGGCCCGTCCCTCGAAGTCGAAGAAGACGTTCCACGGCACGCCCGGCAGGTCGAACAGGTCCGGCGGTGGTTCCTCCTCCTCATCCTCCGGGCGGTTGCTCATATGGCGGGAGGGCTGCTTCAGCAGGACACAATACTCACCCGGAGGGGTGCTGAGGTCCTCGACGGTCCCGTCCTCCAACTCCCGCTCGCCGAGCCCTGAGGAGCAGCGGGTGGTGAAGACCACCCGTTCACCCTCGAAGCAAGTGATCCGCTGTTGGGCCAGGTCCACCTCGATCCGCTTGGCCCCGGCGAAGGGGTGGATGGGGGACAGTTCCTCCCTCGGGATGCGGCGGATGTCCCGCGCCAGCACCCACTGGTAGGAAGGGGGCGGAAGTTCGTCGTAGATCTTGTACCAGCCGTTTCCCTGATCGTCGAAGGCCACGTCCACCACGTGGTAGACGGTACCGTTGTAGAACCGGTAGACCCTCCGGGCGTTCGGGTGGGGCTCGGCGCGGGCCTCGGTGTAGGGGACGCAGACCTCCCCCCAGAACCCCCATTCCCCCAGGTCGAGGAGGGTTGGCTGGGGAGGCCAAACCCAGAGGGGTTGCACCCAGGCGGAGAAGACGTACCCTTCCGGCGTCTCGTACCACAGGTCGTTGTAACTGTTCAGGCCGGGGGCGCGGATCTCGGAGAGGATGGGGAAGGTCTCTTCCGGAAGCCACGCGCCCAGCGGCTCGGCGTCCGGACGGGGGGCGTCGTACCGGGTGACGGTGTGGATCGCCCGTCCCATCCGCACCGGCCCGTCGGCGGGGGGGCGGCGGAAGCGGCGGCCCGGCCCGGCAAGGGCCAGGGCGGCCAACGCCACCCCTGAGCGCCGGAGGAACTGCCGCCGGGTCAACCCTCGTCCCTTCATCGTGCGGAGGAGTATAACACAGAGCCATTGGAATGACCAGCCCTCGCGCCCTCGAACCCCGCCTTCATCGGCCGCCCAGCGCCTTGTCATTCTCTCTCTTCTGTGTTACACTCCTCCTTTGCCTAAATCTGAACAGACCAAGGAGCCGCGATGTCTGGAAGGTGGCTGGCTCGTGTAACAATCGTCGCCCTGATTCTCTTTCTCGTCGTCATCTCGACGGACCGCCTCCTGGCCGCTCCGTCCAGCCAGGAGGACCAGATCGCCATTTTCTTCCCCGCCGACAACACCGTCGTCAGCGGGGTGGTGGAGATCGTCGGCACGGTGACCCATCCCAATTTCGACCGGTACAGCCTCTACTACGCTCCCGGTCCGGCCCCCACCGCTCACTCCACCTGGACCCCCATCGTCCTCGACGTGCGGACGCCGGTCGTCAACGACGTGCTGGCTACGTGGGACACGGCAGCGCTGACGGCGGATGGGCAGCGCGTGATCCCCGACGGCGCATACACCCTGACGCTGGTCCGCTGGCGACAGGGGAGCACATCGCCCGACCAGGTCTTCGTCCGCAACATCACTGTCCGCAACGAGGGGGCCGAAACGCCCACCCCCACCTCCACGCCGCTGCCGACCCCCATCCCGATGACGCCGACTCCCGTTCCTATCGAACAACCGCCCACCGCCACACCCCGCCCCACTCCCACCCTTGGACCGGGGGAGACGCCCCCTCCCCCCGGAGGGGAAGGGGAGGACGGGGGAAGCGCCTTTGACCTGAGCGTCGCGCGCGCCGCCTTTCTGCGCGGTGTCCGCATCACCCTGCTCCTCTTCGGCCTCTGGGGGCTCTACGTCGCGGGCAAGATCGGCTTCCGCTACTACCTGCGGACCTACCGCTCCCGTCCGCCGGGCCAGGGCTGACCGCCGTCGGTGAGGAGAGGTCAGCGCCGCTACCCTCCGCGGCGAACAGGATCGGGAACGTGATGCCCGAAACGGAGACCTATCTCATCGTGGGATTGGGCAACCCCGGCCCCCGGTACGCCCGCAACCGGCACAACACCGGCTTCCGCTGCCTGCGCCGCCTGGCGAAGGCCCACGGACTGGAGTTCCGCAGCCGGAAGCGGGCCCGGATCGCCAGCGGGACCATCGCCGGAAGGGCCGTCCTGCTGGCACGGCCACGCACGTTTATGAACGAAAGCGGCCAGGCCGTCGCCGCCCTCGTCCGATACTACCGGATCCCGCTGGACCGGTTGCTGGTGGTCTACGACGATATGGACCTCCCCCTGGGCACCCTCCGCATCCGTCCCAAGGGAGGCAGCGGTGGTCACCGGGGGATGCAGTCGATCATCGACGCGCTGGGGAGCCAGGATTTCCCCCGCCTGCGGATCGGCATCGGCCGGCCGCCGGAGGGGATGGACCCCGCCGACTACGTCCTGCAGGACTTCTCTCCCGAGGAGGAGTCGGCCATTGAAGAGGCGCTGGAGCGGGCCGTCGCCGCCGTTGAGACCTGGCTAGCAGAGGGGATCGACGAGGCGATGTCGCGGTTCAACAGCGACGGGGAGCGATGAACGTCTCTGGACTCCTCGCCCGGTTCCGCGGTCTCTCCGCCTATCGTCGGTTGCTGGAAGATCTGGAGCGGGAGGGGGCCGTCCCGCCGTTGGGCCTCCTCCGCGCCGCTCGACCCGCGGTCGTAGCGGCCCTCGCACGCGACCTGGGCCGGCCGCTCCTCGTCGTCGTCGGGAGCGTCGAGCGGGCGCGTACCCTCCACGAAACCCTCCGTCACTGGCACCCCCAGCCCGAGCAGGTCCTCCGCTTCCCGGAGCCCCCTGTCCTCTTCTACGAGCGCGCCCCCTGGCCCCGCGAAACCCCTGCCAACCGCGTGGCGGTCCTGGCCCGGTTGGCTGCCGGGGAGGAAGGGCTGATCGTCGTCACCTCTGTGCGCGCGCTGATGCAGCCCACCCTCTCCCGCCGCGCCCTTCGCCTGGGAACCCACACCATCCGGGTCGGGCAGGCCCTCGACCTGGAACAGACGGCCCGTCGGTGGACCGGCCTGGGGTACGACCCGGTCAGCGTCGTGGAGGGGCCGGGCCAGTTCAGCCACCGGGGCGGCATCCTGGACATCTACCCCCCGACCGAGCCCTACCCGGTGCGCATCGAACTGTTCGGCCAGGAGGTCGAATCCATCCGCACCTTCGACCCGGCCACCCAGCGGTCGCAGACCCGGCTGGACTCGGTGACCATCCCTCCGGCCCGCGAACCCCTGCCCCGCTACGGCCCCCGCGTCGCCGAGGAACTGGCGGAGTGGTTCGAGGCCGACCACCCGCCGGAGGTCGCCGAAGAACTGGCCGGTCACCGGGTGGCCCTGACGACAGGCGTCGCCTTTCCCAGCCTTGAGTTCTACCTTCCCTACTTCTACCAGCCCCTCCCCTGCCTGCTGGATCACCTGCCGCCCCAAGGGTTGCTGGCGGTGGACGACCCGGCGGAACTGGCCGAGACGTGGGCCGAACTGGAGGAGCAGGCGGTGAGCCTGCGGGAGACGGCGGAGCGGAGTGGGGAACTGCCTCCGGATTACCCGCTCCCCTACCTGACCTGGGATGACTGGCAGGAGCGGGTGACGGACCGCCCCCTGCTGGTGCTGGGACACGGGGAGGAGGAAGCCCCGTCCGACCTTTCCTCCCATTTCGAACCCGGCCCCCGCTACGGCGGGCGGCTGCGGGAGATGATGGACGATGTGGAGATCGCGCTGCTGGAGGGGGAGCAGGTCGTCGTCGTCAGCCGACAGGCGCGCCGACTGGCGGAGGTCTGGGCCGAGGAACACGAACCGATCCGGCCCGTGGAGGCGCTGTGGGACCCGCCCCAAACCGACCTCACCTTCGTCCAGGGGCCGTTGGAGGAGGGATGGGTGGTGCGGGGGCTGGACCCGACGGCGGGCCCTCCCGTCCTGCGGCTCCTGACCGACGCCGAGATCTTCGGCTGGCGGATGCCGGAGCCCCGCCGCCCCATCCGCCGCCGCCGACCCGCTCCCGAGTCCCTCTACGCCGACCTCACCCCCGGCGACTACGTGGTCCACGTGGACTACGGGATCGGCATCTTCCGCGGGTTGGTCACCTATACGATGGAGGGGCAGGAGCAGGAGTACCTCCTGGTGGAGTACGCCGGGCGGGACCGGCTCTACGTCCCGGTCTACCAGGCCGACCGGCTCACCCGGTACGTGGGTGCGGACGACCGTCCCCCAAGGTTGAGCCGGCTGGGCACCGCCGACTGGTCCCAGGCCAAGGCCCGCGCCCGCCGGGCAGTGGAGGAGGTGGCCCGCGAACTGCTGGAACTGTACGCCCTCCGCGAGGTCACCCCCGGCCACGCCTTCAGCCCCGACACCCCCTGGCAGGCGGAACTGGAGGCTTCTTTCCCCTACCTGGAGACCCCCGACCAGGCCCGGGCCATCGACGAGGTCAAGGCGGATATGGAGCGGCCCAGGCCGATGGACCGATTGGTCTGCGGCGACGCGGGCTACGGAAAGACGGAGGTCGCGCTGCGCGCCGCCTTCAAGGCGGTGATGGACGGCAAGCAGGTCGCGGTGCTGGTCCCCACCACCGTCCTGGCCCAACAGCACTACACCACCTTTCGTCACCGACTGGCCCCCTTCCCCGTCACCGTGGAGATGCTCTCCCGCTTCCGCACCCCCGCCGAGCAGGCCCGGATCCTACAGGGACTGCGGGAGGGGACGGTGGACATCGTTATCGGCACCCACCGGCTGCTGCAGAAGGACGTGGAGTTCAAGGACCTGGGGCTGGTGATCATCGACGAGGAGCAGCGGTTCGGGGTGACCCATAAGGAGCGGCTGAAGAGGATGCGCACCGAGGTGGACGTGCTGACGATGACCGCCACTCCCATTCCCCGCACCCTTTACCTCTCCCTGACCGGCGTGCGCGACATCAGCATCATCGAGACCCCGCCGGAGGAGCGGCTGCCCGTCTCCACCTACATCGGCCGGTACGACCCCCAGGTGGTGCGGCGGGCGATCCTGCGGGAACTGGAGCGGTCGGGACAGGTCTTCTACGTCCACAACCGGGTGCAGACCATCGAGGGGGTCCGCCAACGGCTCCGGCGGCTGGTGCCGGAGGCCCGGATCGAGGTCGCCCACGGGCAGATGCGGGAGCGGGATCTGGAGCGGGCGATGGTCCGCTTCGTCTCCGGCGAGGTGGACGTCCTTCTCTGCACCAGCATCATCGAGAGCGGGCTGGACATCCCCAACGCCAACACCCTGATCGTCGAGCAGGCGGAGCGGTTCGGCCTGGCCCAGTTGTATCAGTTGCGGGGCCGGGTGGGACGGGGGGCGCGGCGGGCCTACGCCTACTTCTTCTACACCCCCGGCCGCCTCACCGAGGAGGCCCGCCAGCGGCTGGAGACGATCCGCGAGGTCGGCGGGCTGGGGGGTGGGTATGCCATCGCGATGCGGGACCTGGAGTTGCGGGGGGCGGGGGAGATCCTGGGCACGCGCCAATCCGGTCACATCGCCGCCATCGGCTTCGACCTCTACACCCGGCTGCTGACCCGTGCGGTGGAGGAACTGCGTGCCCGGCGAGAAGGGCGACCCCCGCCACCGGAGCCCCTCAGCGAGATCCGGCTGGACCTGCCACTCCCGATGGGACTCCCGCCCGAGTACATTCCCGACGTCAACCTCCGGCTGCGGATGTACCGACGGCTGGCCCACCTCGCCACCATCAAACAGATCGAAGAGATGGAGGCGGAACTGGCCGACCGGTTCGGTCCGCTGCCCCCTCCCGCGCGCAACCTGATGTGGGGGCTGCGGATCAAGGTGTTGGCGCGGGATGCGGGCGTGCGCACCGTCCTGCGGGAGAACGAGCAGTTGGTCCTCCACGCTCCGTGGCTGGAGCGGGCCAATCGGCAGCGGGTGCAGGCCCGTCTGAAGGACCTGGCCTACGTCGGTCGGCGGGACGTCCGGTTTCCTCTGACGAAGGGCTGGCAGACCCGATTGCAGACCGTCCTGAAGCGGCTGCGGTTGGCAAAGAGATAGGTCATCTCCCGACAACCTCCAGGGAGAAACTCAGCGCCCTGTCTTCCGGGGACTCCGCTCCGACGGTCACGGGCAACCGCTCCCCATCGTTCGGGTTGTAGAGGCCCACGCGGACCCGATATGTTCCAGGAGGGAGGCCAGGCAGCGGATGGGGGTCGATGATCACCTCGCCCTGGGCCCAGGTGTGGGTAGGGCGCATCCCGAGGATAGGCCAACCGTCGTGCTGCGCTGCCAGCGGGGATGGCGCGTCCGGCGGGGCGATGTGCACGAAGACGGAGCGCGGAATCTCGTCCGTGGTGCCCGCCCTCCAGATGAGGGTCACCGTGAAGGGCTCGCCGGCCCGCACCTCCGGCGGGTCCAGGCGGTATCCGAGCAGGGTGGCGAATCCCGGTCCAAATTCCGCCCCTACCGGCTCATAGGGGATCGTCGGTTC
>CAZOLN010000022.1:15129-19961 GCA_964580565.1 uncultured Anaerolineales bacterium
CTCCCGAACCTCCCAAAAGAGTTCCCCCACAATCCGCCCGCATATCGCGACCCGATCCTGAAAGAGGTGAACACCCAAAAGCGTCAACGGGGCGGATCCCTCCCCCTTCGGACGGACAGGTACGAACTCCTCCGGCATCTCCGGCGGGGCCGCCGGGCGGGTTACGGTCACGGGTCGCAAGGCCACCGCCCTCGCCGACCCTGACGCGTAGAGGATCAGCGTGGGGGTATACGGACCCGGCGGGATTCCCGCGGGCAGTTCCAGGGAGAAGCGCTCCAGAACAGGCACTCCGGCGGGCCAACGGTCCAGGCGGTAGCCACCGGCCGCCAGGGTGCGGTCATCCTGCCCCCACTCGACCCCCAAGGCGTCCCGCAAACGGAAAGAGGCGCGATGGGTCCGCGCACCGACACGCTCCGGCGCATCGGTCACCCACCAGACCTGTAGTTCCAGCGGGCGGTCGGCGGGATGGGGGACATCCGGCAGCGTGTAGCCCCAGAGACGAACCCCCGGCAGAAGTTCTACGTTGGGGCGTTCGTCCACCGGCGGGTCGGCGGGGAAAGATGGCGGCTCCTCCAGCCGGAAACGGCGGACCTTCAACCCCCGGAAATCCGGCACAGGTTGCTCCCGCCCCACGTGCTCCAACAACGTCTCCACCAGGCCCGTGGGGTCGGTCACGTGGTCCAACCAGGCCACCAGCCAAACGTCACAGGGACTGCAGGATACAAGAGCCGCGTTCAGTTGCCGGGCCACCTCGGGATAGGTCAGGACGTGGGTGACGTCCAGCAACGGCTCGTCCGGCAGGGGCAGCATCCCCTCGTTCCCTGCGTAGTAGAGCCAGGACGGGTAAACCGATCCGGTGGAAATGAGGACAACGTCGTCGGGGGTCCGGTGCACCTGGACGTAACCAGCCACGCCGCGCCAGTCCTCCCGCGCGTAGGCCGGGTTGGTGAGCAAGTTCCGGTCGGCCTCCCACAGAAAGCGGCCGTACAAGGCTGTAACTGCGACTAGGACAAGGAAGGAAACGACCTTCAGCCGACGCAGTCGAACCCGCTGAAAACTTCCCCAGGCGACCGCGAGGGTGAGGAAGGACGCAGGAGCGAACAGGGATGCATGTCGGGCCCCCCACTTAGGGATCCCCCGGTAGATCAGGGCGATGAGGAGGAGAGGAGCGGAGTAGAGAAGCGGGTACAACCCCGCCAAAGGGCGCGGGCGGGAGAGGGCCAGCGCGAGCAGGCCCGTCGCCAGCATCAGCGCGGCGACGCCCTGGACGGTCTCAGAGGGGAGGTGCTCCATCACGGTCAGTCCGCCCAGAGAGCGACGTAGGAGACCGACCGAGGAGAGACGGCCAGGCCAATAGGTTCTGTTCAGAGGGGCCATCTTCATCGCGGTCCAGACCCAGGGGAGGTAGAGAATCACGACGGTCAGCGCAGGGAAGACGAGAGATCTCACCTCCTCCCTCAAAAGGCGGCGACCGCGGGGCGCGGCCTCCTTCGCCAGCACGAGGCCGATCAGCACCTGTCCGACGAGCCAGAAGCCCACCAGGCTCTGGGTGTAAAGGCCGGCAAGGGTCGCGCCAGCCCACAGCCAGGTCCAAAGCCGGCGCCGGCCTGCGGAGGAGGCCGCGAACACCTCCAGCAGCGCCACACTCGCCAGCAGCGTCCAGGTCAACGCAGGGCCGTACATCCGGACCTCGCGGGAGGCCCAGAGAAAGGGAGGGGCGACGGCGAACAGGAGCATCGCGGCCAGCGCGCCGGCCCGTCGACCGGTGAGGCGCCAGACCAGCCGCCCCGCGCAGGCGACGGCAAATACCCCGAAGAGGGCCGACAGCCAGCGCAGGGCGAACTCCGTCGTCCCCGCCAGAGGGATCCATGCCCGAAGGATCAGGTAATACAGGGGCGGGATCACCTCCCGCGCACTGAGCGTCAGCATCTCCCGCAGGGGGACCTGCGAGGCCACCCACCAGCAATACGCCTCGTCGTACCACAGGCTCCACCGGTCCAGATCCCACGCGCGCAGGGCCAGGGCGAGGAGAAGGAGGAGCAACGATTCGAATCGCGGGCGGATAGGGGATGGAAGAGCACGACGCATTGGGTATTCCTCACCAGAGGATGTCCAGCACGCCGACCCGCGCCAGCCGGTAGAGGGCGGGCTCGTCGAAGGAGCGGAGGAAGCCCAGCAGGCCGAACTTCGGGCCGACCACCAGCCGGAGGCGGTATCGGTCCTTCTCCTGCCTCCCTTCCCCCTCGAAGAGGACCCGCTTGCGGAGGGCCCTCGGCGGCAGGTCGAGGTGGAGCCGATCCCCCTCCCGCCGCAGG
Source organism: uncultured Anaerolineales bacterium (assembly GCA_964580565.1). Classification (GTDB taxonomy): domain Bacteria; phylum Chloroflexota; class Anaerolineae; order B4-G1; family DUEL01; genus DUEL01. The sequence goes on from CAZOLN010000022.1 coordinate 17,445, forward strand.
TTGCAGGGGACGTAGCCGGCCCGCAGGAAGTCCCGCAGGCGGAGAACGGCGTCGGGGAATCGATCGATCGGGAGGTCCAGTTCCAGCGTGGCCCGGCTGAACCGGCCCGGCTCGAAGTCCTCCACCGGGGAGAGGTAGCCGAAGAACTCCTGTAGTCTGTCCCCCGCCGTGGCGAGCGCTTCGAGCAGGGCTTCACCGTCCCAGGCGCGGAAGGCGAAGACGGTCTCGCCGTAAAGCCCGTGGGGGTACCGCCTGCGGTTCTCCCCCACGGTGAAGAGGCTCTCCCGCGCCGAGAGGAGGTTATCTACCTGCTCCGGGCAGGCCTGCAACACCCCGCGCATCACCCAGGCGTTCACCCATTCCGGTGGTGCGCCGGCCACGGTGAGCGGGAGGCGCAGCCGGACGTATCTCGGCTTCAGCCGCCGTTTGGCGCGCACCAACTCCTGCAGGCGGGCCGGGCTGCGCTCGTCGCCGGGCGGGCGGAGGCGGTGACCGGTGATCGCCCGGCGTTGCGCATCGGTGCAGGCCCCGCACCCCAGGCACCGCCCCGGCCCCTCCTCGCTCCCCAGACAGTACCCCTCGTCCACCCCCTCCCACGCCCGCCGGTACTGGCGGTAGAGGAATTCGGTGGAGACGTTAGAGCGGAGGAAGGGGAACGCGAAGGGGTAATCCGGCCCCTTCTCGCCGAGAAAATCCGGCGTCCAGTGACCGTGTTCGACCAACCAGCGGTGCAGGCTCTCCCAGCAGCCGGGGGTGAGGTGCCCGTCGTAATGGTGTCCCTGCTCGGCCAGCGCCAGCAGCGGCTCCAGGAGCCAATGCCCTCCCATCGCCAGCACCTGGGAGGTGGCGTACTCGTCCCAGGGGGTTGCCAGGCGGAACTCGAAGCCGTTGGTCTCGCAGATGGACTTGGTCGGGCCGAGGATCGGCTTCCACTCCTCGGGGTCGAGGAAGAGACGGTCGAACTGGAGGGGAGTGAAGGGCATCCGCACCAGGAGGCCGAAACTGAAGACGATTCGGGTGGTCGGATGGTGACGACGACGGAGGTCCTTCAACCAGCGAACGAAACCGCGGAACTCGGCCAGGTCGGCCTCCGTCTCGTAGCCGGTGAGCAGGTAGAACAGTTTGATCTGCCGCGCCCGCTCCCGCAGCAGTCGATCCAGCACCCCTTCGACCATCTCCGCCGGCAGGCTCTTGTGCAGCCAGGTCCGCAGCCGGTCGCTGATCCCCTCGATCCCGAGGGTGAAGGACCGCTTTTCGGCGGCCATCTCTGCCTCCAGCAGCCCCGGGGTGCGGTACAGGATGTCCACCCGCTGGCTCTTCAGCCCCACCCGGTCGAAGATGCGGCTCAGGTCGAACAGCATCGTCAGGATGTCGCGGTGGGTGTTGAAGTTGAAACTGTACAATTCCAGCGTGTCGCACCCGTGGGCCCGCTTCAGCCGACGGGCCACCGCCAGCACGTCCTCCAGCGGGACCTCCCGGTAGGGGCGTCGATCGTACCCCTCGAAGCAGAAGGTGCAGAAGGCGGGACATCCGTAGGTGATCTGGAGACGGGCGGTCCCCGCTTCGGGGCCGGGGAGGAGCGGGTAGTCCACCGGCAGGTGCTCGGCCCGGGGCTCCGTCAGGACGGCTTTGCTGACCTCACCCCCTCCCCCCGCCGGGCCTCGCCCGGCACCCCCCTCCCCCTCTCCCGCTGGGAGAGGGGGAGGGGGGTAGGGGGGGAGGGGGGGAGGTCCCGCCACCCACAGCCCCCTCACCCGCGTCGCCGCCCGCGCCAGCCGCTCTCGTTTGGGGAGGTCCTTCGCCTCCCAAAGGGCACGGACCAGCAGGCCAACCCATTCCTCCCCCTCGCCGAAGAAGATCCCGTCCACCAGGCCGTCCCCGTCCTCGCCGACGACGGGGTGGGCGGCCGTGGCGTTGGACCCGCCCAGGAGCAGGATCGGCCATCGCTCATCCCGCTGGCTGGTCAGCGGCGGGACCCCCGACCGGAGGAGCAGGTAGGGCAGGTTGAGCAGTTCCAGCGAGTAGGCGTTGGAGACGAGGACGAGGTCGAAATCCTCAGCGGAGCGAAGGGATTGGACGCCCACGAGGAGGGGAACGGACGCCCGCTCCAGCCGCTCCCGGTCGCGGCGCGGGGGGAAGAAGGCCAGGTCGATATACGCTTCCGGCAGTGCACGGCGGACCGTGTCGAACAGGAAGAGATGAGGGAGCGAGCGATCCACGTCGCGGAAGGGGGAAAGGCGGACGATCAGGACGCGGAAGTCGGCCGCCTCGAAGGGGGGATTGCGGAAGGTCGGGTTGGGCCGTAGCGCGCAGAGGTCGGCCTGCAGGAGAAAGGACCACTCCCGGTCGAAGAACCGGCTGTAGTCGGCCATCCTCTCAGGGCTTACCTCCGCCTCGTATCCTCACCCGTGCCTCTTCCACTATCCACAACCGCCCCTCCAACGGCTCCTTAGTCAACAACTCCATCACCCGCTCCACAACTCCCAGCACGTGCCATTTGTCTTGGCGCCTCAACCG
>CAZOLN010000022.1:20061-26122 GCA_964580565.1 uncultured Anaerolineales bacterium
GCATCGTGCCCTGCATCACGCAGTACCTCCGCCACCTCCACGGGTAAGTTCTCATCCACCTTGAACTTCATCCCCTCACCTCACGCTGGGACTGCCACCACTCGCTCCCGTGCCAACTCCGCCGCATACTCCAAAGCCGCCTGCACCGCTTCTCGCGTCAGCGTGGGGTAGCTTTTGAGGAGCTCCTCTATCGACAGCCCCGCCGCTAGGTTATCTAAAATGACCGATACCATCACCCGGGTCCCCTTGATACATGCCTGCCCGTGGCAAACGTCCGGATCCACCACAATATACTCTTGCCACTTCATCATCCCACCCCCTCTCTGGCCTCGCACCCTCATCCACGTCCTGCTTCTTATCACAAGGCTTCACGGCTTGAAGTTTTTCCCTCCACCTCTGCGCTCTCTGCGCCTCGGCGGTAAGATATGGGTAATCATCGTTACTCTGCTGTGTTGATCACTTCCAGCCCGCCCATCCAGGGGCGGAGCACCTCGGGGACGACCACCGAGCCGTCGGCCTGCTGGTAGTTCTCCAGGATGGCGATCATCACCCGAGGTAGCGCCAATCCGGAGCCGTTGAGGGTGTGGACAAAGCGGGGCTTCGCCTTCGGCTCGGGTCGGTAGCGGATGTTGGCCCGCCGGGCCTGGAAGTCCTCACAGTTGCTGACCGAACTGACCTCCAGCCACTCCCCGCAGCCCGGCGCCCACATCTCGATGTCGTAGGTCTTGGTGACGGTGAAACCCAGGTCGCCCGTGCAGATCTCCACCACCCGATGGGGGATCTGGAGCCGCCGACAGAGGTCCACCGCGTGCTCCACCATCTCCTCCAGGACCTGGTAACTGGTCTCGGGGGTGGTGAACTGGTACATCTCCACCTTGTCGAACTGGTGGACCCGTTTGATGCCCCGCACGTCCCGCCCGGCGCTCACCTTCTCCCGGCGGAAGCAGGCGGTGTAAGCGACGTACCGAAGGGGCAGCGCGTCGGCGGAGAGGATCTCGTCCCGATGGAGGTTGGTCAACGGCACCTCCGCCGTCGGCACCAGCCAGATGTCGTCCTCGACGTCGTGGTAGAGGTTGTCGGCGAACTTGGGCAACTGCCCCGCGCCCACCAGACATTCCTCCTTGACCACGAAGGGGGGGTAGATCTCTGTGTAGCCGTGCTCCCGCGTGTGCACGTCCAGCATCCAGGCGATGAGGGCCCGCTGGAGCCGGGCGCCCGCCCCGCGCAGGACGTAGAACCGGCTGCCGGAGAGTTTGACGCCCCGCTCGAAATCGATGATGCCCAGTTCGGGCCCTAGGTCCCAGTGGGGGATCGGCTCAAAGTCGAACTCCCGGGGCTCTCCCCACTCCCGCACCACCCGGTTATGCGTCTCATCCGGCCCGACCGTCACCGAGGGATGGGGGAGGTTGGGGATGGAGAGCAGCAGCCGCTCTCGCTCCGCCTCCGCCTGGCGCACCTGATCCTCCAGTTCGGCGATCCGTTGCCCCACGGCGCGCATCTCGGCGATGCGGGCCTCCCGCTCGGCGGGGTCCTTCATCCGGCCGATCTCTTTAGAGACGCGGTTCCGCTCGGCGCGGAGGTCCTCCAGTTCCGTCAACAGCCCCCGCCACCGCTCGTCCACCGCCAGCACCTGGTCGATCACCGAGGGGTCCTCCCCCCGGCTGGCGAGGGCCACCTTGACGACGTCGGGCTCTTTGCGGATGCGCGTGATGTCTAGCATACCTACCCCCAGTCTGCGATTTCCTTGCTTCCCTGCGTCCTGCTTCTTGCTTCTTGCTTCCTGTCTCCTGCCCCTTGCTATCGCTCCTTGGGCCTCAGATGGGGAAACAGGATCACCTCCCGGATGGACGGCCGGTCGGTGAAGAGCATCACCAGTCGATCGACCCCCAGGCCGACGCCGCCGTTGGGCGGCATCCCGTACATCATCGCCCGGATGTAGTCCTCGTCCATCGGATGGGCCTCTTCATCCTCCGCCGCGTACAGCCTCCCCATCTCCAGGAACCGCTGCTCCTGATCCAGCGGGTCGTTCAGCTCGGTGAAGGCGTTCCCCACCTCCATCCCCCCGATGAACAGTTCGAACCGCTCCACGTGGGTCGGATCGTCCGGCTTGGCCTTCGCCAGCGGGGAGATCTCGCGGGGGTAGTCGTAGAGGAAGGTAGGTTGGATGAGGTTCGGCTCGACCAGGTCCCCCAACAGTTCGTTGTCGATCAACTTCCCCCAGGAGGTGCCCGGCTCCGGCTCCTGACCGATGGCCCGCAGGGCCTCCGCCAGGCTCTCGGCGGTGGGGTGCTGGGTGTAGTCGATCCCGCTGGCCTCGATGATGGCCTCCCGCAGGCTGATCCGCCGCCAGGGGGGGCTCAGGTCGATGGTGTGGCCCTGGTAGGTGATGGTCGTCGTCCCCAGCACCTCCCGCGCCACCGTGGAGACCATCTCCTCGACCAGGTCCATCAGCGCCCAGTAGTCGAAATAGGCGGCGTAGAACTCCAGCATCGTGAACTCGGGGTTGTGCTTGAAGGAGACCCCCTCGTTGCGGAAGTCCTTCCCGAGTTCGTACACCCGCTCGTACCCGCCCACCAGGAGCCGCTTCAGGTAGAGTTCGAAGGAGATCCGCAGGTAGAGGTCCTGATCCAGTTGGTTATGATGGGTGATGAAGGGGCGGGCGGCCGCGCCGCCGTAGATCGGCTGGAGGACCGGGGTCTCCACCTCCAGGAAGCCCCGCTCGTCGAGGAACCGGCGCAACGCGGCGATGGTGCGGGCGCGGATGCGGAACACCTCCCGGACCTCGGGGTGGACGGCCAGGTCGGCGTACCGCTGGCGGTACCGCTCCTCGACGTCGGTGAGGGCAGAGTAGCGGACCACCTTGTCGCCCACCTTCTGCTCCTTGCCCCAGGGGAGCGGCGTCAGCGCCTTGGCGAGCATCCGGAGCCGGTCCACGCGGACGGTGATCTCGCCGGTGCGGGTCCGGATCAACGTCCCCTTGGCCTCCACGAAGTCCCCGAGGTCGAAATCCCGCTTGAAGGCCTCGTAGACCTCCTCCCCCAGGTCGTTCACCCGGAGGAGGAGTTGGATCTTGCCGCTTTCGTCCTCGATGTGGGCGAAGGAGGCCTTGCCCATGATGCGGATGCTGCGCAGCCGCCCGGCGACGACGACCTCCACCCCCTCGCCTTCGGCCTCGTAGGCGGCCAACGCCTGGGCCGCGGTATGGGTCCGCTCTGCTCGATGGGGATACGGCTCCCACCCCTTCGCCCGCAGCCGCTCCAGTTTCTCCAGCCGTTGCCGTTCCAGGTCGCTCAGTTCCATCGACGTGGACTCCTTGGGAGAGGTACACAAAGACGCCCGCACTCCCGATCGGGCGGGCGTCTGGTCCGGACCTACCACCAGCGGCTATTTGATCTCGACGATGCGGAAGGTCAGCGTGCCGCCCGGGGCGTTCACCGTGACCTCGTCGCCCACCCGGTGGCCCATCAGGGCTTTCCCGAGGGGGGACTCGTAAGAGATCTTGCCCTCGGATGGGGAGGCCTCGGCCGGGCCGACGATGTGGTACGTCTCCGGCGGCCCGTCCCCTTCGACGATAGTCACCCAACTCCCCACCCGCACGATCCCATCCGACGCCTCTTCCTCGATGATCTCCGCCCGACGCAACAGCTCTTCCAGTTCCAGGATCCGGCCTTCGACGAACGCCTGCTCGTTCCGTGCCGCCTCCAACTCGGCGTTCTCCAGGATGTCCCCCTCGGCCAGCGCTTCGTGCAGGCGACGGGCCACCTCCTGGCGACGCACGGTCCGCAGGTAGTTCAGTTCTTCTTCTAACTTGGCGTATCCTTCACGGGTCAGGTAAACAGGCCGTTCCATTTTCCTTCACCTGTAGGGGGCAAAACGAAACAGGCTCCCAGAGTTCTCTCGGTGCAGCCTGCCCGGTTCGATAAGGACAAAGAGAAGCCCCCACATTTCCACGTGGCGGCATCTACCGTGACATTCTATATAAGAGCACCGAGGCCGAGAAACGGGTTTCTCGGCCGTCCGTCGCGGGGGATATTATAACGCAGAGATCCCATTTTGTAAAGCCAGCATTGCACGCAGGGGTCCGTTTCGGCTGGGGGACGGGCTACCTGGCGGAGGAAGACGCCTGAATCCGTATTCGAACCTCAGGGGATCGAATTTGCGCATTTCGATGGGTTGAGTATAATCCTGATCGACGTTATTCGAGTCAAGGAGCAAGAACGTGTTTGCGTTGCACCACCGCCGAACCTGAGGCAAGGTCCGGGGCACCCGGGGGTGCCCGCGGGTCCGCAAGCATACGCCAGGGAGCGGCGGTGGGGCCGCGCCCTGAGGAAGATCGCCGCGTGCCGCTCACGGCCGCCGCTGGCGTATGCTGGCGGCGGTTTTCGTTTGCCTCCGGGCCTCCCGGCCTCCTCAACCGGAAAGGTCGTGCGACGGGAGATCACTGTAAGGAGGGTCCGATGACCAAACGCGACTTCACCCGCCTGACCCAGATCGCCTCCTGCGCGGGTTGAGCGGGGAAACTGGCCCCTGAGGCCCTGGCGCAGGTCCTGCGCCCCCTGCTCGACACAATCGACGAGGACGAACGGGTTGTCGTAGGCCTCGGCGCACCGGACGACGCCGTAGTCTATCGGATGGACGACGGCACATTGCTCGTCGCCACAGCAGACTTCTTCGCGCCGGTGGTGGACGATGCCTACACGTACGGCGCTATCGCTGCCGCCAATTCGATCAGCGACATCTACGCGATGGGCGGCACGCCCTTCCTGGCGCTCAACCTCGCCGCCATCCCCGCCGACATGCCACCGGAGATCGCCGCCGAGATCTTTCGTGGCGGGATGGAGAAAGCGCGGGAGGCCGGGGTGATCGTCGCCGGAGGGCACACGATGGACGACAAGGAGCCGAAGTACGGCCTGGTCGTCCTGGGCACCGTCGCGCCGGACCGGATGCTGGTCAAAGGCGGCGCACGGCCCGGCGAGCGGTTGGTGCTCACCAAACCTCTGGGCTCAGGAGTGATCACCACCGCCTACCGGGCCGGGAAGGCGCCGCCGGAGGCGTTGGAGGAAGCGATCCCCTGGATGCTCCGGCTCAACCGAGATGCCGTCGCTGCCCTTCACGCCACCTCCGCCCGTGGCGCCACCGATGTCACCGGCTTTGGCCTCCTGGGCCACGCGGTAGAGATGGCCCAGGCAGCATCCGTCCGTTTCCGGATCTGGGCCGACCGCGTCCCGGTCCTCGAGGCCGCCCGCCCGCTGGCCGAGCAGTGGCTCTTTCCCGGCGGCTCCGCGGCCAACGAGATGTACTACAGCCAGTGGGTCGATCTGGCGCCGGGGATCGCCGACGAGGCGGCGATGCTGCTGTACGACGCCCAGACCAACGGCGGTATCCTGGCCGCCGTCCCGGCGGAGGAGATGGACCGCTTCGCAGCAGCCTGCCGGGAACTGAACCAACCGTTCTGGGAGATCGGGGAAGTAATAGAAGGGGAGCCGGGGATAGAGGTGGTGTGACCCCTGCCACCCGATCCCCTGCCCCCTTGCGACTCTACAACCCTGCGCAGGAGGCACCCTTGAACGAGATCATCTACCTCGACAACGCCGCCACCTCCTGGCCCAAACCGCCAGGGGTGGCAGCGGCGATGGTCCGCTTCCTCGACGAGATCGGAGCCAACCCCGGCCGCTCCGGTCATCGGATGGCGGTGGAGGCCGGGCGGGTGGTGTACGAGGCCCGGGAGGCGATCGCCGAACTGTTCAACGCGCCCGATCCGCTGCGGGTGGTCTTTGGGCCCAACGTGACCGAGATGCTGAATCTGGTCCTGCGTGGCTACCTCCGGCCCGGCGACCACGTGATCACCTCCAGTATGGAACACAACTCGGTGATGCGACCGCTGCGGGCGCTGGAGCGGGAGGGGGTGGGAGTGACCGTCGTGGAGTGCGCTCCCGACGGGACGCTCGACCCCGACGCCGTGCTGGGGGCGATCCGGCCCAACACGGCGATGATCGTCCTCAACCACGCCTCCAACGTCGTCGGGACGATCCTGCCGGTGGCAGAGGTGGCGGCGCGGGTA
>CAZOLN010000022.1:26222-27379 GCA_964580565.1 uncultured Anaerolineales bacterium
CCCGCGCCCCTACTGGTGGTCGACGCCGCGCAGACGGCAGGGGTGATCCCCATCGACGTCCAGGCCGCCGGGATCGACCTCCTGGCCTTCACCGGCCACAAGTCGCTCTACGGACCGATGGGGACCGGAGGACTGGTCATCGGTGAGCGGGTCGATCTGGACCGGCTGGAGCCGCTGAAGCGGGGCGGCACCGGCAGCCGCTCCGAGTACGAGGAGCAGCCCGACTTCCTGCCGGACCGGTACGAAAGTGGGACACCCAACGCGGTCGGTCTGGCCGGGCTGGCGGCGGGGGTCCGCTGGGTCTTGGAACAGGGGATCGAAGCGATCCGTGCCCACGAGATGGCGCTTACCCAGCGGCTCATCGACGGCCTCCGGTCGATCCCTGGCGTCACCGTCTACGGGACGCTGGACGCGGCGCGACAGACCGCCACCGTCTCCTTCAACATCGCTGGGATGGAACCATCGGAGGTGGGGCTGCGGCTGGACGAGGAGTTCGGCATCATGTGCCGGGTGGGGCTCCACTGCGCCCCGGCGGCCCACAGAACGATCGGCACCTTCCCCACGGGAACCGTCCGCTTTGGCCTGGGCCGGTTCAACACCACCGAGGAGGTGGACCGGGCACTGGAGGCGGTGGAGAGGCTGGCAAACGACGCAAGGCGCAGGAGGCAGGAGGCAGGGTGAAGGAGACAAGGGAGGGCGGGATGAAAGAGGGCCATGCAGTGGTCCTGGTGTATTCGACGGCCCATGCGCTGAAGGCGGAGAAAGCCCTGCAGCGTGCCGGGGTCTCCTGCAAACTCATCCCCGTCCCCCGCCACATCAGTTCCGACTGCGGCGTCTGCATCCGGATCCGACGGGCCGATCGGGAGAAGGTCCTGGAGATCCTGGAGGGAGCCGGGGTAGGGATCGAAGGGGTTCACGACATCTGACGAGGAGGTAAAATGGCAAAGGCGAAGATCGTAGACGCGCGGGGCCTTCCCTGTCCGCAACCGGTCCTGCTCACCCGCGACGCGCTGCGGGAAAGCGAGGCGGTCATCACCATCGTCGACAACGACACCGCCCGCCACAACGTCCTCCGGATGGCCCAGAAAGAGGGCTGCACCGTGGAGGCCGAGGAGAGGGAGGACGGGATCTACCTCCACATCGTCCGGGGGGAAACG
>CAZOLN010000023.1:0-10893 GCA_964580565.1 uncultured Anaerolineales bacterium
ACGATGAAACTCTACCGACTCGAAACCGTCTCTTGGCAAGATTCGCAACTTCTCTACCACGCTCTACCCCGAATCGACAGAGAGGGGCTGATCCTGCTCTCCCCCGCGACGCCTTACGTTTGCATCGGCTACTTCCAAGATGCCGAGCAGGAGGTGGACCTGGCATACTGTCGGGAGCGTGGCATCCCGGTCTTCCGGCGGGAGGTCGGCGGCGGGGCGGTCTATCTGGACGGAGAGCAGTTGTTCTACCAGATGGTCATCCGCAAGGACAACCCCCTGGTCCCCCGAACCCGCGAGGCTTTCTACCGCCGGTTCCTCCAGGCCCCCATCGCGACCTACCGCGCGCTGGGCATCCCCGCCGAGTATAAGCCGGTCAACGACATCATCGCCAACAACCGCAAGATCTCCGGCAACGGCGTGGCGGAGATCGGGGACTACGTCGTCTTCGTCGGCAACCTGATCGTCGATTTCGACTACGAAACGATGGTCCGCGTCCTCAAGGTACCCGACGAGAAGTTCCGGGACAAGGTCTACAAGACGTTGCGGGATAACCTCTCCACCATCCGGCGGGAATTGGGCACCGCTCCCCCACGGGAGGAACTGTGGGACCTGCTGGCGGAGAAGTTCGCCGAGGTGCTGGGGCCGATGGAGGTGGTGACGGAGGTGGACGACGAATGGCGAAAGGAGGTGGACCGGCTGGCGAAGCGGATGCTCTCCGACGAGTGGCTCTTCCGCCGCGGTCGGCCCCAGGAAGGCCGCGCGGTCACCATCCGTTCCGGGGTCCAGGTGATCCAGCAGGCCTACAAAGCCCCCGGCGGCCTCATCCGCGCCATCGCCGAGGTCTACGAGGGAACCATCGCCAGCGTCTCCCTCTCCGGCGACTTCTTCTTCTACCCGGCGGAGAAACTGGCCGATCTGGAGGCCGCGCTGGTCGGCGTGCCCCTGGAGGAGGTGGAATCCACCATCGCCAGGTTCTACGCCGATCACAAAGTGGAAAGCCCCGGCGTGACGGCGGCCGATTTCGCCCACGTGCTGGTCGGTGGATAAGTTGGCCTTTTGCTTGACGCCCCAAGGCTTTATGGTAGAATAACGCCACACGCCCCCATCGTCTAGCCAGGTCTAGGACACGGGCCTTTCAAGCCCGCGACACGGGTTCAAATCCCGTTGGGGGCATCCCGCCTCCCCCGCGTGGGGAGGCGTTTTTTTGAAATGACCACGGAGCACACGGAGATTCCTTTAAGGAAACCTCCGTGCTCTGTGGCGAAGCCGCGGAATGGGAGAGCGTAGAATGAGCAAGCACCTGCAGGTCGTCACTACGGTGGACACGGAGGAAAAGGCGCAGGAGATCGCCCGCGCGCTGGTCGAACGGCGGCTGGCCGCGTGCGCCCAGGTCCTCGGTCCGATCACCAGCACCTACTGGTGGCAGGGCCAGGTCGAAACGGCCCAGGAGTGGCTGTGCATTCTCAAGACCCGCGAGGAACTCTACGAGGAACTGGAGCAAACGCTGAGGTCCATCCACCCCTACGAGGTGCCGGAGATCCTGGCCACCCCCGTCGCGGCGGGCAACCCGGCCTACCTGGCGTGGCTGGACGAAACGCTCAAGCGGTAAGGTAAAGGAGCCTCCCGCAGGTTATAGGGAACCCGCGGGAGGCTGACAGACCGTCGGGCAGCCCGGCGACAGAAAAGAGATCTCTAAAAACTCTGCGCCCTCTACGCCTCCGTGGCGTTCCCCCTCCCCTCCAGCAACCGCACCTGTGCTTCGGCGTGGAAGGAACTGCGGACCAGGGGGCCACTTTCCACCCAGCGGAACCCCATCGTCAACCCGCGCTCCCGGAACCCGTCGAACTCCTCCGGCGTGTAGTACCGCGCTACGGGCCAATGCCTGCGCGAGGGCTGGAGATACTGGCCGATGGTCAGGATGTCCACCCCCACCCCCCGCAGGTCCTCCATCACCGCCAGCACCTCCCCCTCCGTCTCCCCCAAACCGACCATCAGCCCGCTCTTGGTCAGCACATCAGGCCACAGCCGCTTCGCCTCCTCCAGAATATGAAGCGACCACTCGTACCGGTTGCGGGGCTGGACCCGGGGAAAGAGGCGGGGGACCGTCTCCACGTTGTGGTTCAGGACATCGGGGCGGGCCTCCATCACGACCCGCAGCGCCTCCACATCCCCCTGAAAGTCCGGGATCAGCACCTCCACGGTGCAGCCGGGGACGAGGGCCCGGATCTGCCGGATGACCTCGGCGAAGACCGACGCCCCGCCGTCGGGGAGGTCGTCCCGGGTGACGGATGTGATGACCGCATGTCGCAACCCCATCTCCCGCACCGCCTCCGCCACGTGTCGCGGCTCCTCCGGATCAAGGGGGCCCGGCCGACCGCTCTGGACGTTGCAGAAGCGGCAGTTCCGCGTACAGACGTCCCCCAGGATGAGGAACGTCGCGGTCCGATGGGCCCAGCACTCGCCGATGTTGGGGCAATGCGCCTCCTCACAGACGGTGTGGAGGCGCTTCGACCGCATCAGCCGTTTCAGTTGGTGGTACGTCTCGTCGGTGCGGAGCCGCACCCGCAGCCATTCCGGCCGTCGTTGAGGACGCTCTCTTCTTTCCATTTATACCCACTCTCTCCTACGGCCAAGACTTCAGCACCAGGGGCAGGCAGATCGGCGGCCGGGGCGCCCAGATACGCCCCCAGACACCCCAGTAGCCTGCCTGGGCCTCGCTGTAGTGGCCGTAGTCCTGTCCCTTTCACTCTATGTGCACGACCCTTGCCGGCGTCCGTCGCCAGAAGAGGGTCACACCTTCGAACCCCGCCTTCCGCACCATCGACAGGGCACGGTCCAGCCCCACCCCCACCTCCTCAGGCCGGTGGGCGTCCGACCCCAGGGTGACGATTCGCCCTCCCTCCTCCCGGAACCAGCGAAGGACCTGCACGGATGGGCCTGGATCGCCGATCCCCTTCCGCAGGTAAGCGGTGTTCACCTCCAGCCCCTTCCCCCGCTCCGCCACGATGCGCAACACCCGACGCACCTGCGCCTCGTGGGGGCGAAGGTCCAACTCCCGCCGCCCGAAGCGACGGTACGCGGCCCGTCGGACGATGTCCATATGGGCCAGCACGTCGTACTCCCCCTCCTCAGCCAGGCGGGCCAACTCCTCGAAGTAGAGAGCAATCCCGTCGTCCAGGCTCAGACCGTCGAAGAAGGACTCCCGGAACAGGGGGCGCCCGTCGACCCAGTGGAGCGAGCCGAGGACGAAGTCGTACTCATAGGCGGACAGGAGTGACCGCACCTCCTCTAGATACAGATGGGACTCCCCCACCTCAACGCCCGCCCGAATCGCGAGGAGGTCCCCGAACATCTCGCGGCACTGCTGCAGAGCCGACCAGTACCGCTCGGCCTGAAAATACATATAGCAGGGGTCCTGAGGAGTGAAGTCCACATGGTCCGTGATGGCGATCTCCTCGATCCCCTGCGTCAGCGCGGCCCGGCACATCGCCTCCATCGAGGCGTCGGCGTCGCAGGAGAAGTAGGTGTGGAGGTGATAGTCGTGGATCACGGGACGAGCGCCTTCTCCACCGCCTCCGCCACCGAGCGGACGGGGACGAGTTCCAAACCCTCCGGCACCTGCAGCCGGGCACGTCGAACCGTGCGCGGGAGGATGCAGCGGCGGAAGCCCAACTTGGCCGCTTCCCGAAGCCGGGCCTCCATCTGACTCACGGCCCGCACCTCGCCGGAAAGCCCCACCTCGCCGACGAGCGCCACATCGGCCGCGATGGGCTTCCCGTGGACGCTCGAACCGATGGCCGCAGCCACCGCCAGGTCGGCCGCCGGTTCGTCGATCTGCAGCCCCCCCACCACGTTGACGAACACGTCCTGGTCGTACAGCCGCAGCCCCACCCGACGGCCCAACACCGCCACGATCAGCAACAGCCGGTTGAAGTCCACCCCGTTCGCCGTGCGGCGGGGATGGCCGAAACTGGTGTGGCTGGTCAGGGCCTGAACCTCCACCAGCAGCGGGCGGGTCCCCTCCATCGTCACCGCGATGGCCGAGCCGGGCGCGTTGACCATCCGCTCCGCCAGGAACGCCTCGGAGGGGTTGGCGACCTCCACCATCCCCTCCTCCCGCATCTCGAACACGCCCACCTCGGAGGTGGCGCCGAACCGGTTCTTGGTCGAACGGAGGAGACGGTAGGTATGGAAAGGATCCCCCTCCAGGTAGAGCACGGTGTCCACGATGTGCTCCAGCACCTTCGGCCCGGCGATGGCCCCCTCCTTCGTCACGTGCCCGACGAGGAAGACGGTCGCCCCACTGGACTTGGCCCACCACTGGAACCGGGCCGCCGCCTCCCGCACCTGGCTGATGGAGCCCGCCGCCGAGGTCAACTCCCCCGACGTCACCGTCTGGATCGAATCCACCACCATCACCACCGGGTCCAATCGGTCGGCGTGGTGGAGGATGGCCTCCAGGTTGGTCTCGGTGAGGACGAAGACCCCGTCGACCTCCAGCCCTAGCCGTCGGGCCCGCATCTTGATCTGCCGGGCGGATTCCTCGCCGGAGACGTAGAGGACCGGCCGACCGGTGGTCCGGGCCACCAGGTCGGAGACCTGCAGGAGCAGGGTGGACTTGCCGATGCCCGGCTCCCCTCCCACCAGGACCAAGGAGCCGGGGACGAGGCCCCCGCCAAGGACGCGGGAGAACTCCCCCATCGGCAGTGGGAACCGCTCCAACCCCTCCATCTCCACCTCCGCCAGGGGGCGCGGCTCGCTGCCCAGGGCGAGGGCGGGGGCCGCCTGGGCCCGCTCCTCAACGACCTCCACCATCGTGTTCCACTCCCCGCAGCCCGGACACCGCCCCATCTGGCGGGGGCTCTTCCGCCCGCACACCTGACAGACCCAGTAGGTTCGTGGCTTCGCCATACTCTCCTCCACTCGGGATTATCTACCAAAGTGATAGGAGCGTCAAGTTGTCAAAATCCTACCCCTGTGCTAGAATACCCCCCGCTTTCCCAAACCCGGCGACGACGAGGGATGCGGAAGGCGCTTACCGGCGGCCTTGGGGCCGTATTTTATTGTAGGGGCCATCCCTATCACCTTGCACGGAGGTTCAACCTGATGGAAGAGCATAAGGTCGAGGCCGAGGGGACCGAGGAGACCAAAGAGCCCACGCCGGCAGAGATCGAAGAGACCACTGCCGAGACAGGCCCGGAGCCGGAACGGGTGGAGGAGCCGGAGCCAGAGACCGAAGAGGCTCCCCCTACCCCGTCCGAGCGCTGGAGGGGAATGACCGCCGCCCTCGGCTGGCTCCGGGAGCACTGGATCTACCTCGTGATCGCTGCATTGGTCATCGTCGCCCTGCTCCTTCCGCCGATCTCCCTTCCCCAACGTCTAGGCTTCGGCTACACCCGCCTGACGGCCGACAACCCCTCCACCACCCTGCCCGACGGCGGCCTGACCATCTCCCTGCCCCCCGAGAGCGAGGGAGGGCTCTGCCTCAAATTGGCCGCGGTTGCACCGGAAGAGGTCAACATCGGGACCGCCGGTTCCGACCTTCAGGCAGCAGCCGCAGCGCTCCCTCAGGTCCTCCAACCGCAGGGTCCCTTCTACACCATCCACACCTGTTCCCGCACCACCGGCCCCGCCCTCGTCGAAGTCGACCTGCCGGATGGGATCGAGACGCCTGAGACGCTGGACCTCTACGGCTGGACCGGCGAGGTGTGGGAGTGGATCGGCGGGACGGTGGACCCCGATCGAGGAGTAGCGACCGCCCGGGTCGACGAACTGCCTCGCGCTATCGCCCTGGTGCAGACGACGCCGGTGGTCCCCGCCATTGGGACGACGATCTCCCAACAGGATCCCCCTACCCTGCCGGAGGGCCTCACCGAGGTCGCGCTGCCCGGCCTGTACCTCGGGACCGACGGCCTGGTCCTCGGGGAGGTCATCACCTTCGAAGTCGAAGGGGTCGAACCGATGCCCCTCCTGCGGAACTGGCGGGAGGAGGAGCCCCTCAACACCGCCCTCCTCGACGACCTCCTGAACGACCCGGCGATCCAGGAGACCCACGTCCAGGCGATCGCCGCCAAGGTGGCTGGAAACGGGGGGGTCATTCTGGACTACCGGGGGGTGTCCGTCGGGCAGCGGGAGGCCTTCTCCACGTTCGTGGCCGACCTGGCGGACGCGCTCCACGCCGAGGGGCTCCGCCTAGAGGTGGTCGTGCCCGCCCCCACCCCCAGCGACGACGGCTGGGACGGTGGCGGATACGACTGGACCGCCCTGGGGCGGGCCGCCGACGCGTTGATCTTCCCCCTGCCGGACGACCCCGCCGCCTACGGGGAGGACGGGGAGGTCGCTTCCCTCCTCCGCTGGGCCGTCGGGCAGGTCAACCGGTACAAACTCCGTATCCAGGTCTCCGCCCTCAGCGCGGACAGCGACGGGGAGACGATCCAGCACGTGAGCCTGGAGGAGGCGTTGGCCCCCTTCGGCCACGTCCAGGCCCCCTCCCAGGAGACCCTGGAGCCGGGTGAAAAGGTCGTCTTCTCCCTCACCGGCAAGGTCACCAACATCGTGACCGACGAGGATGCAGGGACGTACGCCATCGCCTACAAGGCGGATGACGGGACAGACCACACCGTGTGGTTGGGCACCCCCTCCTTCCTCGCCCGCAAACTGGACTGGGCGCTCCGGTACCACCTGGGCGGTGCGATGATCCCCGATCTGCTGGACGAGGGCAACATGCCCGGGATCGTGGACGCGGTGGAGGCGTACCGCGTCGCTGCCGGGCTCCCCGCCCCCGCCCACCTGGAGGTCACCTGGAAGGTTGAAGGGCCAGGGGCGTCCACCTCCGAGGAGACGGTCACCCTGGAGCAGCCCGACTTCCGGTGGACCGCGCCGGAGGAGCCGGGGACCTACACCGTCTCCGCCGCTATCGCCGACGTGAGCCGAGGCTCCGTCCAGGTGCGGATCGCCACCCCAACCCCCACCCCCACACCGACGCCGGAGCCGCTTTCGGCGGCGGAGGCCGCCTGCATGAGCGCCGCCTTCGTCACCGACGTCACGGTCCCCGACGGCACCCGGTTCGACAACGGCGAGGTGTTCACCAAGACCTGGCGGCTGCGTAACAACGGCACCTGCGACTGGCCGGAGAGCACCGTCCTAGCCTTCGTCAACGGGGCGCAGATGGGCGGGCCGGAGCACGTGGAGGTCGGCGCGGTCGAGGCCGGGGAGACGGTGGACATCAGCGTCAGGCTGGTAGCCCCCCAGGAACCCGGCCGCTACACCGGCCTCTGGGCTCTGATGGTGGGCGCCACGAAGATCCCCGGCAGCGAGGTCACGGTGGTCATCCAGGCCGGTGAGGTCGCAGCCGCACCGCCACCGGCCGCCCCGGCCCCGGTGGCAGGGGGATCGTTCGAACTGGGCGGGCACGTCCACAATCTCTCGTTCCCCTACGCCAGCCTGATGCACTACGCTGGGATGACCTGGGCCAAGACCCAGGTGCACTACCCCAACGACGCCACCGCCATCATCCAGGCCGCCCACGCCAACGGGTTCAAGATCCAGTTGAGCGCGCTGGGCAAGCCGGAGATGGTGACCCAACCGGGGTTCGAACAGAACTTCGCCAACTGGGTCGCCAGCCTGGCCGCCGCCGGGGCGGACGCCATCGAGGTGTGGAACGAGCCGAACATCGACCGCGAGTGGCAATCCGGCTACATCGACCCGGCAGCCTACACCCGGCTCCTCTGCACCGCCTACCAGGCCATCAAAGCGGCCAATCCCAACACCCTCGTCATCAGCGCGGCCCCCGCGCCGACGGGATTCTTCGGCGGATGCAGCCCGGCCGGCTGCGACGACAAGCCCTGGATGGAGGGGATGTTCAACGCCGGCGCGGCCAACTGCATGGACTACATCGGCGCGCACCACAACTCCGGCGCGACGTCCCCCTCAGCCCGCACCGGCCACCCCGCCGACCCCGGCGACCATCACCACTCCTGGTACTTCCTCCCCCAGACCGAACTGTATTACAACATCTTCCAGGGCACTCGCCAGTTGTTCTACACCGAGATGGGGTATGCCTCTCAGGAGGGTGTGCCCCCCTTCTCCGACATGTTCGGCTGGGCACGGGGGAACGACAACAGCGAGCAGGCCGCATGGCTGGCCGAGGCGGTCCGATTGAGCATCAACACCGGGATGGTGCGCTGCATCATCGTCTGGAACATCGACTTCCCGCGGTTCGGATACGACCCGCAGGACGGCTACGCCATCGTCCGGCCCGACGGCTCCTGCCCGGCCTGCGACGCCCTGCACGCGGTCCTGGGGACGCGGTGAGAGAGGAGGCATAGATGTCCGTTATGAACGGGGACCGCAAGGTCCGACAACGGTTCGCCATCGCCGTCGCCGTCTGGGTGGTCATCCTTCTGCTGGGGGCGTTCTGCGTCTGGTGGGGGTTCTTCGGGCCCGGGGCCGAGCCGGCCTCACCTCCCCCCTCTCCCACCCCCACCGAGCCCGGCGGCCTGGTCCCTCTCACCACGGCGACCCTCTCCGCCCAGGCGGTTCCCAACACGGTGCAACCAACGCCCACCGGAGGCGGTGAGCAATCCCCCGCCGCCACCCCGACCCCCTCGGGACAGGCGGAGCAGGAGACGCCCACCCCCTCCTCCCAGCCGACCGTCCCCCCGCCGACCGATGAGGTGTTCGGCTACGGCATCGCTGCCGACGGGTTGCCTCTACCCGACTACTTTATGGGACAGGTCGAGAGCCTGGGCATGGGCTGGGTTAAGCAGCAAGTGCAATGGGGGGATTTCGAACTCAGCCCCGGGCAGATGGACTGGAGCGGATACGACGCCGTGGTCAACGCGGCGAACCGGCGTGGTCTGCGGGTAATGCTCAGCGTGGTAGATGCCCCGCTGTGGAGCCGGTCCTACACGGATGCCAACCCCGAGGGCGCTCCTCCCGACGACCTGGCCCTCTTCGCGGACTTCCTTGGCCGACTGGTCGACCGGTACAAAGGCCGGGTCCACGCCATCGAGGTCTGGAACGAGCAGAACCTGGACCGGGAGTGGGACACCGCCGAGGGGGTCAACCCGGCCCGGTACGTCGAGATGCTGCGGCTGGCCTACCAGGCCATCAAGAGCCGCGACCCCAACATCATCGTCATCAGCGGGGCCCTCTCACCCGTCGGCGCGACGGCCACCGACCCCAACAACCCCTCCCGGATCATCTATATGAACGACCGCCAGTACTTCCAGGAGATGGTCAACCTGGGCTTCCTGAGTTACGCCGACTGTGTAGGGGTCCATCACAACGGCTACAACATCCCTCCCGACGTGCGCTGGAACGACCCCTACCGGGACGACACGGCCGTTTTCCGCGGCTTCTGGGACAACCCCGACATCAGTTGGTCCTTCCGCAGCACGCTGGAGTGGTACAACCAGGCGGTCTCCGGAATGAAGCCGCTGTGCGTGACCGAGTTCGGATGGGCCTCGTCCGAGGGGCTGGGAGGCTATCCGCCCGGCTTCGAGTTCGCAATGGACAACACGCTGGAGGAGCAGGCGAAGTACGACGTGCAGGCGTTCCAGTTGATGCGGCAGTGGGGGTTCGTGCGGCTGGCGTTCCTCTGGAACCTGAACTACGCCAACACCGGCCCCCGCACCCCCGACGATCCGAACGCCCCGTACAGCCTGATCGACTACTACGGCGCGCCCCGCCCGGCCTTCTTCGCCGTCCAGGAGATGGAAAAACCATAGACCAATGAGGGATTCCTTTCCTGTAAAGAGGAGCCCCCCCTACTGGATCGGCCTCATCGTGGGGCTCTGCATCCTGGGGGGGCTCCTCTTGTTGACACGGGCCGGGATCGGCGGGTTGGGGCCTGCGACCACCCCCACCCCTTCCCCTACCCCAATCCCTCCTACCCCCACCTCCTGGCCTCGCACGCGGCTTCCCTCACCCGATTACGGGATGCAGGCGTTCCTCTGGTGGCACGTGAACACCGCCGAGCGGGACCTGCAACTCATTGAGGACGCCGGGTTCCGCTGGGTCAAGCAACTGGTCGCCTGGCGGGACATCGAGGGGACGGCTCGAAACGGCTTTGAGTGGTCCCGGACCGACTACATCGTCGAGCGGGCCCGCGCCCACAACCTGCGCATCCTGTTCCGCATCGACGGCCTCCCCCTCCCGGACTGGGTCGAGCCGCCCGCCGACCCGTCGATCCCGGTGCCCCCAGAAGCGTTCGCCCACCTCTGCGGCGCGCTGGCCGAGCGGTACCGAGGGCAAGTGCAGGCCTACCAAGTATGGAACGAACCCAACCTCTCCCGAGAGTGGGCCGGGCAGCCTCCCGACCCCGCCGGCTATGTCGAACTCCTCCGCGCCTGCTACGTCGCCATCAAGCAGGCCGACCCCGACGCGCTGGTCATCTCCGCAGGGCTGGCCCCCACCGGCACCGGCCCCCCGGAGGCGATGCCGGATACGGAGTTCCTGATCCAGATGTACGAGGCAGGGGCCAGTCCGTACTTCGACCTGCTGGGGGTCCACGCACCCGGCTTCCGCGCCCCGCCGGAGACCTCCCCCGAGGAGGCAGCAGCCAACCCGGAGTACGGCGGGCAGCGGTTTTTCTGCTTCCGGCACGTGGAGGACCTGCGGGAGATCATGGTCCGCTACGGCGACGGGGACAAGCAAATAGCCATTCTGGAGATGGGCTGGACCACCGACCCCATCCACCCCGACTATGCGTGGTTCGCCGTCACCGAGGAGCAGAAAGCCGACTACCTGGTCCGGGCTTTCCGGTACGCCCGCGAGCACTGGCGTCCGTGGATCGGGCCGATGTTCGTCTACACCATCGCCAATCCCTTCTGGACGCCGGACGACGAACAATACTGGTGGGCGATCACCGAACCCGGCTGGCCGGAGACC
>CAZOLN010000023.1:10993-25710 GCA_964580565.1 uncultured Anaerolineales bacterium
GCCGGACGACGAACAATACTGGTGGGCGATCACCGAACCCGGCTGGCCGGAGACCCGCGTTCGTCCGGCATACGAGGCACTGAAGGAGATGGAGAAAGAGTAAGAACGGCGAATCAACGAATCAGCGAACCTCCCAGTCACCCAATCACCCAATCACCCAATCACCCAATCACCCAGTCACCTAGTCACCCAGTCACCCAATCACCGAACCACCTCATAGATCCGCACCCCCGCCCGATCATACACCGCACGAAGCATCCCCAGATCGACCATCTCGTCGAACTTGGCGAGCCCCTCGGGACTGTAGTAAAGCCGCTCGTAGGGGCCCACGTAGATGTACTGGACGTCGTACTGCCGGAGGATCTCCTCCGCCCGGAGCAGGTCCAGCGTCTCATAGCACTCGTTGACATCCAGGTGACGCTGCTCCACCTTCATCCCCCCGGCGGCCATCCGCTGCTGCACCTGATGCCACCGCCACCCGACGACGGTCGGCAAGCCGGTGTAGATCGAAACCCGGTTCCCCCAGAGGTACTCCCGCGCCCCCAGCCCCTCCAGGATCACCGGCGAACCTTCCACGTTCTCCTGGAGCCAGACGATCGCCTCGTAATCCGGTCTCAGGTCCACCTCTCCCAGCACGTCCCATACCTGACCGTACCGCATATAGGCCATGCCGTCCAGCGTAGGGCCGGTAGCACGGGTGATCCGGTCCCGCACCCGGGCCGGGATAGACATCAGCGGGAAGAGCAGCGCGGAGAAGAACAGGACCGCCGCCGCTGCCGCCCACACCTGCTGCCATTCGACCTTCCACGCCGCCACCCGTTCCGCCGCCCACACCGCCGCCGCCGCCGATCCCACCGCCAGCAGGGTCCATACCTGGTAGTAGAACTTGAAGACGGTGTTCATCCGCCCGATGTCCCCCTCCAGGACCACCACTTCCACCGCCAGCGTCAGCCCCATCGCCAGCGCCAGCCACAGCCAGATCAACCGTCGCTCCACCGGCTGCCCCTGCCGAAGCGCAACCACGACCGCCAACCCACCGACCGGCACAGCGACGAGGGCGATCGGGACGCCGAGGAAGAGCAGAATCGCGGTGAGGGAGAGCAGTCCTCCCGCCAGCACCGCCACCGCCGTCCGTTTCCCCCGATCCCGGATCCCCACCGCCGCCCGAGCCATCGTCCGGACCTCGGGGAGCAACAAGGTCAGAAGGATAAAGAGAAAGTGCCCAAGGTGGAAGAGGTATAGACGCAGGGGGGTCCGTACCCCCTCCCAAGGGTAGAACCGCGTGTAGGCGATCACGTAGTGGCGGATGTAGGGCGCGAACAGCAGGAGGCTGCCCCCCAGCAGGGCCGCCGCCCGCCACAAGAAAGCCCCCACGTCCCGCCAGGTCGGCCGTTCTTCCTCCAGCGTCCCCACCGCCAGGCCCAACCACCCCACCAGCAGGTACGTGGGGTAGTCCCATGTGTTGGCTGCCCGCAGGCAGCCGACGAGCAACCCGCCCAGCACCAGCCCTCCCACCGACGGACGTCGCCGCCTGGCCCAATCCAGGGCCAACCCCAGCATTACCAAGGTGTAGGGCAGCGCCAGCATATGGGCGTGAAGGTCGCCGTACAGGAACGTGAAGGAGGGGAACTCCGTGATCGGCCCCACCCCCATCGGGTCGGCCGGATACATCCGGGTGGGATCCCAGTAGGGGGTCTCGGGCCGGAACGGCAAGGGAGCCCCCTTCACCACAAGCCAAAAGCCTCGCAACGCCTGGACCAGTTCGGCAAAGCCGGGGATGGTGCTCTCGAACGGCGGCTCCCCCGCCACGATCCGGAAGCCATCGATCAGCAGCCGCACCTCGCCCAGGTTGCCCAGAATGAGAAGCAAGAGAACGGCCAGGAGACCGGCGGTATACGCTCGATCGGACGGCCTCTCACGCCCAACCAAGTTGAAGGCCACGCAGAACGCGGCCCCGCCCGTCAGGGCGTAGAACAGGGAGAGGGCCAGGTTGTAAGCGACGGACGGCATCACCCCCAGCAACTTGGAAAGGGTGCTCACTAAGACAAAGCCGAAGTAGTAGTAGTTGATGTACCCGCCAGCGAACCAGGGGTCGTAGGGGGGGAACCAGGTAGATTTGATGACCGCGTTGAGATAGGCGAAGTCCATCGGCTTTTCCCCTCCCACGACCGGATGCCACAGGTCGGGGTTGAGGAGCCGGATCCATGTCCAGAAACCGAACAGGACCAGGAAGAGAGCCTCGTATACCGCCACGGTCCGCCAGCGCTGGCGGAGGAAACGGGAGAGATCCCCCCATTGCCACCACGCGGCGAGGCCGCCCGCCAGCACCAGCACGCCCACCGAGACGAGGATCGTACCTCGGGTGTTCGGCAGGATCCGCAGGCTAGCCATCAGCCAGGTAAGGTAGGAGACGAATAGCAGCCCCAACGTCCGGCTGAAGCCGTACCCCCGATCGGCCAGCCTCGGGAAGAGGACGAACAGCAGGGGGAAAGCCAACCAGCCCAACGCCGCCGCCGCCCCGTACCAGGCCAGCGCAGCAAGGAACCAGGATCGGTTGAGAGGGCTCTCCCGGTCGAACATCTCCGACCACGTGCCGCCTGCCCGCTGCTGTGCCCAGGTCTGCGGGTCGAACACCGGCTCGTGCACCCCGCGGGTAGCCTGGCGGGGCGTCACCCAGACCACCTGCTCGAGGAGCGAGGGAGGCAGCAGGGCCTCCGCCCGCGCCCGCGAGTAGGCCGCCGTCTTCCGGAAGATGAGCACCCGCGGGTGGTCGTACACGCTGAAGGCCTCCTCCGCCGGAGGCATCGGCACCGAGACGGGAGCCGCCCGATACCGGTACGCCGCCTCAGGAACGGGGAACGGCTCCTCCGTGTCCGGGAACTGGAAGGGGCCGAGGGCCGGGTAGGAGGTGAAGTCGGCCACCAACTCGAACCCCAGGTCGCCGCTGAAGAGCGCCCGGTAATAGGCAATGGTCAACGGATACCGGGTCGGCAACCGCGGGATGGAGGCGTAGAGCCGATTGCTGCCGATGATGATGTAATCCGCCTCGTCCAGCCAGTTCAACAGGCTCTCCCGCTTCTCCAGCGTGTCGTCGTGGTACAACTGCAACGTGCCGTCGGAACTGGAGGAGAGACCCTGGTACATCCCCCCGAAGGGATCCTTCCCGTCCACCCGCAGCGGCGGTGCCCAGTCCCAGTGCTCCGTCGCCAGGACCGAGGTGAACAACTGGATCGGCCCGTCCTCTATGACCTCGATCACCAAATAGTAGGTCGTGTCGGCCTGAAGCAACGTTGAGGTCATAGGGAAAACGTAGGCTTCTCCCTTGCGACCACCAGGCGGTTCGATCTGCTGGGTCAACTCCGCCAGCCGTTCCTGGCCCGCCGGGTCCGTGGCGACCGCCACCCGTACCCTCTCCGGTTCCGGATCAGCCTGCGGATCGACCACGTGGTTGAGAGTGACCGCCGTGAGCACAAACCCGGACCCGTTCCCTCCATCGCCGGGGGTCTGAAAGGGGACGACGAGCGGGGCATCCTCATCGCAGAAAACGCCCGGCGGGATCGTCACCTGCACACGCGCCTCTCCACCCGACGTCCCCAGATGGACGGTCGCTGCGGTGGGCACGTTCTCGAAGATCCAACGGGAGGCGGCGACCCGGGTGTGGGGACGGGCATACACCGAGGAGAAGGCCAGCGCCCAGAGGAGCGCGCCAACGGTCGCCACGCCTCCCACCGCCAAACCCCAACGGCGCTCTTTCCGCCCCTTCTCCCACAGGCGGACCGTCAACCAGCCCACCAGCAGCAGGAAGGCAGGGTACACCGGCAGCAGATAACGCATCGATTTGACCCACTGGGTGCCCTGGTAGAGGAAGTATCCCGTCGCCCAGACCCACACCAGCCCCACCGCAACCGCTTCTTTGCCGGGAGGTTCTAAAGAAAACCACAGAGACGCAGAGGACGCAGAGTTTTCGTCTTTATGGCTTTCACGACCGTTTCTCTGTGCCTCCGTGGTGAGATCGTGCGCGCGTCTGGCGGCGATGGCCCAGCGGAGCCCCGCGATGCCGACGGCCGCCCACGCCGCCCAGGCCACCAGCCCCAGGGGGAGCCCCAGCCCCCAGAAGACCATGTTGACCCAGGGGAAGACCAGCGGCGTCCGGTTCGTCCACTGGTGGCCCGGATAGGTATCCACCTTGCCGGACATCAGGCTGCGGATCTCCGCCATATTTCTCACCCACTGCTCGTTGGGGAGCAGGCCGAAGAACCCCGGGCCGGTGAAGGCGTACGGTTGGGCGATGCGAAAGGCTACGAGCGAGAGCAATCCAGCCAGAACCACACGGGCCGCAACCGCCCTCCACGACACGGCGCCAACGGGGGAGCGGGGAGCGTACCACCATCCCCACGCCACCCCAGCCAACCCCACCAGCAGCCCCAACGGCCACACGCTGATCTTGCAGGCAACCCCCAACCCGGTCGTCAGGCCCGCCAGCAGGAAGGCCCCCCACCCACCGGTCTGTACGGCGCGGACCACCAGGTACAGCGTCGCGGCGACGAAGAAATTGGCGAAGGCGTCCACCGTGTAGAAGTGAGCCTGCTGGATAGGCAACACGGCCATCGCGTAGAGCAACGCACCCAGCAAGCCGGCCCAGCGAGAGCCCAGACGGCGCCCGGCGAGAAAGACGAAGAACACGCTCCCCAGATCGAAGAGGGCCGCCAACGCGCGCCCTACCATCCGGGCATCGGGACCGCCCCCCCAGGGAGAGAGGAACGAGATCTCCGGCAATTTCTCCAACCCCTCCAGCACCGCGCGGGTGACGAAGAGGGGGAACGTCCCGTACACAAAGAACCCGTACCCCCGATTGTATGGATTCAACGGCGAGTTCGCCGTGTCCAAATAGAGGGACAACCGATCCGGGAGCCGTACCGCCGCCGTCACCTGGCGCAGGAACTCCTCGTCGGGATGGATCGGCTGGCCCTCCCCCCAACCCAGCCCCGAAAATCGGAACGCCGCGCCGATCAGGAGAACACCCACCAGTAACAGCGATACGTCCAGACGTCGGAACCCTCTCACAGCCGCCTCCGGGAATCTGCGAGTGACGAGACGTCGGAAGAAGGAGGAACCTCATAAAGGATGAAGAGCAACCGACCGTCCGCATCGGAGTAGTAGTATTCCAACTCCCCATCAGGGAAGAACGAACGGACCCGTTCCAGATCGTCGGCCTTTTCCCCCAGGATGACGAACAACGCCCCCCGCTCCGGCTCCACACCCCAGAACCACTCCTCCGGCGAGAAGTCCACCCCCTCCAGGTGCCGCAGGCGGAAGGCGATGGCCCCGAAGTCCCAGTACATGTACGGCGCGCCGTCGAAAAAGACAGGCGGCACCTCCTCCCGCTGCTCGAGCGTGTCGCAGAGCACGTCCGCCACCTCCGCCGTCGGATTTCCGTAGACGCGGGTGGGGGCGTAGGACAGGAAGTAGTAGCCCAGGTTGAGGGAGGCCGCGACGGCCGCGATCCCAGCCCCGGCGCAGGCCCAGGCCACCCCCCTTCCACCGACCAGCCCACGCATCAGCCGCAACAGACGATCGGCGCCCAGGGCGACCAGGGAAGCCACCGCAGGCGTGACGACGAGGAGCCGCATGCTGCTGGGCGGGTTCTCGGTCAACGTCCACCCCATCACCACCGCCAACCAGAACCAGAGAAGGAGCATCCCGTTGGCCGGCCACCGCCAGCGGACCGTCGCCCACACCAGGCCGACGACCATCAACACCCCACTGACGAAGTCGAGCAGTGGAACCGTGGGATGATACCAGAAGGTGGGGTCAAGGGTGTAATGGAAGGCAGAAGCCGACTTCCAGAACTGCTCCAAGAGCAGGCTGAACGCGCTGCGACCGGTGGCCTCCTGCTCCCGTGCCAGCCACCCAGAGGCAAAGATGCTGACCTGGTCGTACCGGGCGGCGAGGGTCTCTGGATGCGCCAGGTAGTGGAAAAGGAGTGGCGCGAGGACCACCAGGGCCGCGGCAGCCATCACCGCCAGGTTGCCCCCCTGCCGCCGCAGGAACCGTGGCTCGACGGCCAGCCGCCAGAGCAGGTACACGCCTGCGACGAGCGAGACGAGACGGGCCCCGAAGTAGCCGTACCAGCCCATTCCCATCACCGCCCCGGCCAGCGCAAAGGTGCCCTTGCCGCCGGAGCGCAGCCCACGCACCAGGAGCCACAGGCCCAGCGAGGCGAAGAACGCATCCCCGATCTGGTTGGAGGCCAGCCGACTGAAGTGAAGATGGTAGTGTCCAAACGCCAGGAAGAAGGCCGCCAGCCAGCCCACCCGCCTCCCCCACAACTCGCGTGCCAGGAGAAAGGTGGTCAACACCGTCGCCGTCCCTGCAAGAGCGGAGAGCATCCGCGCGCCAGCGACCGTCGCGCCGAACACCCGCATCGCCACCCCGCAGGCCAGGAAGGACATCGTGGGCACGCTGTACCAGCCGGTGGAGAAGGGGTTCCCCAACGGCGGCCCCATCAGCTTCAACGCGGCCAGCGCCTGCGTCCCCTCGTCGCCGCCGAAGTTGCGGGGGATCTCCTCCAACGCCACCGCCCGCACCACCAGGGCGACAACCAGCAGGGCAGCCATCCGCACCACGTCGCCCCGGCGATCCCGCAGCCAGATCCGGAGACGGCGACGCCAATCCGCAGGCAGGGACGGGGCGAAAGCCAGGAGAAACCAGGGAACGCCGAGGAGCCACAGCCCCAGGAGGTCGCCAAAGGCCCCATCGGGGGGACGGCGGGCGGCCGACCAGCCCGCCCAGAGGGAAAGCGTCGCGCCGCCGACGAGGGCCAGCGCCCGCAGGGGGTGAGCCCGCACCCACCGCCACCCCCTCACACGAGGCAGTCGGCGCCTCGCCCCGCCCACCCGTCGCCAGAGCAACCCGAACATCACCAGCGCCACACCGTAGAAGAGGATCCCATCTCGATAGAACGGCCGCTTGAAAGCGAAGTAGTACTGTCCCAGGCAGGCGAAGGCCAGCCCGAGCAGGAGATAGACCGCCGCCCTTCGATCACGCACTCCGCCACCCATCACCACTTCGCTCGGCCACGAAGAACAGATAGGCCCCTTCACGAGGCAACGGTTCCTCATAAAGAGGCCGCAGCACCCGCTCCGTCAACCAGAGATTGGCCCGTGACGACCAGAGGACCCATCGCCCGGACAGCCTCTTGGCGATCAAGGAGGGCAACCCCAGGTAGTGGCCCCACTCCAGGGCGACCAGCGCGCGGCGGGAGAAGTACGGCCACCAACGGACCAACCGCAGCCCCGCCTCCTCCAGGCGACGCCGCCAGACCTCCGGCCCGTCGCAGTGGTAGTGCCGGGAGATCCGGTTGAAGAACGATCGGTACAGGTCCCCCCCCGCACGCAGCCCGATCCGATCCAGCGCCCGGCCGATGGACAGGAAGGGGAGGAAGTTGGGACCAGGGACGGAGAAGTAGAAAGCCCCTCCCGGCCGCAAGACCCGAGCGACCTCCGCCAGCACCGGCTCCACCCGAGGGATGTGCTCCAGGACGGAGTTGCTGACCACCGTGTTGAAAAAGCCGTTGGGGAAAGGAACCCGCCCCCCGTCGGCCCGGACCAGGAGCCGGTACCCCCCTCGGCGGCGGGCCTCCGCCAGCGGCGCAGCCCACGGATCCAGCCCTACCTCCGGCGGGCGGGGCAACGCCACCGTCCCGAAGTGCCCATCCCCACACCCCAGGTCCAGAACCGGCCCCACCAGCGGCAGGTCGGCGTAGAAACGGGCCTCGGTCGCCCGCAACAGCGCCCGAAAGGCCGGCAACTCCCGCAGATGAAGCCAAAGCAGGTCCTCTTCCACGGGGTTGAAGTATACCTTATGCGACCTATTCGTCAAATTTTCATCACACCGAGACTCTCTGCAAATTGAGCCCTCTGCGGCTTCCCAGCCGACAACGAGGAACGGCGGTCGTTAGCGGACCGCCGTTCCCCTTCTCAGGTGGGCACACCAGCGACGTCTACCGCATCAGCAGGTAGTGGTGGGCCGACAAGGCCGCCTTGGCTCCCTCACCGATGTGGACCAACACCTGTTCGGAGACCAGGGTGACGTCCCCCGCGGCGAAGACCCCCGGCCAACTGGTAGCGCAGTGAACGTCGACGATGATGTGACCCCGGTCGTCGCAGTCGATCCACTCCCGCACCAGTTCCGAGTTGGGCGTACGCGCCAGTTTGACAAAGACCCCCTTGACCGGGATCTCCCGCTCGGCGCCGTCCGGCATCGTCACACGGACGCCCTCCACGAACGACTCGCCGAGCACCTCCCTCACCGTCGCCCCCTCGACCACTTCGACGTTCTCCATCCGGCGCAGCCGTGCAGCGAGGGGGGTTGGCACCAAGGGCTCCGGGGCCAGGAGGTAGACCCGGTGGGCCTTGCGGGCCAGGCTGGCAGTGGCCCATTGGGCCCGGCGCCCGTTCCCCACCACCGCCACATCCTTGCCCAAGAAGAGGCCAGCGTGCGTCGCCGCCGAGTAACTCAGGCCCCGGCCCGCCAGCCTGTCCTCCCCCGGCACGTCGAGCCGCTGCGGCTTGGCCCCCGTAGCGATGATCAGCGCCTGCCCTTCGAACCGGTCTCCCCGGCCGGTCTCCACCACGAACCGGTCCTCCTCTGGCGTCACCCTCACCACCCGATCGAACCGACGGGCGAAATCCAGATAATCCAACTGGCGACGGAAGGCCTCCAGCAGCGACTCCCCGGTGATGATCTCCTGGCCCTCCATATCCTCCAACTGCATCTCGTAGGTCGTCTGGCCGCCCCACCGCTCAGCGATGATCAGCGTCTCCAGCCGCTGGTTGATGGCGATCGCCGCCGCGGTGATCCCGGCTGGTCCGCCACCGATGACGATCAGATCGTACATTGGACGTCTCTCCTCTCACGCCTCACGTTTCACGCCTCACGTTTCACGTTTCACGTTTCACGCCCCACGCTCCCCTTCCCACTCCTTCGGCACCGGTGGGATGAGACCTTTTTCCATCAGAAACTGCGTCATCTCCCGCGCCTGGCGGATGGTATCCTCCGCCTTGCGGAGCAGTTCGTCGTAGGAAAGTTGTAGCCGGGCGACGCCCTGCTCCTGCGCCTTCACCCCCACCGCCGCAGCCTCGCGAGGAAAGACCTCCCACTCGTCCATCGAGGGGATGATGTATTCTTCGTGCAGGCCCTTCTCCTCAGCACAGCGGGCCAGTTCCCGCGCCGCGGTGATGGCCATCTCATCGGTGATGGTGGAGGCCCGGACGTCGAGCACGCCGCGGAAGATGGCCGGGAAGCCCAGGGAGTTGTTGATCTGGTTGGGGAAGTCGCTCCGGCCGGTGCCGACGACCCGCGCTCCAGCCTCCTTCGCCTCCCAGGGCCAGATCTCGGGGATGGGGTTGGCGCAGGCAAAGACGATCGCGTCCTCCGCCATCGCCTCCACCCACTCCGGGAGGATGGTGCCCGGCCCCGGTTTGCTGGCGGCGATGCAGACATCGACGCCGCGCAGCGCCTCGGGGATGCCGCCCCGCCGTCCCTCGGCGTTGGAGTGCTGGCAGATGCGCCACTTGTCCACGAACTCGATCTTCCGCTGGGCGATGTCCTCCCGCTCCGGGTGGAGGATCCCCTTGCTGTCGCAGGCGATGATGTTGCCGAAGGGGACGCCGGAGGCCAGGAGAAGCCGGATGGTGGCGATGTTGGCCGCGCCGGTGCCGATGACGGCGATCTTCACCTCCTCCATCCGCTTCCCCACCACCTTCAGCGCGTTGATCAGCCCGGCCAGGATGACCGTCGCCGTCCCCTGCTGATCGTCGTGCCAGACCGGGATCTTCACCTCCGGGTCGGTGCGGAGCATGTCCAGCACTCGGAAGCACTTCGGTTGGGAGATGTCCTCCAGGTTGATGCCGCCGAAGGAGGGCTGGATCAACTTGACGGCGAGGATGATCCGGTAGGGGTCCTTGGTGTCCAAGCAAATGGGCACCGCATCCACCCCACCCAGGTACTTGAAGAGCAGAGCCTTCCCCTCCATCACCGGCATCCCGGCCAGCGGGCCGATGTCCCCCAACCCCAACACCCGCGTCCCGTCGGAGACGACGGCGACGGTGTTGGCCTTGTTGGTGTACTCGTAGGCCAGATCGGGGTTCTCGTGGATAGCCCGACAGGGAGCCGCCACCCCCGGCGTGTACCAGATGGCAAAGTCGCTCAACCCCCGCACGGGGCACTTCGGCGCGATCTGCACCTTGCCCCGATAGAAGGGATGCAGCCGCATCGCGTCCTCTGCGGGTTTCTTCGCTTTAGCAAGCAGTTCCTCTTTGGTAGGTTGTGTGCTCATTGGACCTCCACACGATCTGTGTTTCAGGTTTCAAAGTTCCAGGTTCCAGGCTGATCGAACCCAGAACCTGAAACCCGGAGCCCTCACTTTCCCGGGCACTGGGCGACGACGGCCGGGTCGATGTTCTTATCCCCATAAGCCCGGTCGAAGTGGTCGCTGAAGTCCTGGGCCAGTTTCCGCGCCCGAGCGTCGTAGGCGTCCTTGTCCGCCCAGGTGTTGCGGGGGAACAGGACCTCCGAGGGGACGCCGGGGCAACGCTTGGGGATCCAGATATGGAAGAGCGGATCCTCCACGTACTCCACCTCCTCCAGCGCGCCGGTCAGCGCGGCGTGGACGATCTCGCGGGTCAGGTTGATGTCCATCCGCTCCCCCACGCCAAAGGGGCCGCCGGACCAGCCGGTGTTGACCAGGTAGACGCGGGTGCCGTGTCTCTCCAGCCGCTCCCCCAGCATCCGGGCGTAGACGTCCGGGTTGCGGGGCATGAAGGGCTCGCCGAAGAAGCGAGAGAAGGTGGAGACCGGGTCGACGATCCCCGTCTCCGTACCGGCCAGTTTGCTGGTGTACCCCATCAGGAACCAGAGCATCGCCTGCTCGGGGGTCAGTTTCGCCACCGGCGGGAGCACCCCGTTGGCGTCGGCGGCGAGGAAGAGGATCGTACGCGGATGGCCGCTCATCGAAGAGATCTTGATGTTGGTCAGGAAGGAGAGCGGATAGGAGGCGCGGGAGTTCGGCGTGAACCGGTCGTCGTCCAGATCGAAGGTGCCATCCGGATACATCATCGCGTTCTCGACGATCGCCCCGTGGTCCAGGTAATGGGCCTCGTGCAGGACGGCGTTCCAGATCTCCGGCTCCTTGTCCGCCCGCAGGTTGATCAGTTTGGCATAGCACCCGTTCTCGAAGTTGGCGATGCCGTTGTCGCTCCAGCCGTGCTCGTCGTCCCCCAAGAGCGCCCGGCGAGGATCGGCGGAGAGGGTGGTCTTGCCGGTGCCGGAGAGGCCCAGCAGCAGGGCGCAATCGCCCTCTGGTCCCTCGTTGGCGGAGCAGTGAAGGGGCAGGATCCCCTCGCCGGGGAGGATGTAGTTCATAACTGTGAAGATGAGCTTCTTAACACTCCCACCGTAGGCGGAGCCGTAGACCACGCCGAGCATCCGGTCGAAGTCCATCGCCACCGCCATATCGGAGGTGCGGCCGTCGGGCAGCCTGCGCAGCCGCCCCTCGTACCGGGCGCGGTCCAGCTTGTCGTAGGGACAGACCAGGAGGGTGAACCCCCGGTCGGCGAAGATGCTCCGGTCGATGTCCTCCGGAACGGGGCGGAACATGTTGTCGGTGAAGAGGGCCGTGAGCGCCCGGTCGGTTACTACACGAACCGGCAGGGCGTAGGACGAATCCGCCCCCACCACCCGATCGGTCACGAACAGCCGAGGCTTGCGGAAGAGAGTTTTGATCGCATCCTCGAAGAGCATGTCGAACGTCTCGGGCTCCATCGGGATGTTGTTGGGGGAATCCCAGTCGATGGTGTCCTCGCTCTCGGGATGCCGGACGATGTACGTGTCTTTTGGACTGCGGCCGGTGGACTCAGGGGGCGTCCAGGTCGCCAGCGCGCCGTTGGCGGCGACCAGCGCTTCTCTATAGTCTACCGCCGCCTGAATCATCGTCCTTCGGTCAGGATTATCAAACACGTGAGGATGTCGCATCAAGATCTGGGCAAGGTTGCGCTTGTGCTCTGACTCTGTCACGGATGACCTCCTGAATGTGATACGTGATCGTGATACGTGATGTGCGCACCTCTCACGCATCACGGCAACACTTTTCCTGGATTCATGATGTTTAGCGGGTCCAGCGCCTGTTTGATCCGCCGCTGCACCTCCAGCGAGACCGGCCCCAGCGCTTCCTCTATGTAGGGCCGCTTGAGCGTACCGATGCCATGCTCACCGGAGAGGGTGCCGCCCAACTCCAGGGCCACCCCGAAGATCTCCCCCACCATCGGCTCGATCTTGGCCCACTGCCCGGGATCCCGCTTATCGAAGAGAATGTTGGGGTGAAGGTTCCCATCGCCCGCGTGGCCGAAGATGACGATGGGGAGCCCGTAGCGACCGCTGATCGCCTTGATGCGGCGGACCGCCTCAGGGATGGCGGAGCGGGGAACGGTGATGTCTTCCCCCAGTTTGTTGGGCGCCCTGCGGGCCAGGGAGGGGGAGACGGAGCGACGGGCACGCCACAGTTCGGCCCGGTCTTCCTCACTCTGGGCAACCTCCACCGCGCGTGCACCGCTCTCCTTGCAGATGCGGGCCACCGATTCGATCTCCCGCACCACCGCATCCTCGTCCGAGCCGTCGGCCTCGATGATCAGCATCGCCTCCACATCCAGCGGCAGCCCCAGTTGCATCGCCTCCTCAATGCACTCGATGGCCGTCTCGTCCATCAACTCCAACGTAGCAG
This sequence comes from uncultured Anaerolineales bacterium, assembly GCA_964580565.1. Classification (GTDB taxonomy): domain Bacteria; phylum Chloroflexota; class Anaerolineae; order B4-G1; family DUEL01; genus DUEL01. The sequence goes on from CAZOLN010000023.1 coordinate 23,772, forward strand.
GGACGATGCCGGCGGAGAGGATGGCGTTGACCGTGCGAGAGGCGTCGTCCAGAGAGGGAAACTCGGCCCGGGCGGTGCGTACGAACCGGGGCTTGGCGACCAACTTCAGGAGCGCTTCGGTGATCACCCCTAGCGTCCCCTCCGAACCGACGAAAAGGGAGGTCAGGTCATACCCGACCACGTTCTTGATCGCCTTTCCCCCGGTCTCCAGCACCCGCCCATCGGGCAGGACGACGGTGAGGCCCATCACGTAGTCGCCGGTGACCCCATACTTAAGACAACGCGGTCCCCCGGCGTTGCAAGCGATGTTCCCACCGATGGTGGACTGCTTGTTGCTGGAAGGGTCGGGTGGATAGAAGAGACCTAACTTCTCTACCTCCGCCTGGAACTCCGCGGTAACGATCCCTGCCTCGACCCGCGCGGTCTGGTTCACTTCATCGATCTCCAGGATGCGGTTCATCCGCGTGAGGGAGAGGGCGATGCCCCCGCTGAAGGGAATAGAGGCCCCCGCCAACCCGGAGGCCATCCCGCGGGGCACCACGGGCACCCGGCGTTCGGCGGCCAGTCGCACCACCGCCGCTACCTCCTCGGTGGACTCAGGCAGCACTGCCACATCCGGCAGGCTCTGGGCAAAGGTGCCGTCGTAGGAGTAGGCGATGCGATCCTCCAGAGAAGTAAGAACCTTCTCCGCTCCCAGAACCTCTTGCAGTTTGGCAACTAGATTGTCCATAGTCTCTCTATTCACTGCCCACTGGTCATTAGTCATTTACCATTGGTCATTGGTCATTGCCCATTGATTACCAGTGCCTCCAGCACCATCTCCGCGATGTCCTTCACCCGCACCCGGATCCGCTCGGCGCGGGCGGCGTTGAAGAGGGTCCGTTCACACTGCTGACAGGCGGAAAGGACCACACGAGCACCGGTCTCGGCCGCCTGACGGATCCGCCGTGCAGCGATGGCCCGGCTCATCTCGGGGTCGAAACTCTCCAGGTTCCCCCCGCCGCCGCAGCAATGGGACCCCTCCCGGTTCTCCTCCATCTCCACCAGGGTCACGCCGGGGATGGCGGCCAGGATGCGCCGGGGAGCGTCGAACACCCCGCTCTTGCGACCCAGGTCGCACGGATCGTGATAGGTGACCGCCTGCTCCGGCAGATCCTCCCGCAGCGGGAGACGACCTTCCTCCAGCAGATCGGCCAGGAACTCGGTGGAGTGGACCACCTCGAACCCCAGTTCCTCCCCCAACGCGACCGGGTAGGTGTGCTTCCAGAAGTGAAAGCAGGAAGGGCAGGTGGTGACCACCGTCTTTGCCCCCATCGCCCGAACCGCCTCCACGTTGTGGCGGATGGTCTCACGCGCCTCCTCCAGTTCGCCGTTGATGGCCATCGGGTAGCCGCAGCACCACTCCTGCTCCCCCAACAGCCCGTAGTCCACCCCACCCCGCTCGAGGATCTCCACGAAGGACTGCGCCACCCGGTAACTGCGCGGGAAGAGGGCGCTGACGCACCCGACGAAGTAGACCACCTCCGCCCGCTCTTTGCCCAGGCCGGAGGGCGGCTCGGGAAGGTTCTCCGCCCACATCAGACGGCTCTCGTTGGGCTCCCCGGAGATGTTGTGGCGCTCCGCGACCCGCTGGTTCAGCGCCACCAGCGGTTGAGGAAGCAGCCCTAGTTCGGCCATCTCCCCCCTGGTCAGTTCCAGGATCCGGTCCACCGTGACCCCGCTGGGGCAGGTGAAGGTGCAGGCCCCGCAGAGGAGGCACCGGAAGTACTGGGCAGCGGTATGGTCGGTGGGCCGCTCGACCAGCCCTTCCCGCATCGCCCGCAGCAGCGCCACCCGAGCGCGAGGGGAGTCGGTCTCCTTCAACGTCAACTGATAGGTCGGACAGGTGGCGAGGCAGAGACCGCAACGGATGCAGTGAAGGTATTCGTCTTTGCGAATG
>CAZOLN010000023.1:25810-27050 GCA_964580565.1 uncultured Anaerolineales bacterium
CTCGTCGCTCGTACTCCTAGCCACCAACCACCACCGGCAACGTCAACAGCGCGTGGGGGACGATCAACACGTCCAGTTCCGGCCCCAACTCCCGCGCGGCCAGCGCCAGCGCCTCCTCCATCGTCGCGGCGGGGGTCATCTTGCACTGCTGCACCACCTCCGGGCACTCGCTGCCGACGATGACCACCCGCGCCTGCTCCAGCACCTTCGCCATCACGAACGCCCGCTGCTGGCCCGGCGGGTAGCCGTGGGCGCGGGCGTCGTCCAGGATGGCCTGCACGCTGACCGCATCCCGCATCGCGGCGAAGAACCGCTGCTCCCCCACCCCCTCGCCCGCCCCCTCCTCGCACCGGGCGGGGACGATAAGAAAACCCCCGGGACGAACCACGGGGGTCGGTGCGAAGAACAGATAGGAGGCAGCACGGCTGGCCTGGTAGAGATTGGTGTCCTTCGGATACCCCACCCCGCCGATGGCGACGTCGTACTGGTGGGGGATCTCCACCTCGTAGACGGTGCGGGCGAAGGCGACCAGTTCGCGGAAGGTCGCATCCGGCTCCCCGGCCGCCACCTTGAGGATCCGTTTCTCGTCGTCCAGCACCACGTTGAGAATGAAACGGAGCCCCGCGCGACGGGCGGCCTCGGTGATCGCCTCGTGAAAGGGGTTCCCCTCGATGCGGCCCAGCCGCGTGCCGGGATGATCGATAAAGGCCGGACCGTGGGTGTGGGCGATGAGCGGTTCGCCAGCCGCCCCCACCGCCACCGTCTTCCGGCCGCCGGAGTAGCCAGCGTACTGGTGCGGCTCCACCAGCCCGGTGGCGATCAACAGGTCCGCCTCCACCGCCGCCCGATGCACCCAGACCGGCACCCCGCCGGGGGTCACCCCCAGGTCGACCAGCGCTTTGGGATTGCGCGGCTCGTTGTCGATCACCCGGTAGCGGGCGACCACATCCGCGCCCAGTTTGGCGATCTTCTCCTCCGGCGTCGAGGGCCGGTGCATCCCGATGCCGCAGAGCAGGGTGACATCCTCCTCCCGCACCCCCGCCGCCGCCAGTTCGGCCAGGAGCGCCGGGACCAGCAGGTGGTCGGGGCTGGCGCGGGTGACGTCGGTGAAGACGATGCAGACCTTGTCTCCCGGGCGGGCCATCTCCCGCAGCGGAGGCGTGCCGATGGGATGGGCCAGCGCCTCAGCGATGGCCCCTTGCACGTCCTCCAACGGTGGCACCTTCCTCGACTCTACCAC
>CAZOLN010000024.1:0-7905 GCA_964580565.1 uncultured Anaerolineales bacterium
GGCGGAGCGGTCGTTGACCCGGCTGGTGCAGCGGGGGCGGGAGGCGGGCATCCACGCGGTGGCGGCGACGCAGAAGCCGACCTCCGCGGTGCTGGGAAGTTTGATGACGGCGAACTTCCCAGTGCGACTGGTGGGCAAGGTGGCGACGGCGCAGGACGCGCGGGTGGCCTCCGGCTGGTCGGGCACAGGGGCGGAACGGCTGCAGGGCCGAGGGGACTTCATCGCCGTGGCCGAAGGACGGCTCTTCCGCTTCCAGGCCGCCTACGTCTCGACGGAAGAGGTGAGGGAATTGGTGGAGGGGCTCCGTCGGCAGGCCCTGCCGATCCCTGCACCTCCCGGAGCCTACCTCCTCCCCCAGGCCGGGGAGCCGGTTCCCGCCTGAGGCCGCCCGCGGCAGGGGCACAGCGAAAACGACGCTCCGTGGTTGTCTGAGACAAGGAGGGAAAGATGATGCATGGCGGGCCGGATCAGCGGTTCTACGAGCCACCCCGCGGAGGCGGGGCAGGCGGCTCGCGGCGAGGAGGGCGCGTATCGCTCTTCGTCGGGCTTGTGGTGATCGCTTTCGTCATCACGCTGGCGGCGATGATCGGTCAGCGCCTCAGCGACCAGGCCGTCGCCGTGTTGGCCGGGGCCGTCTGCGGTGTGGGAGCCAGCATCCCCACCAGCCTGCTCATCGTCTGGGTCACCCGCCGCCGCCAGGAGGCGCGGTCACTCCCGCCCCAGCAGAACACCTACCCACCGGTGGTCGTCATCCAGTCCCCGCCGCACACCGGCCAGGCGGCGCTGCCTCAGGGAGGGTATATGCCCCCCTACATGCAGCCGATGCCGCCCACACCGCGGGAGTTCACCGTCGTCGGCGAGGAGGACGAACCGGAGTTCCGGGGCCGCCGCTGGTGAAGGGGGAAACGGATGACGGTGATGAGAGAAGGGCTTCTCTGGTTCGACGACGATCCGAAGCGGGACCTGGCTCAGAAGGTCGGCAGGGCAGTACGGCGGTATCGACAGAAGTTCGGACGGCCGCCCAACGTCTGCTACGTCCACCCCTCCCTACTGAACGGGCGGGCCCGTCGTATCAACGGGGTGCGGGTCCTTCCGCTCCCCTCGGTCCTGCGGCACCACTTCTGGGTAGGGGAAGAAGAGGTCAACGGGAGGAACCGCGGCCGGTCAGCCCGGCCACGAGGAGATCGAGAGCGATCTCCGGCGCCAGGTTCCCCTGCTTGATCTCCGCATCCGTCGCCAGCAGGTGGCGATAGATCTGCTCCAGTTGGGCCGGGGTGAAGTTGGTCGATTGGACGTAGAGTTTGCGCGCCGGGTAGGGGTGGAGGTTCAGAATGCGGGCGATCGTCGTGCCATTCTCCCCCGCCCGGCGCAGTTCGGCGACCTGGATGAGAAGCCGGAACTGGCGGACGATCATCGCCAGGATCCCCATCGGATGCTCCCCTCCATCGAGGAGCCGCTGTAGCGTCGAGGCCGCGGTCCGACCGTCCCGCCGCCCCAGCGCGTCCACCAGGTCGAACACCACAGCCTGCTGAACGTAGGGGACGAGGCGGGCGACGTCCTCCACCGTGATCTCCCGTTCGGGGCCCACGTAGGTGACCAGTTTGAGGATCTCCTGATCCAGCAGCCGAAGGTCGGAACCGATCACCTCGGCAAGCCGTGCGGCGGCCTGAGGGGCGATGCGGCCGCCGTGGCGCCGGACCCGCCGCTCGATCCATCGGGGCAACTCCCGCGCGTCGGGCAGATCGAAGCGACGGGCGTATCCCCGGGGATGTTCCTGGGCCAGCCGCAGCACCGGATGGCCGTCGGGAAGGGGACGATCCTCGACGAAGATCAAACGGGTCGTCTCCGGCAACCGCGGAAGGAGTTCCAGGAGCCCCTTGAGGAACCGATCCCCTTTCTGCTGAAGGCGGCTCAGCAGCCCCTCGACGATGACCAGACGACGGTCGGCAAGGAAGGGGATCGCCTCGCACGCGTTCCGGAGATCGGTCAGGGTCACCTTTTGACCGTCGAGGACGGTCGTGTTCAGATCGGCCATCCCGGAGCCGTCGAGCCGCTGGCGGAGTTCGGCCACCGTCTCGGCGCAGGTCAACTCGTCGTCCCCGTGGAACACATAAAAAGTAGGGGGCGGCTTGTTCATTCCTCCCTCACCCGGACCCGGTGGACGATCAGCGATCCCCGCTCCTCGCGGACGATCCCGGCGATGCGCAGCGACCCGACGTTGGGATCGGTGGTGACCAGGGCCTGGAGGAGGATCCCTACCCGCTGGCCCAGCAGAGTTCCCACCGTGGCGACCAGGAGGACCGTGGGGAGTCTGCTCAGCCAGTCCCTCCAACCCCTACGACGGGGGGTCAACACGGCAAAGGCCCCCAGCCCCGCCAGCGCACCGGCGGCCACGAAGTTGGTCCCACAGGCCGGATGGATCGCCAGGCTGCGTTGACCGGCCTGGAGCCGCTTCAGCGCGTGCTGAGCCGCCAGCAGCACCCCCTCCGTCGGCAGGTCGCCGTAGAGGACGAACCCGTCCAGCGTGGAGCGCCCCACCACCCGCAGGTTGGGGTACCGCTGGGTGAGAACGTGGATCGTCGCGTGCTCCAGGGCGTGGTGCCGTCGGAGTCGGTGGACCAGCGAGAAGATCGGGATGGGCATCTTGAACCTCCTCCTGCGCGCCGTCATTTGACCTCCGCTGGGAGGACCTCTATCGGTCTGGCGATGACGATCAGTCGATACCGGAGGCTGCCGTAGGGGTGGCAGGTGACCAGCGTCACCCGTTCGTCCTGGGTGGGCTGGATATACTGAGCGTTGGCCTGGCGCACCTCTAGCGGCTGCCCGGCTTCGGGCAGGATCAACACCTCGTCCACCTCGTAGGTGAACTCGAGGTCGTCCGAATAGAGGAGGATCAGGTCCCCCGGCTGGACCTGGTGGAGATCGCGGAAGACCTCCCCGTGGGTGGTGTTGTGGCCGTTGAGGACCGTGTTGCCTGGGACGCCCAAGGGGGCGGAACCTAGGTGCCAGCCCGCGGCCCGCATCGGCGGGACCTGCCACACGGCCTGCTGGACTCCTCCCACGTCCACCACCTCCCACGTCGTGGTGACCACCGGCGCGTCCAATCCGATGGCGGGGATCACGATGCGGGTGGGGGGATACCCCTTCGGCGCAGGCGTAGGGGTCGGGACCGGGTCGACCGGGTCGAAGGAGGGATCGGCGACAACAGAGGGAGCCTCGTCTAACTCAAAGGAAGGAAGGAGCGCAGGCGGGACGGCGTAGGCGGGCGCGTCGGGCGAGGGCGACGGTGTGCCGTGCGTCGGGGTGGTCGGGGTGACCGTCTCCGGCTGAGCCGCGGGCGGTGAGGGCACGGCAACGGACGCGTACGGGATGAGGCCTGGGCTCATCAGCGCCCCGCCGACCAGGAGGAGCAACAGACCCAGCGTGACCAGGAAGGTGCTCAGCAAGCCTCTCGATGGGGACTGGGGGTCGAACATTCTCCCTCTCTCCATCAAGCGGTCGGAGGAGACCAGGACGAGACCCAGGCCGCGAAGGGCTCCGGTGTGAGGGGACGCCCGGTCGCGTGCTCGACCAACGCCCGCCAGTCCAGCCGCGCGCCGGGGGCCAGCACCCGCTCGATCAGGAAGGCGCCAGCCTCCGGCCTGCCCACCAGCCCGCCGAACCGTTCCTCAATGAGATCCCCCAATTGGGAGGCGAAGAGTTCGCCGAGGATGTAATTGTGGTAATAGACCGGCGCGAGGGCGATGTGGTACTTGGCCGCCCAGTCCGGCTCGTGCCGTCCCTCCGGCCGGGTGAGCAACTGGAACCGCTCCTTGAGGTCCCACCAGAGGGTGTCCAGATCCTGGTCCGGGTCGGCGTAGAAAGCCCGCTCAAAGTGGACCATCACCAGGGCCCAGCGGACGAAGACCAGCGAGTTGAGCCGTTCCTGCTGGGCCAGCCCGGCCGCCAGGGGGCCCACCCTCTCCTCCGGAAGGCCCAGCACCTCGCGCAGCCAGCGGGCCGTGCGGGCCTGGCGGCCCATCAGGATCGCCACCGCCTCGGTGGTGAAGGTGTGAGCCGGCCGACGCAGGAGCCAGGGCAGGTCCCGGTCGATGTACTTGTCGTACACACCGTGCCCCAGTTCGTGCAAGAGCGTGGTCATCCACCGCCCGATGGGCCGCAGGTTGGCGAGGATCCGAATATCCCCCTTCCGGTCCACGTCCAGACAAAAGGCGTGCTGGTCCTTTCCCGGTCGCTCATAGAGGTCGGATCGAGACAGGATGTCGTCGACCTCCATCCCGATCCCCTCGTAGGTCCGCCGGGCCAGTTCCTCCAGGTCCTTCCCCTCCAGGAACGGGCTCAGATCCAGGTCGGGGTCCTCAGGGGCCTGCTGGAAGAAGGGGTCGCCGTAGTGCCAGGGCCGCAGTTGGTCGGGCCCCACTCCGAACCGGTCGGCCAGTCGCCGGTCCAGCCACCCCTTCGCCCGCCGGAAGGGCCCTTCGGTCTGCTCCGCCAGTTGGTCCAACAGGTCGAACAGTTCATCGGGGTCCAGTTCCTGCCCGGCGAGGGAGAGGTGGTAGTAGTCGGGGAAGCCCAGGCGACGGGCTCCTTCATTGCGCAGGTGGGCCAGTTCGCGGACCCGGTCGGCGATGCGGCCGCCGATCTCCTTGCTGGCCTCCCACGCCTCCTTCCGGACCGCCGAATCGGTCTCCTCCCGCAAAATCGCCAGAATGTCGTTATCGGACACGGATCGCCCCTGGACCCGCGGACGGTAATTGACCACCTCCGCGCGGACCTCCTTCTCGACCTGGGTCAGCCGGTCGATGATGTGAGGGTCCCGCTGACCGACCAGGTAGCGCAGGTAGAGCCGCTCCAGTTGTCGGGCCAGAAGGGGGTCGGCGGGGGGTGTGCGGCGGAACTCGGCCAGTCGCCGGAACGGCTCCGGCTGGGCGTAGAGCCGCATCACCTCGGCGCTCAGCCGGGCCGCCCTCTCCTGAGCCTCCGGCTTACCGGTGGTGTGGGCCTCCCACTGGGCCAGCGCGTGGGCCTTAAACAGCGGCTCGGCCACCGCGACGTGCTCGTGGATCAACGTTTCCAACTCACTCATTGCATCCTGCATCTTGCTTCCTGCTTCCAGCATCCTGCCCCCTGCTCCCTGCTACACCTCCCGCCGCCCCTCCAGCGCATTGGCGAGGGTGACCTGGTCGGCGTACTCCAGGTCCCCACCGACGGGGAGCCCCCGGCCCAACCGGGTGATCCGCACCCCTAGGGGACGCAACTTGGAGACGAGGTAAGCGGCGGTGTAGTCCCCCTCGCCGGTGGGGTTGGTCGCCAGGATGACCTCCCTCACCTCGCCGGTCCGCACCCGCTGGAGCAACTCCGCGATGCGCAGGTCCTCGGCGAAGACCCCCTCGATCGGCGCCAGGGCCCCGTGGAGGACGTGGTAGAGGCCGCGGTACTGCTCCGTCCGCTCGATGGCCAGCACGTCCAGCGGCTCCTCCACCACGCAGATAGTGGACCGGTCCCGCCCGGGGTCGCTGCAGATCGGGCAGGGATCCTCCTCGGTGATGTTGAAACAGACGGAGCAGAAGCGGGTCTTCTCCTTCAGATCGCGCAGGGCCTCGGCGAGGCGCAAGGGCAGGTCGGATTCGGCCCGCAGGAGGAAGAAGGTCAGCCGGGAGGCCGTCTTCGGGCCGATCCCCGGCAGTTCCGAAAGTGTCTCGATCAACCGCTCCACCGACGGCGGCATCGCTCCCATCTTGCCTCCTGCTTCCCTGCTTCCCCGCTTCCTACCCTAACAACCCTCCCGCCAATCCCCCCAGCCCTCCCGTCACCTCATTCATCTTTTCCGCCGCCGCCCGCTCGACCTGCTCCAACCCCTGATTGACGGCCGCGACGATGAGGTCCTGTAGCATCTCGACGTCCTCCGGATCGACCACCTCGGGCTGGATGGTGATGGACCGGACCCGGCGGTCGCCGGAGACGACGGCGGTGACCGCTCCTCCGCCAGCGGTGGCGGTGACGGTCATCGCGGCGATTTCCTCCTGGGCCTTCAGCAGGTTCTCCTGGAGGCTCTGCAACTGCTTGAGCATCCCGGCCTGGCCGGGGAGGCCTCCTTTCATCCGGCGTTTTCCTCTCTTTGGCATCTTCCTCTCCCAAACCGGTTTTCCCCACAGGGGCGCGGAGAGCGTGGGGTCTTCCCTCAAACTGGTGAGACCTCCGTGCCCTCTGTGTCTCTGTGGTCATCTGCCCTATGGACCACCCGTGCTCCCAGTTCTCGCACGGCTGCCTCCACCAGTTCGTCTCTGACCGGCGGTTGGGAGGGAGGCGGGGCCGCGCGGGGGGGATTGGATGGCTTGTCCTTGGGAACCAACTCGCATCGGACCCGGACGGGCCGACCGAACAGTCGCTCCAGTGCATCCTCGACCGCGCGCCGGTTGTTCTCCTCCGAGACTTTGCCCTGGTGGAAGGGATACCGGAATCCGAGTATCAATGTCTCTCCTTCCACCCGCAGGGGGCGGCCGGATCGGAGGAGGGCCTCCAGAGAGTGGTTGTGGGGGCGGATCGCCTGGAGCAGGTCCGCCCAGCGATCCTGGAACATTTCCAGGGAAGGCATCCCCTCGGCGGGGGGGATGGTCGGTGCGGGCTCCTGCGCCGGAGGCTCCTTCGCGGCGCGTGGCGGGGCCGACGCGGGATGCCGTGTCGCTGGTTTTGGAGAGACGGCCCGCTCTGCTGTGGCGGTGGGCCGGGGGGTAGGAGGCGGCGTGGGGGCCTCCCTACGACCTGGGGGGACGGTGGTGGTGGGAGACTCGCTTTTTGGGGAGGACGCCTCCCTCGGCAACATCGCCTCCACAAAGGCCAGTTCCAGCGGCAGTTGAGGCTGCCAGGCGGCCCGGGCCTCCACCGCGGCCTGGTTGAACAGGCGGACCGCCCGGGCCAGTTGGCGCGGTTCGAAGCGGCGCGCCTGAGCCTGGAACGTCTCCCGCAGCCCGTCGGGGATGTGGAGCGGGGTCTCCTCCGAGCCCAGGCGGGTGAGCAGGAGCCCCCGCAGGTGCTCCACCACCTGCCGGGCGAACTGGCGGGGGTCGATCCCCTGATCCACCACCCGGTTGATCAGGTCCAGGCCGCGGGCAGTATCCCCCTCGGCGAGGGCGTCCACCAATCCCATCACCGCCTCCTCCGCGCCGGTCCCCAGCGCGGCCCGCACCACGTCGACGGTGATCCCCCCGTCGGTGTAGGCAGCCAGTTGGTCGAGGAGACTTTCGGCGTCCCGCATACTGCCGGTGGCCTGGCGGGCGATGAGGGTGAGGGCCTCCCGCTCGGCGACGATCCCCTCCCCCTGGGTGATCCGCTCCAGCCGCTCGACGATAGCCTCCAGGGGAATGCGGCGGAAGTCGAACCGCTGGCAGCGGGACCGGATGGTCGGCGGGATACGGTGTGGCTCGGTGGTCGCCAGGACGAAGATGGCGTGAGGCGGGGGTTCCTCCAGGGTCTTGAGGAGGGCGTTGAAAGCGGCGTTGGAGAGCATATGGACCTCGTCGATGACGTACACCTTGTACCGGGCCACGTTGGGCCGAAAGCCGACCCGCTCCCGCAGTTCGCGCACGTCGTCCACGCCGGTGTTGGAGGCGGCGTCGATCTCGATCAGGTCCATCAGCCGCCCCTCGTTGACCGCCTGGCAGATGGCGCACTTGTTGCAGGGCCGGTCTGCGGGGTCGGGGGCCAGGCAGTTGACCGCCTTGGCCAGCAGCCGGGCGGTGGTCGTCTTGCCGGTCCCGCGCGGGCCTGCGAAGAGGTAGGCATGATGGACCCGCCCCGAGTTGAGCGCGTTGCGCAGGGTACGCACCACATGTTCCTGGCCGACGACCTCCTCAAAAGTGCGGGGTCGCCACTTGCGATACAGGGCCTGGGTCATCTCCGTCTCCT
>CAZOLN010000024.1:8005-11974 GCA_964580565.1 uncultured Anaerolineales bacterium
TCAGCCGTACCAGAACGGCGTCCTCCGTGGTCGTAAGGGTGTAGACCATCCCCCGAGGGACCACCGTCAGTTCGTCGGCACGGAGGGCAAGGGCTCCCCGCTCGGTCTGGACGATCACCGTACCGCTGAGCGCGACGAGAAGCGTGTCGTACTCGGCCAGTTCCGGCATCGGCCATACGCCCTTTCCACGGGCCACCTGGACGACCGCGTCCTCCACCCGGGCGACGGTCTGGGGCCGGAAGGGAGCCGACAACTGTCGGGCGGCGGCCCGCAGGCTGACCCGCTCTGGACCCGGTTCGGTCGTCCCATACAACCGGAACCGACCGTTCTTCCGGTTGGGAAGGACGGTGCAGCGGACCAGGAGGACGGTGGAACGAAGGGGGGAACTGGACCGGTGGGCCAGCCCCTTGTGGACCACCGTCAGTTCCCCCGGCCGCAGCCGCACCTTTCCCCGCTCGCTTTCCAGGAGGATGACGCCTTTGTGGACCCAGAACAACTCGTCCTGGTCCAGGTGCCGGTGCCAAGCCAGCACCCCCTGGCAGAGATAGAGGCTCACCGTCAGATCGCCGACGGTCGCCAGGTCGATCATCGAGAACGGCTCGGTCAGTCGCTGAGCGGCGTCCTCCAGGCGGAGTTTCTCCAGGCGCATCCTCTATCTGCCCTATCCCCGGCCTACTTCTCCGAACCGATGCGCTCGAAGAGGTCGGCGAGGCCGCGAAGGAACTCGATGGGTACGGGGAAGATGATGGTGGAGTTCTTCTCCACGGCGATCTCGGTCAGGGTCTGGAGGTAGCGCAACTGGATGGCAGCCGGCACCTCGCCGATCGTCTTCGCTGCTTCGGCCAGCGTCTTCGCCGCCTGATACTCACCCTCGGCGTGGATGATCTTGGCCCGCTTCTCCCGCTCCGCCTCCGCCTGTCGGGCCATCGCCCGCTGCATCGTCTGGGGAAGTTCGACGTCCTTGATCTCGACGATGCTGACCTTGACGCCCCACGGCTCGGTCTGCTCGTCGATGATGTGCTGCAACTGGTTGTTGATCTTCTCCCGATGGGCCAGCAGCTCGTCCAGTTCCGACTGACCGATGACGTTCCGCAGCGAGGTCTGGGCGATCTGCCACGTAGCCCGCCGATAGTCCTCCACCTGGACGATGGCATCGGTCGGCTCGACGACCCGGAAGTAGGCGACGGCGTTGACCTTGACGGTGACGTTATCGTTGGTGATACACTCCTGGGCGGGGATGTCCAAGGTCACCACCCGCAGGTCCACCTTGACCATCCGGTCGATGAAGGGGATGATGAAGAACAACCCCGGCCCTTTGGCCCCGACCAGTCGTCCCAGGCGGAAGATCACGCCCCGCTCATACTCCTGCACGACCTTAATGGAGGCGGAGGCGATGACGATGAGGAAGAGGATCAGGATACCACCGACACATCCAACCGTACCCAGCAACGTGTCCATCACACCCTCCTTAACACCCCGATCTTCATCTCTGCTACTGGGGTCCTGGGGATTATACCTTGGAGAGAAGGAGGGCGCAAACGGAACCGCTCCCCAAACCGGAACAGGCCCAACCCGCCGGTCCCGCGTTTGACACCCCGTGGGTTTCACGGTATACTTTCCCACGGCGCTGCCGGAGTGGCGGAACAGGCAGACGCGCGCGACTCAAAATCGCGTGGGCTTGGCCCGTGTGGGTTCGACTCCCACCTCCGGCACCTTAGTCAGCCCATCCGTTTCCCAAGGGGCCCGTCTTCGCGGCCCCGTTCTGCTGTGAGGAGGGGATGCGCAGAGTTCTACCTCTTGCTCTGGCTGGTCTGGCCGTCGGCATCGCCCTCGGCCTGCTCGTCGGATGGGTCCTCTGGCCGGTCCGCTACACCAACACCGCCCCCGCCCAGTTGCGCCAGGACTATCGGACCGAGTACGTGCTGATGGTCGCCGCCGCCTATGAGGTGGAGGGGGACATGGAGGCGGCGCAGGCGCGCCTGACTCTGCTCGACCCCGAGCAGCCTGCTCGGCCGGTGAGGGAACTGGCGGAGACCCTGATCGCCGAGGGAGGACGGGAGACAGACATCCAGATGCTGGTCCGTCTGGCGGCTGCGATGGGAGCGACCACGCCAGCGATGGCCCCCTACCTGGAGGAGGCACCGTGAGCCACCGCGTGGGCCTACTGGCTTTCGCCGGAGGGACGATCCTCGGGCTGATCCTGGGGCTCATCTACGCCTGGCTGATCGACCCGGTCGAACTCTACAACACGACCCCCGACCTGTTGCGCAGCGACTACCGGCACGAATGGATCCGCCTGGCGGCGTTGGGATACCTGGCGGATGGAGACCTGGAGCGGGCGGAGCGCCGCCTGCAGGCCCTGCCGCCAAAGGACATACAGGAAGCGCTGTCCGCTCTCATTGAGTCCTACGCCGCCCAGGGGCGATCGGCCGAGGTGGTGCGCCCCCTCAGCCAGTTGGCCTTCCGCCTGGGGGTCCGAACCGCAGCGATGCTCATCTACCTCGAGACCCCTCCCCCTTCCCCCACGCCGGAGCCCACGTCGACCCCACCCCCATCGCCGACCCAGGCCCCACCGACGCCCACCCCCACGCCCACCCCCTTCCTCTCCCCCCTGCCGTCGATCCTTCCCTACCGCGTCATCAGCCAGACGCAGATCTGCACCAACACCCTCCCCCAGTTGCAGGTGTTGGTCCGAGCCGCGCCGGAGGAGGAAGGGGAGGAGCGGACCCCACTGCCCGGCGTGGTCCTCTGGCTCACCTGGCCGGGCGGGGCGGATCGCGCCGTCACGGGCCTGCGCCCCGAGGTCGACCCCGGTTACGCCGATTTCACCCTGGAGCCGGGCGTTTCCTACGCCCTTAGCGTAGACGAGCCCGTCGCCCCCCTCATCTCCGGCCTCACGGCTCAACCATGCCCGGAGGAAGGGCTGATGGGATCGTGGCGGATCGTCATCGAGATCGGCCAACCACCAACAACGCAACGCGAGGAAGGAGAACAATGAGCGGTGAGAGCAAGTTTTACCGACGTGCGGAAGAGTGGCTGGAGCGCTTTCTGGAACTCAACCCCGTCGCGGCCACCCACCTGGGCGACCATCGATGGGACGATCGCCTGGGCGATCGATCGCTGGAAGCACTTGAGGCGGAACACGAGGAGATCAAGGCGGCCCTGGCGGAGCTCCGCGGGATGGACCCCTCGGACTTCAGCCTCGACGGGCGCATTGACTACACCCTCGTAACCCATATTTTCGACTCGTTCGTCCGATCCTATGAGAAGGTGCAGGGCCACCGAAGGAACCCCGGCAGCTACCTGGAGGAGGTGCTGGGCGGGGTCTTCTCCCTGATCATCCGGGACTTCGCTCCTCTGCCGGATCGGCTTCGCTCGGCGCTGGGCCGGGTGCGGGAGACCCCCCGGGTGCTGAAAGAGGCCCAAGCCAACCTGGTGCCGGAGCGGATCCCCCGCGTCTGGGCGGAGGTCGCGCTGGAGCAGGCCCAGCAGGCCCCAGGGCTCTTCGTCGGCCTGTTGCCGGCGATGGCCGCGGAGGCCGCCCCGGAACTCCAGCAGGACCTGACCGAGGCGGGGCAGAAGGCCGCGCAGGCGATCCAGGCGTTCGCCGACTTCCTGCAGAACGACGTGCTGCCCCAGGCGGCGGGCGACTTCGCCGTAGGAAGGGAACTGTTCGACGAGATGTTGCGCGAGGAGCACATGGTGGACTACGACGCCGAGCGGCTCCTCGAGACCGGCTGGGAGCAGTTCCACCAGACGAAGGCCCGGATGGAGGCGGTGGCGCGGGAGATCGACCCCAACCGGTCGGTGGAGGACCTGCTGGAGGAGGCCAAGGCGGATCACCCGACGGCGGAGGGGCTCTTAGAGGCCTATGAGCAGGCGATGGCCGAGGCCCGGCAGTACGTGATCGACCACGAGATCGCCACCATTCCGGAGGGGGAAACGCTGCGCATCATCGAGACCCCCACC
>CAZOLN010000024.1:12074-15597 GCA_964580565.1 uncultured Anaerolineales bacterium
CCTGGTGAAGGAGTGCAAACTGGAGCCGACCAACGCCCTGGCCGAGGTGCGCCGCTACACCCAGAGTCCTACCCAGCCGCAGTCCTATCTAATGGGGAAACTGGCGATCCTGGAACTGGTGAGCGAGTTCAAGCAGGCTAACCCCGGAGCCTCGCTGCGGGAGATCCACGACGCCATCCTGGGCTGCGGCAGCCTCCCGCCCCGGCTGATGCGGACGCGGCTGTTGGGGAAGTAGAAGACCACAGAGGCACGGAGGGCACAGAGTTTTCTCCACACATTGAGGTTCCTCTGTGTCCTCTGTGCCTCCGTGGTGAGGAAACGATGAGGAGTCCGAGACGGTGCGACGCCGCCTGCATCTTGCCCCCTGCATCCTGCTGCTTCTCCTCCTCGCGACGGGCCTCCGCTTCTACCGGCTGGACGCCCAATCCTTCTGGAACGACGAGGGGAACGCCGCCCGCGCCGCCGAGCGGACCATCCCCCTCATCCTCGCCGCCGCCGGAGGGGACATCCACCCGCCGGGCTACTACCTCCTGCTCCACTACTGGCGGATGCCGATGGGCGACAGCGAGTTCGCCCTCCGCGCCCTCTCCGCCCTCTGCGGCATCCTCACCGTGGCGGTGGTCTACGCCCTGGGGCGGGACCTGCTGGGAGCGCAGGCCGGCCTGGGAGCAGCCTTCCTGCTCGCCCTCTCTCCGTTTTCCGTCTACTACTCCCAGGAGGCGCGGATGTACGCCCTCCTGGGGCTCCTTTCCACCCTCTCCACCTACCTGCTGACCCGCCTCGCACGCCGGCCTACCCCCCTTCTCTCCGTCGGCTACGCCCTCTCCGCCGGGGCCGGTCTCTACACCCACTACGCCTTCCCCTTCGTCCTCCTGGTCCACAACCTGCTCTTCCTGGGCTGGTGGCTCACGAAGGGGCGGCGGGGCTGGCGGCACCTGGCCGGTTGGGCCGGCCTCCAGGCAGCGGTGTTCCTGCTCTTCCTCCCCTGGCTCCCCACCGCCGTCCGCTCCGTCACCACATGGCCCTCGGCCGAGCGGAACTACCGGATCGGAGACGCCCTGGCGGACGTGTTCCGAGCACTGGCTGCGGGGATCACGATCGGGACGGTGGAGGCTCGCCGGGGGCTGGCCCTCGTCGGAGCGCTCTTCCTCGCTGGGCTGTGGCCCCGCCGGGAACGGATCGGCGCGACGGCGATGCTGGTCGTCTGGCTGGTGGTCCCCATCGGGCTGATCCTCGCCCTCGGCCTATACAAGCCCGCCTATCTCAAGTTCCTCCTCACCGCGCTGCCTCCCTTCTGTCTCCTGTTAGCCCACGGGGTGGAGCGACTGTCCTATCTCGCGTTCCGGGCAGTGGGGGGTGGAGGACGGATTTCAGGTCTCAAGTGGCAGGCTCCACGTTTGACGCTTGACGGCTTGACGTTTGACGTCTCACGTTTGACGCTTGACATCTCACGCCTGGCGCTTTACGCCCTCCTTTTCGCTACCATCCTCCTCCCCTCCCTCCACAACCTCTACTTCGACCCCGCCTACGCCCGGGACGACTACCGTCAGATCGCCGCCGACATCCGGGCCGCCGAGCGGCCGGGGGACGGCATCCTGCTCGACGCCCCCAACCAGTGGGAGGTCTTCACCTACTACTACCGAGACGGCGTGCCGGTCTATCCGATCCCCCGCCGGCGCCCGCCCCGCGCCGAGGAGGTGTACGCGGAACTGGAGGGGATCGCCGCGTCTCACCGTCGCCTCTTCGTCCTCTACTGGGGGGACGCGGAGGCCGACCCCGAGCGACTGGTGGAGGGGTGGTTGGCGGCCCACGCCTATCCCACCGGGGGCCGGTGGTACGGCAACGTGCGGGTGACGACCTACGGGCTGGCCCCGCTGCCGGAGGAGCCCGCGGTCCGGCTGGACGCCCGCTTCGGAGAGGCGATCCGCCTGCTGGGGTACAGTGTGGGCGAGGGGCCGTTCGCGCCCGGGGAAGTGATCCCGGTGACCCTCTTCTGGGAGGCCGAGGGGCCGGTGCCGGAGCGGTACAAGGTCTTCCTCCACCTGCTCGACGGAGCGGGGAGCCTGGTCGCCCAGAGGGACGCCGAGCCGATGGGCGACCTCCTGCCCACCTCGGCCTGGTCGCCCGGTCAACGGATCATCGACCGGCACGGGGTCCTGCTGCCGGAGGGCCTCCCCGCGGGCGAGTACACCCTCTCCGTCGGCCTGTACCACATCGACACCGGTCAGCGGTTGCCGATCGTGGTGGAGGAAGAGCCCGTCGGGGATGCCCTCGTTCTGGGGAACATCCCCGTGCGTCCGTAGTTAAAGAAAACCACAGAGACACAGAGGACACGGAGAACCTCTAAATTTTCAGAGACAAACTCTGCGCCCTCTGTGTCTCTGTGGTGAAAACCCAACCTACCGGATCGCTTTCTCCGTCTCCCTGTCGAACAGGTGCATCCGGTCCATGTCGAAGACGGCGGTCATCCTCGTGCCGACGGTGGCGGAGGTGCGGGGATCGAAGCGGCCCAGGAACTCGAACCGATCCGTCTCCAGGTGGACGATGACCTCGTTCCCCATCAGCTCCGTCACCGTCACCATCGCCTCGATGGGGGCCTTCTTGATGCCGGGCGGGGCGTACTCCGGGTCGTGCACGTCCTCGGGCCGGATGCCGAAGACCACCTCCTTGCCCAGGTACGGCCGATAGGTCTCCTGACGATCGTCGGGGATAGGGACGATGAAGTCGCCGGTGTCGATGTGGACCTTGCCGTCCCGCTCGACCAGGGTGGCGTCGAAGAAGTTCATCGCCGGGCTGCCGATGAACCCGGCGACGAAGAGGTTGTCCGGATGGTCGTACAGGTTCTGGGGGGTGTCCAGCTGCTGGAGGACCCCCGCGTTCAGCACCGCGATGCGGGTCCCCATCGTCATCGCCTCCACCTGGTCGTGGGTGACGTAGATGAAGGTGGTGCCCAGTCGCCGGTGGAGTTTGCTGATCTCGGCGCGGGCCTGGACGCGGAGTTTGGCATCCAGGTTGGAGAGGGGCTCGTCCATCAGGAAGACCGCCGGGTCCCGCACGATGGCCCGACCCACCGCCACCCGCTGCCGCTGCCCGCCGGAGAGCTGCTTGGGCTTCCGGTCCAACAGATCCTCGATGCCCAGGATGCGGGCCGCCTCTCTCACCCGCCGGTCGATCTCCTTCTTGGGGACCTTCCGCAGCCGCAGGCCGAAGGCCATATTTTCGTACACGCTCATGTGGGGATAGAGGGCGTAGGACTGGAAGACCATCGCGATGTCCCGGTCCTTCGGCGGAACGTCGTTGACCAACCGGTCGCCGATGTAGATGTTCCCCTCGGTCACCTCCTCCAGGCCGGCCAGAAGCCGCAGGGAAGTGGTCTTCCCGCAACCAGACGGGCCGACGAAGACCAGGAACTCCCCATCTTCGATGTGGATGTTCAGGTCGTTGACCGCGATCACGTCTCCGAACCGCTTGGTCACGTGCTCATAGGTTACACTCGCCATTCTTCCCTCCCTAACGCATCACG
>CAZOLN010000024.1:15697-18044 GCA_964580565.1 uncultured Anaerolineales bacterium
ACGCATCACGCATCACGCATCACGCATTCCAGGTTACGCCAGCACCACCTTCACACCCACCTCGGCGAGGTCCCACAGGGGGGCGGAGTCCGCCTCGCGCGCGGTGACGATCGCGTCGGCCTCGGAGGCGGGTCCGATGTAGGCCGCCGCCACCCGTCCGACCCGCTCTGGATCGACCAGGACCACCCGCTGGGCGGCCAGGCCGAGGAGGAGGCGGGCCAGTTCCGCCTGGGAGAGGCTGTCGTCGGTGAGACCCTCTAAGGCGTCGATCCCGCTCAGTTCAAGGAAGACCTGGTCCGCCCGCAGACTCTCCAGCGCGGCCCGGACCAGGTGCCCCTCTAGCCCCCCCTCTTCCCGGTTCAGTTGCCCGCCAGTCAGGATCAGGGTGTGGGACGTGTGCTGGGCGACCGTTTGAGCCACCGCCAGCCCGTTGGTGACCACTGTGAGGCGGCCGATGCCCTCCAACGCACGGGCCAGCGCCAGGGTGAGGCGGCCGGGGCCGAGGAAGATCGTCTCCCCCTCCCGGACCATCTGGGCGGCGGCCCGCCCGATCCGCGCGGCAATGGGATCCGATGGGACAGACGGTTCCGCACCGACCGCCACCGCCCCGCCACGCACCCGCCGGGCCAGCCCCTGTTGGGTCAACCACGCCAGGTCCCGCCGGATGGTCGGGGCGGAGACCCCGAAGAGGGCCTCCAGGTCCGCCACGCGGACGGCCCCCCTCTCGTTCAGCAACCGCAGGATCGCCGCCCGCCGCCGAGCCGTCTGCTTCCCCTCGCCGCTCTCCATACAAAATCATAATACCACAAGGAATGATCGCTGTCAATCGCTTAATGATCGTTTCGTTTCGAAAACAGAACCACAGAGGCACAGAGAGCGCAGAGAAATTCAAAAAAACGAGTAAAGCCTCTGCGCCCTCTGTGCCTCTGTGGTGAAACTAAAGAACCCCTGGTCAAAACGTGGTCGCGCCGGTGAAGTGGAACGTGGCGATCTTCAGGGCCGGCGCGCGAAGGATGCCCATGGCCGTTCGCTGGCGACGGAGGACATGGCCGACCATCTCCACCTCCGCCAGCGCCTCTACGTAACTCTGGGTGAAGCGGAGGTTCTTCACCGGCGTCGTGACCTCCCCGTTCTCGATCAGGAAAGTCCCATCCCGCGTCATCCCGGTGATCACGGCGTCCCGGGGGTGGACCACCCGCGTGTAGTGGAAGCGGGTCACGTAAAGCCCCCGATCGACGGAGGCGATCATCTCCTCGACGGTGCGCTCACCCGGACCCATCACCGGATGGAGAGGAAGCGGCCCCGCGGTTCCGCCGCTGAGCCAGGGCGAGAGGGGGTTCAACAGCGGGAGGGCGTGACCGGTGGAAGCCTTCCCCTCTTTCTGAGCCCACCGCCGGTCGTAGACGGCCTCGCCCACCACCCCCTCGCGCACGATGTCCACCCGTCGGCGCGGCATCCCCTCAAAGTCGAAAGGAAGGGGCCAGCCCCCGGGGTCCCTCCCGTCGTCCCAGATGGAGACCCCAGCGGACATCAGCCGCTCCCCCTCACGGCCGGTCATCCAACTGCGCCCCTCGGCGACCAGCATCGCCCCGGCCATCTGGGTGATGAAGGCGACGATGTCCGCCACGGCGTAGGGCTCCAGAACCACCGGATAGACCCCTGGTTCCAGGGGCCGGGGGTTCCGTCCGCGCAGCGCCCGCTCGATGGCCTCCGTCCCCAGGCCGACCACATCCACCTCCTCCACCCTCCAGGCAGCCCCGGCGGCGTAGCCCGCGCTGTCGTCGGTCATCACCACCGTGGTCAGGTCGGCGATGGTGGCGGGATGGTAGACGAAGAGGCCGTGGCTGTTGGCGACGGCGAACTCGTGGACGGCGGTGCGGAACGCCCCGGAAGCGTTCACCCCCTCCTCCTCCGCCCGTCGGCAGACCGCCCCCACGTCCCGCGCCCGGTCGGCGGGGGTGTACCCGGCCGTCCGCTCGTCGAAGGCCGCCACCGGCTCCACCGGAGTCGGCTCGGGCAGCCCCGGATAGTCGGGGTCCTCCGGGCTGAGCCGGGCGGATGCCGTCGCCCGCTCCACCGCCCGCTCTAGCCCCCCGTCGCTCAGGTCGTTGGTCGTCGCCACGCCGACCCGCTTCCCCACCGCCACGCGGACCACCGCCGTCGCGTTCGCCTCCGCCACGTTCTGGTGGATGACGTTGTTGGCGAACCGGGTCAGCCTTTCCTCCAACCCGAAGATCGCCACCTCCGTCTCATCCGCCTCGGAGGCCGCCAGTAACCGATCCGCGATCTCCCGAAGTCGCTTCTCGCCGAACATAGGTCCCTCCAAGGATGCAAGGTGCAAGATGCA
>CAZOLN010000024.1:18144-19683 GCA_964580565.1 uncultured Anaerolineales bacterium
GTCGACAACTTGCGACTCGCCCCTCGCAGCCCGCGCTACTTCTTCCTCACTCCAACCTGCACGTTCCGGAACCGCGCCGGGGCGACGCCGTGGCCCACGTGGGCGACCTGACCCGGCTGCCCCTTGCCGCAGTTCGGCGTCCCCCACACCCTCCAGTGGTCGACGTTACAGACCGCGTCGCAGGAGCCCCAGAACTCGGGGGTGATGCCGGTGTAGATCGCGTTCTTCAACAGACGGACCATCCGACCCCGCTTGATCTCGTAGGCGATCTCGGTGCCGAACTGGAAGTTGAGCCGCTTGTCGTCGATCGACCAGGACCGGTTGGTCTCCATATAGATACCGTGCTCCGTGTCGGCGATCAGGTCGTCGAAGGTCCACTCCCCCGGCTCCAGGTTGATGTTGGTCATCCGGATCAGGGGGATCCGGTTCCACCCGGAGGCCCGCATCGCCCCGCCGGAGCGGGCCTTCGCCGGGTCCTCCCCGCGCATCTTCGCCAGTTGCACCGCCGTCTCCCGCGAGGTCAGATAGCCGACGAAGATCCCTTCCCGCACCAGAGGGACCCGCTGGGCCGGCACCCCCTCGTCGTCGTAGCCGAAGGTCCCCAACCCGCCCGGCACCGTCGCGTCGGCCGTCAGGTTGACGACCGGGGAGCCGTACCGGAACGCACCCAGTTTCTCCGGCGTGAGGAAACTGGTGCCCGCGTAGGCCGCCTCGCTCCCGAACACCCGATCCAGCTCCGTCGGGTGGCCGCAGGATTCGTGTACCTGCAACGCCAACTGGGCGGGGCCGAGGATGAGGGTGGTCACCTCGCAGGGGCACGGGTCGGCGGTGAGGAGCGCTACCGCCTCGCTGGCGATCCGCTCCGCGTTCCCCGGCAGGTCCATCGCCTGCACGATCTCCCACCCGCCGGTCCGTTGATCGCGGCCGAAGGAGTTGGGGTAGGACCGCTGCTGGATCTCCGTCTCGTCCACGGCGTAAGCGACGATCCCCCCACCCACCTCGGTGATCTCCTGCTCGATAAAAGAGCCCTCGGTGCTGGCGAAGGTCTTCCACTCCCGCTGAGTGACCAGGCTCCCTTGTGCCACCCGGACCCCCTTGACCCGCCGCATCGCCTCGTCGGCCGCCAGCAGCAGGGCCAGTTTCTCCTCCAGAGGAACCTCAAAGGGGTCGATCTCGAAGGGAGTGCGGTACGTGTCCACGTGGACCTCCGGCGGGCCAAGGTCCACCGGCTCCTTGCCGACGGTCGCGCTGGCGCGGGCGATGGCGACCGCCTCCGCAGCCACCCGCTGCACCTCCTCCCGGGTCAGGTGAGCGCTGGAGGCGAACCCCCAGGCTCCGTCCGCGACGACCCGCACGCCGAAGCCCGCCGTCTCGTGCTCCGCCAGCAGATTGACGGCCCCGTTCCGCACGCTGATCTGCTGGACCCGTCGGCGGACGATGCGGATGTCAGCGTAGGTCGCGCCCCGCGCTCTAGCCGTGTCCAGTGCCAGATCGGTCCACTCCTTCAAGGCACACCTCCCTCAAAGATGCAGGATGCAA
>CAZOLN010000024.1:19783-25578 GCA_964580565.1 uncultured Anaerolineales bacterium
GATGCAGGATGCAATCCTCAAAGACCCGGAAATCCCTCCAGCGTACCGGTCAGACTGTAGCGGAGCAGGTCGATGCCCCCGACGATCAGGATAGAAAGGGCGAGGCCGAAGAGGACAGGCACGACCGCCTCCCGGCAGCGTCGATACCGGTTCTCCCACCCCAACGCCATCGCGACCAGCACCGTGTTGACCCCGGTCAGCATCGCCAACACCCCGGCCGCACTCAGCAGGGCCACGGGGTAGAGCAGTGGGGGCCACCGGCTCCAGACCAGAAGGGCCATTCCTCCCCCCATCAGAAGGAGCAAGCCAAGATCGCGCCAGGAGCGGACCGCTGGCTCAGGGGAGGGGTCGACGCAGAGGCTGAAGTTGATGGTCGGCCAGAGGACGCTGCTGATGGTGACGCCGGTGAGGGTGCCGGTCGCCAGCCGAAGCCACTGCTGCGGGGTGTAGAGCAACGGCCGCCCCAGGCTCATGCTCATGTAGGAATTGAGGCCGTCGAAGCCCCACAGAACGACGAACCCCAGCATCACGACCAGGATCGGGCCGGGAGGAAACCCCGCCGCCCGACGTCGCTTCAGGACCACCGCCTGGCCGACCAGGCCGGAGAGGGCTCCGAGAAAAGTGCCGCTGCAGCGAGCGCAGAGAGGCAGTTGCCGCCCGGCGATGAAGAAAGAGTGGGAGGGAATGCGATGGCAGACGGCGTACCCCACCATGTCCGCCTTCCCCAGGAGACCGTCCGGCGTAAACAGGATGAAAAGCCCCACGGCGACGGCCGCGACGACGACGGCCCAGCGCATCTGCCCAGGGGTATGTACTGTGCTGCGGCTTTGGTTTTCCATCAAAACAGATTATACAAATGGTGGGCGGAGTGGCAAATACTCACCTACGCTTGCTTGTCTCCCTTCTCCCCCGGATGTATAATCCTCCCCGTGGACCGGGAGGTGATGATGCGCTACCACGCCATACCGCTCGTGGGGCCCCTGCTCCTCGGCCTGCTGGCCGGCTGCATCCGCCCCGCTGCGGGCGCTGAAGGAGGGATCGACGCCCGCCGGTCGGTTGGTACACACGTTGGCGGAGGTAGACCGAGAGGAGCGGTACTCGTTCATTTACCAGGGGGTTTCCCAGCTGATGGACCACATCCTGGTCACGCCGCCGCTGGCAGAGCACCTGGAGTGGGCCACGCCGTTGCACATCAACGCCGACTACCCGCTGCCGCGGCCGGAGACCCCCGATCCTCACCGGTGTTCCGACCACGACCCGGTGGTGGCGATGTTCCGTCTAGGGCCTTAGGACGGCTGCAGTAAAGGAGGCGCCCCGTGAAGATGACCAGGAAACAGTGGACGATCATCATTCTGCTGGGCATTGCCGACGTCGTGGTGCTGGGTGGGTTGATCACCGCGATGGTCCTCACCCCCCGACTGACCGGGTTGCGGATCGGGGCTGCGACATCGCCGACGCCCACTCCCACGCGGACGTTACCGCCCACCTGGACGCCGACCTCCACCGCCACCCCCCTCCCCACCCCAACGCGCCGTCCCACCTCGACGCCGACGCCCACCCGCACCCCGCTGACGATCCCCACCTCCACCCCCACCCCCACGCCGACCCCGAAGCCGATCGAACTGACCAACGGCGACTTCAACCAGATCCTGATCAACCAGGTCCCCGGCTGGGAGATAGCGGCGGAGGTCAACTGGTACCCAGGCGATCCATACGATCCCAACTCCTCTTTTGCCTACCCCAAGTTCAAGCCCGCTGACGACCCCCGCCGGTTCATCAACGGCCAGACGCTCCAGATCGAGTCCACCGACGCCTACGCGAAGTTCAAGGTGACCCTCTATCAGACGGTCGAGGTGGATCCGGGAAGTCGGGCGCAGTTCGAGATCCTCTCCAACGCCTACGCCGATGGCGGGGGAATGTTCGTCCGCGCAGGAATCGATCCTACAGGCGCGCCGGCGTGTCAGCGAGGGGCGTGGACCGAGACGATGCTGATCGATCAGAGCTTCGGCACCGTCACACTCCGTACCCCGGCGGTGACCGTTGGCGAGGGCGGCAAGGTGACGGTCTGCTTCTTCGCCGAAGCACAGTACGCTGTCCCCCACAAGGCCGCCTTCTTCGACGACGCCCGGCTGATCGTCACCCTGCCAAGCCAGTGAGCGCGGATGACCCCTCCGCGAACGCCTGCGACGAGGGGGGAGCACGGGCGATCAAGACGGGCGGCTGCACTGGCCCGCCGGGTCGGATGGGGATTGTTGGCGACGGTGCTGCTCGGCTGCGGGATGGTCCCCTCTCCCACACCGATACCAACCCAGTCTCCGCCCTCACCATCCCCCTCCCCGAACCCGCCGCCCCCTCCACAGGAGATCGTCGTGGCCCTTCCTTCCCTCCCGGAGAACCTCAACCCCCTCTACGACCGCTCCTGGTCGGCCCGTGTTCTGAGCGGTCTGTTTCTGGACGGCCTCTGGCGGCTGGACGGTCGGCTGACCCCCCATCCAGAACTGGCGAGCGAGGTCCCGACGCAGGCCAACGGCACCATCTCCGAAGACGGTCGAACCCTCACAATTCGCCTCCGATCCGATATAACCTGGTCCGACGGACAGCCGATCACCGTCGACGACCTGCTCTTCACCTACGAAATGGCCACGGCCGAGACCAACGGACTCCCCTCCCGCTTCCCCTACGCCCCCTTCGTCGAATCGGTCACCCCCCTCGACCCCCACACCGTCGAGGTCCGCTTCACCCACCCTTTCGCCCCGTGGCCCTCAACGCTGTTCCCCTTCATATTGCCCCGCCACGTCCTGGAGCCGGTCTTCCGGCGGGAGGGGACGCTGGACCGGGCGGTCTGGAACCGGCAGCCGACGGTCGCCAGCGGGCCGTTCGTCTTCGCCGCAACGGACGGGAGCGACCTGGTGTTCGAGGCCAATCCCCACTACTGGCGCGGCCGTCCGACGATCGACCGGATCCGGCTCCGGGCCGTCCCCGATCCGCAGGCACGATGGGAGGCGGTGGTCGTTGGGGAGATGGACGTGGCCCCGCTGCTGTGGCCGGAGTCGGTGGAAACGGCGGGGGGAAGCGCCGAGGTGCGGCTCGTGAAGGGGCCGTCCGGCTGGGTGGAGACCCTCTTCCTCAACCTCGACCCACGCACTGGTCACCCCGCGCTCCAGCAGGAGGAGGTCCGGAGGGCCATCGGGGCCGCGCTGGACCGGGACCGCCTGTGCCAGGCACTGGCCCCCGGCCAGGCCGACCCGGCCGCCAGCCTCTGGGCAGGGACGGTGTTCGAGGACCCCGGCCTGAGCGCCTCCTCCTCAACAGGGGCCGAGGACCTGCTGGAGCACGCCGGCTGGCGGGACGAGGACGGGGACGGGGTGCGGGAGCGGGACGGGATGGAACTGGTGCTCCGGTACGCGGTCCCGGCCCCGGGGGTGAACCGGGCGGGCGTGCAGGTGGCGGTGACGGAGATGTTAGGACAGGTAGGGATCGGCCTCGTGGCGGGGAACCTGGAGGCGGGGGAGTGGGACCTGGCGGAGTGGGCCGAGCCGCCGGTGGGGTATCCCGACCCGGACGACCCCCGCTGGCTGTGCGTGGAGGCCCAGCCGGGGGGGCTGAACCGGGCCGGGGTCTGCGATGAGGAGTTGGACCGATTGCTCTACGCCCAGGCGGAGGCGCCCGACCTGGACGAGCGGGCGGCCCTGTTCTACGCGCTGGAGGATCTGAACCGGGAGCGGGCCTGGTGGGTGCCGTTGTGCCGGATCTCGGACCTGTGGCTTGTACGCGACGACCTCTCCGGCCTGCACCCGTGGCGGGAGGGGCCTTTCTGGAACGTAGCGGAGTGGATTACGGAGTAACGGAACACGCATCACGCGTCACGCGTCACGCATCACGCATCACGAGTCAGCGAGTTAGCGAGGAGCGAGCGATGGCAGAGTATCGAATCCGAGAACATCCCATCTTGCCGATCGAGGAGCGACCCCGCTTCACGTTCTTCTGGGGCGATCAGGAGATGACGGCGCGGGAGGGGGAGACGATCGCCTCCGCCCTCTTCGCCAACGGGGTCCGCGTCTTCGGGCATCATCCGAAGGACGGCGCACCGCAGGGGATCTTCTGCGCCAACGGGCAGTGCGCCCAGTGCACGGTCATCGCCGACGGGCTGCCGGTGAAAGCGTGTATGACACCGGTGCGGCCGGGGATGCGGGTGGAGCCGCTGGAGGGCCTCCCCCGGCTGCCGGACGTGGAGGGCGCGCCCGACCTGCACCCCATCCGCACCGTCGAGGTGGAGTGTCTGATCATCGGCGGCGGGCCGGCGGGCCTGTCGGCGGCCATCGAACTGGGCAAGGCCGGCGTCCGCACCCTCATCGTGGACGACAAGCACAAACTGGGCGGCAAACTGGTCCTCCAGACCCACAAGTTCTTCGGCTCGGTGGAGGATTGCTACGCCGGGACCCGCGGCATCGAGATCGCCGAGATCCTGGAGCGGGAGGTCCGTCAATACGAGAACGTCCAGGTCTGGCTCAACACCACCGCCCTGGCCGTCTATTCCGACCGGAAGGTCGGCGTGCTGCGGGAGGGGCAGTACGTCCTCGTGCAGCCCCACGTCCTCCTGGTCGCCACCGGCGCGCGGGAGAAGTCGCTGGTCTTCAAGGGGAACACCCTGCCGGGGGTCTACGGCGCGGGCGCGTTCCAGACGCTGGTGAACCGGGACCTGGTCCGGCCGACGGAGCGGCTGTTCATCGTCGGCGGGGGGAACGTGGGCCTGATCGCCGGATACCACGCCCTCCAGGCGGACATCCAGGTCGTGGGCCTCTGCGAGGCGATGCCCGAATGCGGCGGCTACAAGGTCCACAAGGACAAACTGGTCCGCCTGGGCGTGCCCATCTACACCTCCCACACCATCGTCAGCGCCAACGGGGAGACGGAGGTGGAGTCGGTCACCATCGCCCAGATCGACGAGAACTGGCAGCCGATCCCGGGCACGGAGAAGACCTTCGCCTGCGACACGGTGCTGGTGGCGGTGGGGCTGGACCCGGTGGACGAGTTCTACCACAAAGCGAAGGAGTTCGGCCTGCCGGTCTTCGCGGCGGGGGACGCGGAGGAGATCGCCGAGGCGTCGGCAGCGATGTTCACCGGTCGCATCCGTGGGCTGGAGATCGCCCGGATGCTGGGCCGAGAGGTCGGCGAGATCCCCCAGGAATGGTACCACACCGCCGAGGTCCTCAAATCCCGCCCCGGCGCGGTGGTCACGGAGGACATCCCGGAGGTGGAGGAGGGGGTCTTCCCCGTCATCCACTGCGCCCAGGAGATCCCCTGCAACCCGTGTACCTCGGTCTGCCCCAACGACTGCATCATCATCGAAGGGGACGACATCCGGGGGCTGCCGGAGTACATCGGCGAGGGGTGCATCGGCTGCACCCGCTGCGTCGCCGTCTGCCCCGGCCTGGCGATCACGCTGGTGGACCTGCGGCGGGACCTGGAGTATCCGACCGTGACGATCTCCTACGAGTTCCCCAAGGAGACGATCCGCAAGGGGGACAAGGTGACGGTGCTGGATACGGAGGGGGAGCCCCTGGGCGAGGTCGAGGTGGTGGGGGTGCAATCCCCCAAGGACTTCCCAGGGACGCTCCTGGTGCGGGTCCGCGCGCCGAGGGCGATCGCCAAGCGGATCGCCGGCATCCGGGTCCAGGAGCCGGAGGTGACGGAGCCGCTGGAGCAGTACGTGGGGCGGATCCCCGACGACGAGATCGTCTGCCGGTGCGAGCGGGTGACGGCGGGGGAGATCCGGGCGCTGATCCGGGCCGGCG
>CAZOLN010000025.1:0-25189 GCA_964580565.1 uncultured Anaerolineales bacterium
CCCACCTCTGCAAGGCCGACCTGGCGACCCAGATGGTGGTCGAGTTCACCAGCCTCCAGGGGGTGATGGGGCGGGAGTACGCCCTGAAGTCTGGGGAGCCGGAGGAGGTGGCCCAGGCGATCTTCGAGCACTATCTACCCCGCTACGCTGGCGACGCGCTGCCGCAGACCCGCGCGGGCCTCGTGGTGGGGCTGGCGGATCGGCTCGATAGCCTCGCCGGGCTTTTCGCTGTGGGGCTGGCCCCCACCGGCTCCGCCGATCCCTACGGCCTCCGTCGGGCGGCGCTAGGGCTGGTGCAGAACCTCATCGCGGCGGAGGTCCCCTTCTCCATCCGCCGGGGACTGGAGGCCGCCGCCCGCCTTCTCCCTGTCGACGCCCCGGCCGACGCGCTGGACCAGGCCTGGGAGTTCGTCGTCGGCAGGCTGCGGGTCTACCTGCGGGAGCAGGGCTTCCGATACGACGTGGTAGAGGCGGTGCTGGCGGCCCGGGGCGACGATCCGTACCGGGCGCGCGTGTCGGTAGAGCAACTGAGCCGCTGGATCGAGCGGGAGGACTGGCCCCGCATCCTCGACAACTACGCCCGCTGCGTCCGCATCACCCGCGACTTTGAGGAGCGGTTCCCGCTGGATCCCGGCCGGTTCGTCCGCCCGGCCGAGGAGGAGTTGTACGCCGCCTATCAAGAGGCGAGGGAGCAGGTCACGCCGGAGAGTTCGGTCGACGAGTTCCTCACCGCCTTCCTGCCGTTGGTGGACGTCATCGACCGGTTCTTCGCCAAAGAGTCCGGCGTGCTGGTGATGGCGGAGGACCGAGCGCTGCGGGAGAACCGGCTGGCGCTCCTGCAGCACGTGGCGTCGCTGGCGGAGGGGATCGTCGACCTGAGTCGGTTGGAGGGGTTCTAACAGAGGGCGCCGAGAAACCGGGAGTTCTCAGAGATTTACCACAGAGACACAGAGGACACAGAGAAAATCTGTTAGAAACTCTGTGTCCTCTGTGTCTCTGTGGTTTGTTCCTGCGACGGATACGCGATCAATCCCCTCCCAGGTACGCCTCCCTCACCTGGGGGTTCTCTCGCAGTTCCTTGGACGTGCCCTCCAGTTGGATCACGCCCGTCTCCAGCACATAGCCCCGGTGGGCGACGGAGAGGGCCATGTGGGCGTTCTGCTCCACCAGGAGGATGGTCACCCCCTGCTGGTTGATCTCCTGGATCGTCTCGAAGATCTCCTCAACGAGGATCGGGGCCAACCCCATCGAGGGCTCGTCCATCAGCAGGAGACGCGGCTTCGCCATCAGGCCACGGGCCACAGCGAGCATCTGCTGCTCACCGCCGGAGAGGGTGCCGCCGGTCTGCTCCGCCCGCTCCTTCAGGCGGGGGAACAGTTCGAACACCCATTCCATCGTCTCCTCGATCTCCTTCTTGTCTTGCCGGGTGTAGGCACCCATCTCCAGGTTCTCCCGCACCGTCAGCGGGGCGAAGATCCGTCGCCCCTCCGGCACGTGGATCACCCCCATCCGGACGATGGCATCGGCCTCTTTTCCGACCAGGTTGGTGCCGTCGTAGACGATCTTCCCCTTGTCCGGATAGAGCAGGCCGGAGATGGTGCGCAGGGTGGTCGATTTCCCCGCACCGTTGGCGCCGATCAGGGTGACGATCTCCCCCTCGTCGACGTGGAACGAGATCCCGTGCAGGGCTCGGATGGCTCCGTAAGAGACATGCAGGTCTTCGACTTCTAGCAACGCCATACTGCCACCTCCCCGGCCTCAGTGTACGACGGCTTGTCGGCCCAGGTATGCCTCCACCACCCGCGGGTTGTTGCGGACCTCCTCGGGGGTGCCCCGGGCGATGATCTCACCGAAGTCCATCACCGTGATCCACTCGCAGATGTTCATCACCAGCCGCATCCGGTGCTCCACCAGGAGGATGGTGAGGTCGAACTTCTCGCGGATGAAGTGGATCAGCTCCATCAGCTGGTCGATCTCCTGGGGGTTCATCCCCGCCGCTGGCTCGTCCAGCAGGAGCAACCGGGGACGCGTTGCCAGGGCGCGGGCGATCTCCAGACGCCGCTGGAGGCCATAGGGGAGGCTCCCCGCGATGTCGTTCTGCCGGTCCTCCAGCCCGAAGATAGCCAGGAACTCCTGGCTCCGCTCCGTCATCTCCGCCTCCTTCTCACGGAAGCGGCGGGAGTGAAGGATGGAATCCAGCAAGCCGTAGCCAGCGTGGGGATGGTAGGCGATGCGGACGTTGTCCAACACCGTCAGGTTGGAGAAGAGGCGGATGTTCTGGAACGTCCGCGCGATGCCCATCTGGATGATCTCGTGGGAAGGAAGGCCGGTCAGTTCGACGCCCTGGTATCGGATGCTTCCCTCGGTGGGGACGTAGACCCCCGTGATCAGGTTGAAGACGGTCGTCTTCCCCGCGCCGTTCGGGCCGATCAGACCGACCAGTTCTCCGTGCTTCAGGGTCAACGTGAAGTCGTGCACGGCCCGCAGGCTCTCGAAGTAGTGGGTCAACCCCTCGATCTCCAACACCACGGGCCGCTGTTCTACCTCTGGGCTCAGACCTTCGGGCCTGCCTTTCATTCGGCCACCTCCTGCGTCACGGCGACTTTGAGGGCCCGTTCGACCTTCTTTCGAAGCGGCGGCAGTTTCTGGCGCAGGAACGGGATCTCATACCGCCCCATCAAGCCCTCGGGTCGCAGCAGCATCATCAACAGGAGCATCAACGGATAGACAACGAACCGCCAGGTCTCGAAGCCTTGGGGCAGATAGAGCCGGAGGACGCCCTCGAGGAAGATGATCCAGGCGAACCCGGCGAAGATCGTCCCCGTCATGCTCCCCAGACCGCCGAAGACGACGATGATCAGCGGGTTGAAGGACTGGATGAAGTGGAAGGACTGGGGATGGAGGAACGCCAGGTCGTGGGCACGGATGCCCCCGGCAAGGCCGGCGAAGACGCTGCCGACGACGAAGGCCAGGATCTTGGCGTTCGCCACGTCGATGCCCACCAACTCGGCGGCCCGCTCGTCCTCCCGCACGGAGATGATGGCCCGACCGGTGCTGGAGTGGAGCAGGTTGCGCATCACCAGCACCACGAACATAAACGAGAAGAAGACCCAAGGCCAGGTGGTCCACTGCGGGATCCCCACCATCCCCCGGGCCCCCTTCATCTCCGGGAAGGGAAGGATGGTGTCGGTATTGTCGGCCAGGACCTTGATGATGATGGTGAAGCCCAGGGTGGCGATGCCGAAGTAGTCGGAGCCCAGCTCCAGGACCGGGATGCCGAAGAGGAAACTGACGATCCCGGCCAGCGCCGCCCCGCCGACGAGGGCGAGGAAGAAGACCACCTGCTGGGCGATCGACTGGGGCAACGACTGGAGGAGCGAGAGCACCGGACCGCTGAGGGCAGGGGAGAGGAAGCGCACCGCCAGGAAGAAGCCCAGGATCGTGGCCAGGAGGTTGAACACGAAGGAGGTGATGGTATGCACGCCGTAGAACCGCTTCAGGAAAGTGGAGAGCCCCCACATCAGGAGCAGGGTCAGGATAGAGCCTCCGATGACCACGATCACCCCGGAGGCATCGTTGTGGACGTACCGGTAAGTGACGTCGGCGGAGGCGTAGGCCCCGATGGCGTAGAACCCGTACTGGCCCAGGGAGAACTGCCCGTTGAACCCGTAGATCAGGTTCAGCCCCAGGCTCACCATCGTGATCGCCGCGCCCCAGAAGAGGATGCCGCGCCAGTAGGTGTTGATCACCCCTACACTGAGGAGTACCTGGACGAGCACGAAGAGCAGGAGCGAGCCCACGAGAAAGAGGACACTTGGCTGTCGCAGTCGCTGTACCATTTCTGCCTCCTCAGACCTTCTCCCCGGGCGGCTCGCCGAAGATGCCCTGCGGCCGGATCAGCAGGACGACGATGAGCATCGAGAACGCGATCGCGTCCCGCATCGGCGTGGAGATGAAACCGGCGCTGAGCACCTCCGTCTGCCCCATAATCAACGCGCCGACAAACGCGCCGGGAATGCTGCCGATCCCTCCGATGACCGCCGCCACGAACGCCTTCAGGCCGGGCATGATGCCCATCAGGTGGTGAACCTGCTTGTAGGCGGTGGCGTAGAGGACGCCAGCCGCGCCCGCCAGCCCACCACCCAGGGCGAACGTCGCCGCGATCACCCAGTCCACATTGATTCCCATCAGCCGGGCGGTCGGCTTGTCGTACGCGGCGGCCCGCATCGCCTTCCCCATCCGCGTGCGCTGGACGATGTACTGGAGCATGACCTGCAGGAGGATGGAAGAGATCATGATCACCACGGTGATATTGGAGATGGTGAGATCCCAACCCTCCCCCAGGGAAGGAGCGGTGCCGATGAGCGTCATCACGACGGCCAGGAACCCGCCCAGGAGCAGCCCGAACTGGACGATCGGGTGGCGCCGCCAGGCAGCGGCCCACTGGCGCCCCTGCCGATCCAACCAGGCGAACACCCCATAGGCAACGGCCGAGATCAACAGCACCCCCCACGCGCTGATCATCACCAGCGTGGAGATGTCGTTGGCGTGGAAGACGGAGATCTCGAAGGGACGGGGATAGGTGATGTAGTTGTTGGTGTAGACGAAGGGCAACTGGGCGAAATACTCAAGGAAGAAGGAGACGCCGATGGCGGTGATCAGGGCAGCGATACGGGGCATATTACGCAGGGGGCGGTAAGCAAACCGTTCCATCACGACCGCCAGAAAGCCCGCGACGAGCATCGAGAGCATGATCACGGTGACCGTTCCGATCACCGTCGCGGCTCCCTCACCGATCCCAGGCCAGACCATCTGGGGCCACCGATGGAGGCTCGCTGTCGAGATGGCGAAGAAGCTGGTAAAGGCGCCGACCATGAAGACGTCGCCGTGGGCGAAGTTGATCAGTTTCACGATGCCGTAGATCATCGTGTACCCCAGGGCGATGAGGGCGTAGATGAAGCCCAACTGGAGGCCGTTGAGGACCTGTTGGAGGAAGACGTCGGGATTGCCGACGGCAGCCTTACCCAGCACGTAGAGAACGAAAAGACCCGCCAGCGCGAGGAGACCCTGACTGATTCGGTTGAGGACCATCCCCGAGCGGCGGTGGAGGATGAGGCTGTTGGTTCTTTCGACTGGTGTGGTAGCCATCCGTCCTTTCCCGTAAACAAGGGAGGGCCGGGGGAGCCCTTACGGGCCCCCCGGCCTAGAGAACTCCGCCACGGGGAGCCCCCTACGGGCTGACCGTGGTGATGTAGTGAATCTCGCCGTCCTTCACCTGCAGGATCACCGCGCTCTTGACCGGGTTGTGGTACTCATCGAAGGAGATGTGGCCGGAAACCACGTCGAACTCCATCCCGGCCATCGTCTCGGCGACCTTGACGGCATCGTCCGTCCCGGCCTTCTCGATGGCCTGGAGCAGGATGTTGGCGGCGTCGTAGGCGAGGGTGGCCAGCGCGTCGGGCTCGGCGCCGTACTTATCCTTGTACTTCTGCACCCACTCCTGGACGATGGGGCGCGGGTCGTCACCCGAGTAGTGGTTGGTGTAGTACCCGCCGTCGGTCACCTCCCGGTCCAGATCGGCGGAGTCCCAGCCATCGCCACCCATGAAGGTGGCGGTGATCCCCATCTCGCGCGCCTGGGCGGCGATCAGGTTGACCGTGGAGTAGTAGTCCGGCAGGTAGAGGATGTCCGGATTGGCGTCCTTCACCTTGGTCAGGATCGCCGAGAAGTCCTGGTCCTCCGCGGTGTAGGTCTCCCACACCACCACCTGCCCACCGCCGGCCTCGAAGGAGTCGCGGAAGAACTCGGCCAGGCCGCGGACGTAGTCGTTCCCCTGGTCGAGGAACACGGCCGCCGTCTGGGCCCCCAGCTCCTCCAAGGCGAACTTGGCCGCCACCGTCCCCTGGAACGGGTCGATGAAGCAGGCGCGGAAGACCATGCTCTTGGTGTTGCCGTTCTCATCCACGGTGACCTGCGGGTTGGTGGAGGTGGGGCTGATCTGGAGGACGTTCCCCTTGGACATAACGACCTCGGAGATGGGGATGGAAGCGCTGGAGCAAACCTCGCCGATGATGAAGTGAACCTGGTCCTGGTTGATGACCTTGTTGGCCGCGCTCACAGCCGCCTCGGCGTTGCACTGGCTGTCCTCCACGATGGGCTCGATCTGCCGACCCAGGACGCCGCCATTGGCGTTCCACTCCTCGATGGCCAGCAGCGCCCCGTCGCGGGTGGACTGGCCGAAGGTCGCCACGTCACCGCTCAAGGGGGCCAGGATAGCGATCTTGAGGGGCTCGGCGGCCGCCTCCTCCCCACCTCCCCCAGGCTGGCAGGCGACGAGGGCGATCATCGCGATCAGAACCACGGTCCACAGGAAGCGCGTGCGCATTTCTCTTCCTCCTCTTCTAGTCTGTTTGTGTTCGTTCGACTAACCGTCTCGTCCACCCTTGACCTCTTGGGTTGCCTTCCGCCGATACCCATCACCTCCTTCCCTCAGGCTTTCCGGCTTCCATCCAGAAGTTGGCTAAAACATAGGGCCTATGCTCAGAGGTTGATGGACTCGCGAGGGGCTAGACGATCAGGCGGCTCCGGCATAGGCTCGGGTTTACCCCAAAGTCTCTCGTTTTCCGGTCACTCCCTCCGATTTGGAGTCGGCCGCGTCGGACGATGCCTTTAACGGATCATCCCGAAGGAACTTTAATGCAATTCTACACAAAACGTTTTCCTTGTCAAATATCCCCTGCCACGGTCAGACCAGCCGCAGGCCCGGATCCACATCCAGCCCCCAGTCGGTCCGGACGCCAGCCAGGAAGCGGAAGGCCCCGCACGCAGCGACCATCGCAGCGTTGTCGGTGCAAAGGAAAGGGGGAGGGTGGTAGACAGGCACGGTGGCCCGTTCCCGGACCACCGTCCGGAGCCGCTTGTTGGCCGAGACGCCGCCCGAGAGCAGGATCGCCCGCGCGTCGTACTCCTCCCCCGCCCGGACCGTCTTGGTCGCCAACACGTCCACCACCGCCTCCTGGAATGAGGCGGCGACGTCCGCCACGAACTGCCCCGAAGGCACACCCCCGTGTCGCTGCACCAGGCGGACCACCGCGGTCTTCAGGCCGCTGAAACTGAAGTCGTAGGTCTCCTCCAGCCAAGCGCGAGGCAGGGGAAACGCGTTGGGATCCCCCTCCCGCGCCGCCCGTTCGATCGACGGGCCGCCCGGGTACGGCAGCCCCAGGAGCCGCCCCACCTTGTCGAACGCCTCACCGGCCGCGTCGTCCAGGGTCCCGCCCAGATACTCGTACTCGCCGTGGCCCCGCATCAGGATCAGTTCCGTGTGCCCGCCGGAGACGATGAGGATCAGGAGGGGGAACTCCAGATCGGGCGGGGCAGCCCCCTCCGCCTCCACCTCCAGCCAGTTGGCGTAGATATGGGCCTCCAGGTGGTTCACCGGCACCAGCGGCAGGCCCCGGCCCAGCGCCAGTCCCTTGGCCGTATTGACCCCCACCAGCAGCGAGCCGACCAGCCCAGGGCCGTAGGTCACCGCCACCGCGTCCAGGTCGTCCCACCCCACGCGGGCCTCCTCCATCGCCTGCCGGATCACCGGCACGATGGCCTCGATGTGGGCACGGGAGGCCATCTCCGGGAAGACCCCGCCGTAGCGCGCATGGAGGTCCACCTGCGAGGCGACGACGTTGGAGAGGATCCGCCGTCCGTCGGCCACCACCGCCGCCGCGGTCTCGTCACAGGAGGTCTCGATCCCCAACACCCGCGTCGTGGTCATCGCTCACACCCCATCCAATCGAACCATCAGCAGTGGAACCAGCATCTCGGCCGGCGTCAGGCTACCGTGGTGCCCCACGAGCACAGGCGGCTCGCCGGCCCTCTGCCTCCTGGCGAGGAGCAACTGACTGCCGTCCTGCGCCAAGAGCAGAAAGTCGCCCAGCCGGGGCCGGAGGGCGGGCGTAGGCCGCTCCGGGCCGAACAGCCCCGCCGCCAGCGCCCGGTCCGTCTCCAGAAGGACGAACCGACCGGCGAAATGCTCGGCGATATACGACCGGAGCCGCTCCGCCTGGCCGGGCTGGACGTAGAGGAAAGAGGCGCGGGGCTCACCGGCCGGCGGAAGGAGCAACATCTCCCGAAGGGCCGGATGATCGGAGAGGTATACGGCCCGCTCGGCCGGCGTGACGGCCTGGCCGTGGTCGGCCACAAGGATGAGCAGCGTCCCCTCCCGGGCCTCCGCAGGCAGGGGGGCAAGGAAATCCTCCTCCAGGGCACGCCCCAGATGGCGCAGCGCCGATCGGCAAGGCTCCGCGTCCGGCCCGTACACGTGGCTCAAGGTGTCCACTTCCCCCCAGTACGCGTTGACGAAGAGATGTTCGGCCTGCGACCGCGCCACCACCTCCCGCAGGTTGATCCACAGGTCGCTCAGGCCGACGTACCCCCGACGCTCCCCCGCGTCCCGGTGGAAGATGCGGGAGAGGCCACCGTTGATATAGGGATAGAACGTGAGGGCGACGGTCCGGACCCCCCGGTCGTTCAACTGCTTCCCCAGGCTGGGGACGGTCACGAACTGCTCCGGCTTCCACCCCCAATCCAGCAGCGATTCCCGATCCTGCTTATGGGCGGCCGGGGCCAGGGCCAGCATATCGGCCACCACCCCCTGATCAGAAAGGAGCAGCCGGGTCCCGAGGAACCCGTGCCCCAGGGGCGCCCGCCCGGTCCATATCGTCGTCAGGGCGACGACGGTGGTGGAGGGGAAGACGGAGGTCAACGGGAAGAACCGCCCGGCCCGCAGGAGGCGGCGAAAGGTCGGATCCGCCTCCCCCAACCGACGAAGGGTCCCATAGCCGACAGCGTCCAGCAGGACAAGGATGACGCGACGCACCCCTGCGGCCAGGTCGGACCACAGGTGGGAGGGGATCGGCGGCGCGGTTCCCTCCAACTCCACGCCAAGGATCGCAGCGATGGTGGCGGGGAGGTTGGCAATGGAGTATCCCTCGTAATAAGGATAGATGAACTTCCCCGCCGGAAGGAGCCCTTCCAGGCCGGGGAGACGATGCGCGCGCAAGCGCTGTTCGATATCAAAGGAACGTTCCATCCCCCTACCCAGCCATCTCGACCACCAGCCGTTTCGGCAGGTCGGTCAGGTTATGGACCTCCCCCTCCTCGTCGATCCAGATCACATCCTCGAGCCGGACCCCGTACCCTCGGTCGGGATAGTACACCCCCGGCTCGACGGTGAAGACGTGCCCCGGCTGGAGGGTCTGACCGTTGGTGGGCACGTCGTAGAAAGAGGGAGATTCGTGGATCGAAAGGCCCAGACCGTGGCTGATCAGGTGGACGAACCCCTCCGTGGTCTGCGGGTCGCTGGCGATGGAGGGATGACCCCGCTCCTCGAGGAAGGCGCAGGCCACCTGTTGCAGCCTCCGGGCCTCCACCCCGACCCTTGCCTCGGCAACCACGGCGTCCAGGCAATCGGCCACGTCCCGATAAGCCTTCTCCACCTCCGGCGGGGCATGCCCCAGGCAGAACGTACGGGTCACATCGAAGAAGTAGCCGCCGGGGCGGCGGGGGAACAGGTCGTAGACGATGGTCTGACCCAACCGGATGGGATCGTCGGGCCGGCCCTTGCTGTGCGGCACGCCCGCATCCCGGCCGATGGCGAAGATCACCCCCTCGGGGTCCTCCAGCCGCCGCTCGGCCAGAAGCCGCAGGATGTGCTGCTTGACATCCCCCACCGTGAGCGGGGCGCCGTCGTCGGTCACCAACACCCCATCCCGCACCCGGTGGTGGCGGAGGAACTCCACCGTCGCCGCCATCACCTCGCAGGTCTGCCGGGCCACCTCTTGGATCTGGGCGATCTCGTCGGCATCCTTGGTCTCCCGTGCCACGGCGAGGACGCTCCGCTCGTACTCCCCCACCACCTCGATGTCCGGCAGCGTCTCGTCCAGGGTGCGCAGGAAGATGTACGCCCGGCCGGGGTCGTCGGCGCCGTAGAAACCGACCCGGCCCTGCACCTCCAGGTCGGCGAAGATGCGCCGATACAGTTCCACCGTCGCCGCCAAGCGATTCCCCTTCTCTTTGAGGATCTCGATGAACCCGTATCGAGCGATATCGATCAGCGGCAAGCCTGTCGCCCCGGCCTCGTCCCGCTCGATCGTGGCGTGGATGAACACCGCCTCTTCCCCTCGCTTCTTCACCACGATCCCCTGGCTGACGTCCGCCCCTCTCAGCAGATAGACGAGGGAAGGGTTCCCGTACGTCGAACCGGACACGACCAGCGCGTCCAGTCCACGTTCTTCCATCAATCGGTCCAGGTCCTTTCTCACTGCTCTGCCACCTTCATCAAAAATCTGTTGGTTTACCACGGAGGCACAGAGAAACCTTGAAAACTAAGAAACTCCGTGTCCTCTGTGTCCCCGTGGTTCCTCACACAACGGCCTCCTGCACAGCCCGCAGCAGCGGTTCCTCCTCCTCGGGAAGGACCGTGCGCGGGTCGAGGAGCAGCCGATCGTCCTCAATGCGGGCCACGACCGGGGGGGCCGCTGCCCGCAGGGCCGCCGCCACGCCGTCGGGGTCGGCCACGGGCAGCGCCAGGAGCCTGGTGGGCAGCGTCTCCCCGGGCAGGCTCCCCCCGCCCACCGTCGAGCGGCCGTCCACGACGGTCGCTTCGATCCCGACCCGCCGCAGCCGCCGTCGCCACCGTTTCGCCCTCCGGTCGATCTCCGCCACAGGCGCAGCGATCATCCGCCAGACGGGGATCTCCTGCGTCGCCTCGCCCCGCAGGTAGTGAAGGAGCGTGGCCTGCAGCGCGGCCAGGCAGAGTTTGTCGACCCGGAGGGCGCGGGCCAGGGGATGCCGCTTGAGGGGGTCGACGAACTCGGCCTTGCCGACGACGATGCCGGCCTGGGGTCCGCCCAGGAGTTTGTCTCCGCTGAAACAGACCACCGCCGCGCCGGCCTCCACACTCTCCTGCACCGTCGGCTCGTGGGCCAGGCCGAACGCCGACGTGTCCAGCAGCGCGCCGCTCCCCAGGTCGTCCATCACCGGCACACCATACGCGGCCCCCAGATCGACCAGTTCGGCGATCCCTACCTCGGCGGTGAAGCCGACGATGCGAAAATTGGAATGGTGGGCCCGGAGGATGAGGGCGACGTCCGGCTCCTGCTGCAGCGCGCGCTCGTAATCGGCGCGGTGGGTGCGGTTGGTGGTGCCGACCTCGATGAGGCGTGCGCCGGACCGAGCCATCACGTCTGGGATGCGGAAGCCCCCGCCGATCTCGACCAGTTGTCCGCGGGAGATGAGGACCCCCCGCCCCTGTGCCAGCCCGACCAGGGCCAGAAGGACCGCCCCCGCGTTGTTGTTGACCACCAGGGCGGCCTCCGCCCCCGTCAGTTCGCAGAGGAGCCGCTCCACGTGATCGGTCCGGTGGCCCCGCCGCCCCTCGGGCAGGTCGTACTCCAGATTGGAGTAGCCGTGCGCCGCCGCGCTCACCGCCGCACGGGCGGCCGCGGAAAGGGGCGAGCGGCCGAGGTTGGTGTGGATGATCACCCCGGTGGCGTTGATCACCGGTCGGAGGAGGGGGGCTAACCGATTCTCGAGGTGGGCGACGGCACGGGCGACCAGCGCCTCCCACGGGGGGACCTCTGCGCCGGCCCGGATCTCCTCCCGCACCGCCGCCAGCGTCTCCCGCACGGCTACGACGACCAGGCGACGGCCATAGAAAGGAACCCGCTCCTGCAAAGCCGGTTCCCCCAGGAGGCGATCTACGCTAGGGATCTGGCGCAATCGGTTCGTCATCTCTGCCCGCTCCTCCGGTGAACCCCTGTCAACTCTGCCATTCTACCCCAAACCGGGGGAGCGGGCAAACACCCTGTTTTGCGAGGTGTCTGTGTAGCGGTGATTACCCATGTCTTACTGCAGAGCAGAGGACGCAGAGGGCCTCATTATCTCTGCGGTGAAGATCCCCCGCTCTAATGCTCTTCTAATCCCTCTCTAACGTCTTTCTCATCCGGACCCGGTAGGATAGGGTCGGCGCGACGGGTGGCCGTCGCGTTTGCGTGCATCAGACCCGACGAAAGGAGGTGATGCGGTATGTTGATGCGATGGGATCCGTGGGCTGATCTGATGGTCATGCGTCGGATGGTGGATCGGTTGTTGGAGCCTTGGGTGTGGACGGAGCCCATCGAAGGGCCGGATGTGAGCCTGACCCGCACGGAGGACGGGCTGGTGGTGCGGGCCGCTCTACCCGGCGTCCGTCCGGAGGACGTGGAGGTCCGTATCCGGGGCGACCGGCTGACCCTCCGCGCCGAGGTGCGGGAGGAGCGGACGATGGACCGGTTCGGCTGGATCCTCCGCGAGCAGCGGGCAGGCATCTGGGAGCGGACCTTCCGCCTGCCCTTCCGGGTGGACGCCCGGCGTGCGGAGGCGGAACTCTCCGGCGGCATCC
This sequence comes from uncultured Anaerolineales bacterium, assembly GCA_964580565.1. Taxonomy (GTDB): domain Bacteria; phylum Chloroflexota; class Anaerolineae; order B4-G1; family DUEL01; genus DUEL01. The sequence goes on from CAZOLN010000025.1 coordinate 12,437, forward strand.
TGACCGTTCACCTCCCCAAGGCGGAGGGTCTGATGGCGCGGCTGAAGCGCCGGGTGAAGCGGCTGTGGAACGCGCTGCCGTCGTCCCGGCGGACCGTGCGGGTCCGAACCCGCCCGGCTACGGGTAACTAAAAACCACAGAGGCACAGAGAACACGGAGTTTTCTCTGTGAAATTTAGAAGTTCCTCTGTGCCCTCTGTGTCTCTGTGGTCAACATACTGAAAACATTGGGAGGTAGGGAAGGATGGGCAAGATTGTAGGGATCGACCTGGGAACGACCAACTCGGTGGTGGCCGTGCTGGAGGGGGGCGAGCCGGTGGTGATCCCCACCGCCGAAGGGGGGCGACTGTGCCCTTCGGTGGTCGCTTTCACCAAGACCGGCGAGCGGCTGGTGGGCCAGCCAGCCCGGCGGCAGGCAATCATCAACCCGGAAAATACCATCTTTTCGATCAAGCGGCTGATGGGTCGCCGGTACGACGACCCGGAGGTGGAGAAGGCTCGCCAGATCCTGCCGTATAAGATCGTGCGCGGGCCGCAGGACGACGCCCGGGTCTACATCCCGGTGACCGGAAAGGAATACACGCCGCAGGAGATCTCGGCGATGATCCTGCGCAAACTGAAGCAGGACGCCGAGGCCTACCTGGGCGAGGAGGTGACCCAGGCGGTGATCACCGTGCCGGCCTACTTCAACGACAGCCAGCGGCAGGCGACCAAGGACGCCGGCAAGATCGCCGGCCTGGAGGTCCTGCGCATCATCAACGAGCCGACCGCCGCGTCCCTCGCCTACGGGCTGGATAAAGAGGGCGCGGAGACGATCCTGGTCTTCGACCTGGGTGGCGGCACGTTCGACGTCTCCATCCTGGAGGTCGGCGAGGGCGTCGTCGAGGTGAAGGCCACCAGCGGCGACACCTTCCTGGGCGGTGACGACTGGGACCAGCGGATCATCGACTACGTCGCCGACGAGTTCAAGAAGGAGTACGGGATCGACCTGCGGGAGGACCGGCAGGCGCTGCAGCGGCTCAAGGAGGCGGCGGAGAAGGCGAAGATCGAGCTCTCCTCCATGCTGGAGACGGAGATCAACCTGCCCTTCATCACCGCCGACGCCTCCGGTCCGAAGCACCTGCAGACGAAACTGACCCGCGCCAAACTGGAGCAGTTGACCGAGGACCTGGTCCAGCGGTGCCGCGGTCCCTTCGAGCAGGCGCTGAAGGATGCTAAGTTGACGGCCAAGGACCTGGACGCCGTGGTCCTGGTCGGTGGCGCCACCCGGATGCCGATGATCCAGGATCTGGTGCGGGAACTGACCGGCAAGGAGCCCCACAAGGGGGTCAATCCGGACGAGGTGGTGGCCGTCGGCGCGGCGATCCAGGCCGGGGTGCTGGCCGGCGAGGTGAAGGACGTGGTCCTTCTGGACGTGACGCCGTTGACCCTGGGCGTGGAGACCCTGGGCGGGGTGATGACGCCGCTCATCCCGCGCAACACGACCATCCCGGTGCGCAAGAGCGAGATCTTCACCACCGCCGAGGACGGCCAGACCGTCGTCACCATCCACGTCCTCCAGGGTGAGCGGCCGATGGCGGCCGACAACATCAGCCTGGGTCGGTTCAACCTGGAGGGCATCCCGCCCGCGCCGCGCGGCGTCCCGCAGATCGAGGTCACCTTCGACATCGACGCCAACGGCATCCTGAACGTCTCGGCCAAGGATAAAGCCACCGGCAAGGAGCAATCCATCACCATCACCGCCACCACCAACCTGAGCAAGGATGAGGTGGAGCGGCTGGTGCAGGAGGCGAAGCGGCACGAGACGGAGGATCGGCGGCGAAAGGAGCTGGTGGAGGCCCGGAACACGGCCGACCAGTTGATCTACCAGACCGAGAAGTTCCTGCGGGACCTGGGCGACAAGGTCCCGGCCTCCGACCGCTCCCGCATCGAGCAGACGATCAAGGACCTGAAGGAGGCGATGAAGGGGGAGGACATCGCCCGCATCCGCCGCCTGATCGAGGACCTGCGCAACGCCAGTATGGCGCTGGGCCAGCAGATGTACGCCCGGCAGCAGCAGGCGGCCGGCGGGCCGACCCCCGGCCCCGGCCCGGAGGGTCCTTCCTCCGGCGGTGAGGACGTCATCGAAGGGGAGTTTGAGGAGACCTAGCACCGCGAGGGGTGCCGGGTGCCTCTTGGACGCCCGGCACCCCCATCGTGACGCCTGAGGAGGGATGACCGTGCCGACGCGGAAGAAGATACCCATCCGGGTGAAGAAACAGGAACTGGAAGAGCGACCCGCCTCGCCTCCCCCTGCCCCCGTCGAGGAGGGTGTGCCGCCGGTGGTGGAGGCGGAAGCGGTGCCGGCACCCGTCCCCTCCTCCCCCCCACCGGAGGGCGCGGTAGAGGCAACGGAGGCCGCTGGGGAGGTCGTTGAGGACCTGGAGAAAGCGACGGAAGAACTGGAGATGTGGAAAGACCGAGCGTTGCGCCTGGAGGCGGAGATGGACAACTTCCGCAAGCGGCAGCGGCGGCTGGCGGAGGATCGGGTTTTGGCCGACAAAGAACGGCTTCTGCGGGCCTTCCTCGCCGTCGCCGACGACCTGGCCCGTGCCCTCTCCGCCGACGGCGTGGACGCCGAGAGCCTGCGGCAGGGGGTGGACCTGACGTATCAGAGCATGATGCGGCTGTTGAGCCAGGAGGGCGTGGAGCCGATCGAGGCCGAAGGGCAGCCGTTCGACCCGGCGTGGCACGAGGCGGTGGGGACCGTCTCCCACGAGGAGGCCGGCGTCGAGCCGGACACGGTGGTCGAGGTGGTCCAGCCCGGCTACCGGATCGGCGACCGGCTGCTGCGCCCGGCCCGGGTGATCGTGGCGACCTAGGTGCGACGCACCTCGAAGGTGCGTCGCACCTGCCTACCCTACCGGAGGGAGCGAGGGACCGTGGAGTACAAGGACTACTACCAGATCCTCGGCGTCGGTCGGGATGCCACCGAGGACGAGATCAAACGGGCCTACCGCCGTCTGGCCCGCAAATACCATCCCGACGTCAACCCGGGCGATAAAGAGGCCGAGGAGCGCTTCAAGGAGATCAACGAGGCCTACGAGGTCCTCTCCGACCCCGAGAAGCGGCGCAAGTACGATCAGTTGGGGGCCGCCTGGCGGGAGTGGGAGCGGATGGGCGGTCGGCCCGGCGACTTCGACTGGAGCCAGTGGGTCTCCGCGGCCCCCGGCGGCCAGCGGGTCTACGTCCGTTACGGCACCGCCGAGGATCTGGAGGACCTGTTCGGCGGCTCCAGCCCCTTCTCCGACTTCTTCACCCAGATCTTCGGCGGGCTGGGCGGCGCGCCGGGCGGCTTCGAGTTCCGAACCCGCCCCCGCCGCGGGCAGGACCTGGAGCAGGAGGTGGAGATCAGCCTGGAGGAGGCCTACCACGGCACCACCCGCCTTCTCCAGAAGGACGGCCGCCGCCTCCAGGTGAAGATCCCGCCCGGGGCCTACACCGGCCTGCGCATCCGGATGGCCGGGGAGGGCGGGCCGGGTGCGGCCGGAGGCCAGCCGGGCGACCTGTACCTGCGCGTGCGGGTCGCGCCTCACCCCCGCTTCGAGCGGCGCGGGGACGACCTGCACACCACCGTCCCGGTGGACCTCTACACCGCGGTGCTGGGGGGCAAGGTCCGGGTGGAGACCCTCGCCGGTCCGGTGATGCTCACCATCCCGCCCGGCACCCAGAACGGGCAGACCTTCCGGCTGCGGGGCAAGGGGATGCCCAAACTGCGCCGGAAGGGGGAGTACGGCGACCTGTACGCCCGGGTGGAGGTGCAACTGCCCACCCGGCTCACCCCGCGCCAGCGGGAACTGTTTGAGGAACTGCGTCGCCTTTCGCAGGAGGAGCGGTGATGGGCGAGCGAGAGATCGAGGTCATCACCATCTCCATCGCTGCCCGCCGCTGCGGCCTGGCCCCCACCACCGTCCGGCGGTACATCCGCTGGGGGCTGGTGGAGGCCCCGTTGACGGAGGAGGATCTGATCACCCTGCGGCGCATCCGTCGGCTGCGGGAGTTGGGGATCAACCTGGCTGGCATCGAGGTGATCCTGCGGATGCGCCGGAGGATCGAGGAGTTGCAGGAGGAGGTCGCCCGCCTGCGCGCAGCGCTGGAGCGCGGTTGGGAATAGAATTTACCACAGAGACACAGAGGGCACAGAGTTTTTCTCGAAATTTTTGGGAGGCCCTCTGTGTCCTCTGTGCCTCTGTGGTTTCATTCCACACAGGAGGCTATCTCGGATGCGAAAGTGGGTAATTCTTGCACTGCTGGTTGGTACGACAGTAGCGTGTGGCTTACCGGCGGTGGTGCTGCCCTCGGCGACTCCGACGCCGGTTCCCACGGCGGTGCCCACGCCGACGGCGGCCCCGCCTCAGGTCACCCCCGTTCCGACGACGGAGCCGGCCAACGCGCTGGAGGCCCAGGTGGAGGCGGTCTACGAGCGGGCCGCCCCGGCGGTGGTCAACATCACCGTCCGCAGCATCGCCTACGACTTCTTCATGCGGCCCGTCCCCCAGGAGGGGACCGGCTCCGGCTTCCTCTACGACGACCAAGGCCACATCGTCACCAACTACCACGTGGTGGAGAACGCCGAGGAGGTCATGGTGACCCTGGCCGATGGCCGGACCTTCCCGGCCGAGGTCGTAGGGACGGATCCTTCTACCGACCTGGCGGTGATCCGCATCGATGCCGAGGATCTACCCGACCCCATCCCGTTGGGTGATTCCGACCAACTCAAGGTCGGGCAGTTCGTCGTCGCCATCGGCAACCCCTTCGGGCAGGAGGGCACGCTGACCGTCGGCGTGATCAGCGCGCTGGGGCGGGTCATTCAGAGCCCGGACGGCCGGTTCATCGGCGAGGCCATCCAGACCGACGCGGCGATCAACCCCGGCAACTCCGGCGGGCCGCTTTTGGACCTGCACGGGCGGGTCATCGGGGTCAACTCCCAGATCATCAGCCCCAGCCGGGCCTCGGCCGGCATCGGCTTTGCCGTCTCCTCCAACACCGTCCGCCGCGTCGTCCCGCACCTCATCGCCGAGGGGCGGTATCCCCACCCCTGGCTCGGCGTGCAACTGCTGGACCTGACCCCCGAGCGGGCCCGGATCTTCCGAGAGGCCGGGATGGAGATCCCGGTGGACGAGGGAGTGCTCGTCATCGAGGTCGTGCAGGGAAGTCCGGCGGACCAGGCAGGCATCCGCGGCGGCGATCGGATGGTCCGTATCGGCCGGTACACGATCCCGCTTGGTGGTGACGTCATCGTCTCCATCAACGGTCAGCCCATTGCTAACTTGAAGGATCTGACCGTATACCTGGAGACGGAGACCCAGGTCGGCCAGACCATCGAGGTCGGCCTGATCCGGGACGGGCAGGAGATGACCGTGCAGGTCACCCTGGCCGAGCGCCCGGCGAAGATTGATTAGGGTTACCACAGAGGCACAGAGAAGTTTAGGGAAAGAACTCTGTGTCCTCTGTGTCTCTGTGGTGAAAGATCACCCGTGGGAGGTGTGCGATGCTGGTGGGATACCCCCGTCTGGAAGCCCTCTTCCGGCGCGCGGCGGGGCTCGATCTGACCAAGCAGCGCGCCAAGGAGATCTGCGAGTTCATCCAGGTCAAACTCCACGACCTGCTCCTTGTCGCCGAGCGAAACGCGCGGTACAATAATCGGCAGGTCATCTGGGAGGCGGACCTTCCTATCACCAAGGGATTGGCCGAATCCATCCGCCAGTATCGGGAGTTGGAGATGGAGGAGGGGGTCGAACCGGAGCCGATCCTGGAGCATCTGGCGACGGTTCCCCCGCTGGCCTACCCCCTGGAGGTCGAGGTTGAGCAACGCCTCCCGGAGATCGCCGGCGGGCTGATGCTCTGCATGGCCCGCATCCTGAAGGTGCTCAACGGCGGTGGGCGGGCCTTCGAGCCGGACCATCTGGAGGCCGCCGAAGAGATCCTCGACCTAACGCTGTGACCGTACATCTCATCAGGAGGAGGTGGAATGCGGACGGAGAAGGATCGCAAACTGGAGCGACGGCGACGGCGGAAGAAGAAGTTGCGCTACCTCCGGGCGCGACTGGAACGGACCACCGACCCTGAGGAGCGGAAGCGGTTGATCGAGAAGATCCGCCGCGTCAGCCCGTGGGCGCCGGTCCCAGAGGAGTGAACCGCCCGCAGGGGCGATGAGCAACGGAGGTGCTCCTCATACACGGCTCATTCTTAGCGGTGATCGTTCCATTTCACCGCGGAGAGGTGCGCGGAGGGTGCGGGGGGAAAAGCCGATTCGATCCTACGCCCTCCGTGCTTCTTAAGAGCCTCCTTCTTGTGCCCGATGTCCGAACGGATCTCCGAAGGTCTGGCCACCTGACAGTTTGCCCGCCTCCCGCAGGGTAATGCACGGCTCGACAGCGCAAGCGGCCCGCCAGGGCACCCTTTACGGCGTGCTCGGGTGCGCCGTAGGGAACCTGCGGGAGGCTCCTTTCAAAAGCGTCAGGTGGCCGGTCCGAAGGTCAGGATTATCCTTGACACCGCCTGGGCTTTATGTTATCCTCAAACCAGTTCGGATGGGCAAAGGAACGATATGCTGCGGGAACGGGTCTCCGACGACATCTACGTCTTCACAAGCGATCTCTACATCCGTGTCACCGCCGGGGCCGTCGTGACCCCCCAGGGAGCCGTCCTTATCGACACGCTCCCGATCCCCATAGAATCCCACGAGATGGCCGAATTCCTCTCCCACCGCTGCCCGGCCGGCGTCCGCTATGTGATCCTCACCCATTACCACGCCGATCATACCTACGGGGTCTACCTCTACCCGGACGCGAAGGTGGTCGCCCATGCCCGGTGTCGTGACCTGCTGGCGACGAAAGGGGAGGCGGCCCTCCAGCAGGCGAAACAGGAATCCCCGGAACTGGAGGAGGTAAGCCTCCGGCTGCCCGACCTGACCCTGGATAAGGGGGAGATGGAACTCTATGTCGGCGGTAAGACGCTCCGGCTCCTCTGGACCCCAGGCCACTCCGAGGATCTCCTCTCCGTGTTCTTGGAGGAGGACCGGGTCCTCTTCGCCAGCGACACGCTGATGTCGGTGCCGACCATCGTGGACGGCGACCCGGAGGTCCTGAAGGAATCCCTCCGTCGGCTGCTGGAACTGAAGCCGGAGAACATCGTGCAAGGGCACGGCGAGGTCATCCTCCGTGGCGAGGTCCAGTCGGTGATCGAGAGCAGCATCGCCTACCTGGATACGATCCAGGAACTGGCGGAGAAGGCGGTGCGGGAGGGGAAGCCCCGGGAGTGGCTCTACCAGAGCGACGTCGAATCCTGCGGCATCTCCCGTGTCGCGCTGGACGGTCGGGCCCAGCGACTCCACGTCGCGAACCTGGTGACGCTCTACGATCGACTGAAGCAGAGCAGTGGATGAGAGAGTCGAGCGCATCCTGGAGGCGATCCGCGCGCTCCCGGAGGAGCAGCGACGGCTTCTCCTGCGCCGTCTGGCCCAGATGTACGACTTTCCCGTCCACTCCGCTGCGCCTCTGCCTTTCGAGACCGCCGAACTGGAGGGTCCCGCCGACTACGTGATCGTCTTCGACGGCGGCAGCCACGGCAACCCCGGCCCCGGCTACGGGAGTTACCGCCTGACCCGGGTCGTCGATGGGCGTAGCAGGACCGTGCGGCTGGATTTCGGAGAGGAGATGACCAACAACGAGGCGGAGTACCGGACCCTGATCGCTGCCCTGGAGGGGCTGATCGATCGCATCCAGGCCGCCCAGCGCGATCCGTCCGAGTTCACGGTGGAGGTCCGGGGAGACAGCGCGCTGGTGCTCCGCCAGATCGAGGGCCGCTGGAAGGCAAAGGACGACCGGATGCGGGTCCTGCGCAACCGGGCCCGCGAACTCCTCTCCCGCTTCAAGGGCCACCGCCTGGTCCTGCAGGGAAGGGAGGAAAGCGTGAAGGCCCTGGGCCACTGAACCGCTGGTCCATTGGCCCCCTGTTGATGAGGAGGTGCGCGATGCCGGTTCGACACCCCGTCGTCGCCGGTCAGTTCTACCCGGCCGACCGGGCCGGGTGCCTTCGGATGATCGAACAGTGCCTGCCGAAGGAGCCGCTGTCCGACTTGCCGGAGCGGATCGTCGCCGGCGTCGTCCCTCACGCCGGGTGGGTCTACTCCGGGCCCACCGCGGCCAAGGTCTTCGCCGCGGTCCGCGAGCGCGGCGAGCCGGAGACCTTCGTCCTCTGCAGCGCGATGCACCGCTGGGGGGCGGCCCGGCCCGCCGTCTTCGCCGAGGGGGCCTGGATCACGCCGCTGGGAGAAGCCGAGATCGACGCCGACCTGGCCCAGGTGGTTTTGGAAGAGGGGAAAGGCCTCCTGATCGACGCGCCGGAGGCCCACGAGGGGGAGCACTCGGCCGAGGTGCAGGTCCCCTTCATCCAGTACCTCTTCCCCCAGGCCCGCATCCTCCCCATCGTCGTCCCCCCGGACGACCAGGCGGTCGCCGCCGGGGAGGCGGTGGCTCGGGCCATCGTGCGGGCGGGGAAGGACGCGGTCGTCATCGGCTCGTCCGACCTCACCCACTACGGGGCGATGTACTACGGCTTCGCGCCCGCCGGGACGGGGGAGCGGGCCCTGGAGTGGGCCCGGGCCAACGACGCGCGGGTCATCGACCTGATGCTCCGGATGCGGGCGGAGGAGATCGTCCCCGAGGCCGCCACCCACCACAACGCCTGCGGCGGCGGCGCGATCGCCGCCACCGTCGCTGCGGCCCGCGCCCTCGGGGCCCAGAAGGGCGTGCTCCTCGAGTACACCACCAGTTACCACGTGATGCCCCGCGGCCCGGCCACCGACTTCGTCGGGTACGCAGCGGTGGTGTTCTGAAAAGGGACAGAGGGCAAAAGACAGAGAGCCGAACTCTGCGCCCTCCGCGTCTCTGCGGTGAGAGTTTAGTTCGAGGAGGAGAGATGGCTTTGTCTCCAGAGGATCGTCGCTACCTGTTGCGCCTGGCTCGGGAGACCATCGGTCGGGCGTTGGAAGGAAAGAGCCCGCCGCCGGTGGACCTGGACGAGGTGTCGGAGGATCTGCGCCGACCGGGGGCCTCCTTTGTCACGTTGACCATCGACGGCCAACTCCGTGGTTGCATCGGCTCCATCGAGCCCCGTCGGCCGTTGGTGCTGGACGTCCAGGAGAACGCGCTGGCAGCCGCCTTCCGCGATCCCCGGTTCTGGCCCCTCACCCCGGAGGAGTTCGACCGCGTGCGGATCGAGGTCTCCGTCCTCACCCCTCCCCAACCGCTCCCCTTCCGCGACGGAGCCGACCTGATCGCCAAACTCCGCCCCGGGGTGGACGGCGTGATCATCGAGCGGGGATGGCACCGGGCGACCTTCTTGCCTCAGGTGTGGGAGAAACTGCCCGACCCCCACGAGTTCCTGGCCCACCTGTGCCGGAAAGCCGGCCTCCCCGCCGACGATTATCGGCGTCCCGGCCTGAAGGTGTTTACCTACCAGGTTGAGAAATTCGAGGAGGAGGAATGAGCCTGCACGTCCACCACATCGCCATCGCCGTGCGGGACCTGGAGGAGGCCCTGGCGTTCTATCGGGACGTCCTGGGGCTGGAGATGACCGAGCGTCGCCAGGTCCCACAGGAAGGGGTGGAGATCGCCTTCCTGCCCGCGGGGGAGACGGAGATCGAGTTGCTGCAGCCGCTGAGCGAGGAAAGCGGCGTGGCCCGTTTCCTGGAGAAGCGAGGGGAGGGACTCCACCACATTTGTTTAGCGGTGCCGGACATCGAGGCGGCGATGCGCCGGTTACAGGAGGCCGGCGCGCAGGTCCTCAGCGAGACCCCTCGCGTCGGTGCAGACGGCACACGCTACGTCTTCGTCCACCCCAAGTCGGCCCACGGCGTGTTGCTGGAACTGTACGAGGTGCCGGGATGAGCGAGCGCGTGGAACGGCTTCTGAAGCGGCTGGAAAAGGGCCTCAACAAGACTCTCTCCATCTTCGGCTCCCTCAGCCCGGTCCAGTGGGATGTGGTGTTGTATGAAGAACCGTACCCCTGGACGGTGCGCGACCTGCTGGCCCACTTCGTCGCCGCAGAGGAAGGGCTGCTGCAGATCGCTCAGGACATCGCCCAGGGCGGCCCGGGCGCGCCGGAGGGGTTCGACTACGACGCCTACAACGCCGCCGAGCACCAGCGGCGGGCGGGGATCCCCCCGGAGCAACTGCTCAAGGACCTGGAGGCCGCCCGCCGCCGGACCATCGAGTGGGTCCGCGGGCTGACCGACGCCGATCTCGACCGGGTCGGACGCCACCCGGCCCTGGGGGAGATCAGCCTGGAGACCTTCATCGAGGCCATCTACGGTCACCAGTTGCTCCATATGAGAGACCTGATGAACGCGATGGGACGGTAGAGTTCCCCGGCTCCCTGTCCCTCCTCCTTGGCCATCGGCTGGCGGCAACGAGGGCACCTACGGCGGAGAAGGCAGCGACATCCCCCTTCCGGTTCGGGGAGCCGTCCGACCAAAAGATGAAGGAGGTGTGAGATGTTCCGCCGTATGCTGTTGACCCTCGGGGTCGCCGTCGTGTTGATGGCCTGCCTGCCCACCACGACGACGCCCACCTCGCCCCCGCTACCGACCGTCTCCCCCACCGCCACCACCGCCGTCGGCGAGAGCAGCCCCACCCCGGCCGTCTGCGTGCCGGACGCCGCCTACGTGGCCGACGTGACCATACCCGACGGCACAGCGATGGACCCGGGGGCGTCGTTCACGAAGATCTGGCGGGTCCGGATAGAGGAGGACTGCGGCGGCCCCTTCGCGGCCGAACTGATCTTCGACGGTGGGGCCGATATGGGCGGCCCTCCCTCCGTGCCCATCACGATGCCGGCCGAGGGGGGTGAGGTCGACGTCAGCGTCCAGTTGACGGCCCCCCAAGAACCCGGCACCCACCGATCCTACTGGCGGTTTCGGACCCAGGAGGGGTTCGTCTTCGGGCCGCGCCTCTACGTGGAGATCGTCATCCCCGAGCCGACCGCCGTCCCAACCACGCCCCCGCCCCCCCAACCGGTCCTCGCTATCCTGAACGCCCAGAAGGACGCCTGGCTCTTCACCCTCGACGGGGAACCGTACCCCTCGCCGATCACCGACCCGGCCGCCCTCCCGGCATGGCCCGAGGAGCACCCGGCCCACGTAGCGGGCGACACGATCTACTACCTTGCCGAGGGGAGCATCTGGTCGGCCAGCCTGGACGGATCGGTGAAGGAGGTCTACCGCCTTCCGGAGACGGTCACCGTTGTCGGCCCGTTCCTCTTCTCGTCGGACGGCTGGTGGTTGGCCCTGGCAACGCAGGAGCATCTGGAGGGGGGGATCACCCCCGTGCTGACCGTCCTCCGGCTGGAGAGCGAGGGGGCCTTCCAGGTGGAGCCGCCGGATCCTCAGACCGACCACGCCTTCGCCCCGCTGGCCTGGACGCCGGAGGGGGATCTGATCTACGCCCACACGCCGTGGGGGATCGGCGGATACATCCTCTTCGGCGGCTACCTCTCCCTCCACCGATGGGACGGCTCCACCTCCCACGTCCTGTTCGACCCGACGACGGCGTACTCGTTCTGCATCTACGGCCTCTCGCCGGACCGGACCCTGGTCGCTCACTCCTGCAACCCGCCCTCCCCGTCGAGCCTCCAGATGAAGATCCACAACCTCCAGACCGGGGCGGAGGTGGTCCTTCCGACGTTGGCCGACCAGGGGCAGATGGGAGCGGCCTACTTCTCGCCGTCCGGCGAGTGGCTGGCCTACTCGATCGCTCGGGGCGAGATGGAGCATGAGGCCGGATCGGTGGTCGTCGTCCCGTCCGACGGCTCGACCTCCCCTCAGGTCGTCTACCACACCGAGGGCGGCTACGCCGCCGTCGAGGGCTGGGTCGGGGAGGAGTGGCTCGTGGTGCGGCGGTACACGGGTGATGTACACTGGGACCTGCTGCTGGTCCGGCCGGACGGCAGCGAGACCCGCCTCCTGGCCTCCGATGCTTACTTCTTCGGCGTTCTCTGGCCGGAAGAGTAGGCGCGACGCACCTCCGAGTGTTCGAAACAACCTGTGCCCGCCCTGGTGATTCTTCCACCGCAGAGCCACGGAGGGCGCAGAGTTCGTCGGTTTTCGCTTCGGGAGGTGAGGGCGGTGTCGTCCATCCTCTGGAACCGCTTTGTCCGCTTTTTCTTCTATCTGCTGTATGGGCCGTTCGCCTGGACCTACGACCTCGTGGCCTGGCTGGTCTCGATGGGACAGTGGAACGCCTGGGCCGCCACCGCGATGGACGAGTTGGAGGGGTCAACGGTGTTGGAACTGGGGCACGGGCCCGGCCATCTGCAGGTGAGGTTGGCCGGACGAGGGTGGAGGGCGGTGGGGGTGGACCCTTCCCCGCAGATGGTCCGGTTGGCCCGCCGTCGGTTGCTGCGGGCGGGTCTCCCTCTCCGCCTGGTGCGGGCGCGTGCCCAGGCTCTCCCGTTTTGCGACCGCGCTTTCCAGAGCGTGGTGGCGACGTTTCCCACCGAGTACATCCTGGACCGACGGACGCGGGATGAGATGGTCCGGGTTCTGCGCCCCGGCGGACGGATCGTAGTCGTCGCCGCTGCCCAGTTCACCGGCAGGGATCCGGTCTCCCGTTTCCTGGAGTGGCTTTACCGGATCACCGGGCAGCGGGAGCCACTGCCGCGGGAGGGCGACCCGATCTGGCGGGAAGGCGGGGTGGAGTGGGAGACCCGTTGG
>CAZOLN010000026.1:0-2785 GCA_964580565.1 uncultured Anaerolineales bacterium
CTGATATACACCACCCGCCGTTGCCTCTCCCCATCCAGCGTGGTGGGGTAGTTCTCCGGGTCCCGCACCACGTCGCCGGTCGGGGAGCCGTCCCACCCTCCGTACAGTGTGATGCTCTTGGTCACGGTGACGACCGCATCGCCGGTGCCGGTGTAGGTGCCGGTGGCGATGAAGATCGTGGCCCCGTCGGTCGCCTGCGCCAGCGCGGTCTGCAGGTCGCAGGGGCTGGATTGGGTGCAGGCCGTGCCCGAGCCGTCAGGCTTCACGAACAGTACGCCGGGGTCGGCCCGTGCCGGTTCGGGAGCCACGCCCAGCCAGAGCAGGAGACCCGCCAGCATCACCACCCCCAACGCCAGGGCAGGTAAGAGCCGCCACCGACGATCCTTTGCCGCCCACTTATCCATGATTCACCTCCTCTAACTTCCCTGTCTGCTCCTGGATGAACTCCACCAACTCGTCCAGCGACTGAAAGACCCGCGTTCGACCGCTTGCCGTGTGTCGCACCCGCCCCCGCCACAGGGGGCGGCCGTTGGGCCGGGTCAGACCCGGCTCCCACCAGATACGGACGATGAAGGCATGAAACTCCGAAGGAGTGGTCAACTTTCGGTCCCTGCCCGCTCTATCACGGCACCGGAGCGAAGAAGGTGAGGCTCGTCGTCATCTCCCAGGCGACGGGGTCGAAGGACTCCCACTGCTCCGGCTGAGCCATCGCGAAGATGCCGACCGCCCGGTCCTCCACAATGACGAAGGTGATGAACCCTCTGTAGTCGACCTCCCCCATCGCGCCCGAGACGTCGGCGACGGCGGCGGGGAAGCCCCCAAGGGTCCCCTCGTCGACCCGCAGCACGTCGGCCTTCATGTCCTGCGCCATCGCCCGGGTGAACTCGCTCGGCGGGTCGGTCACCTCTATGCCCCACTCGGCGACCACCTCGCTCAAGGGACGGACGTCGAACATCACCAGGGGGGCCGCGGAAAGCCCGCCTTCGAAATCCCCGGCGAGGGCCGCGTTCACCGCCTCCTCGCTGGGGGAGAAGACGGCCCACTCATCTCGATCCCCGACGAAAAGGCCTGCCGGATAGACGAGGCTGTACCCCCCTACCTCGTTCCGATACTCCGCCTCCCCGCTGGCGGCCGAGGCGAGGAACCGCTCCACCAGCGGCCGGGCGGGGTCGTCGGGGTCCGCATACTGGAGGAACGCCTCGAACTCGGTGGTGGCCTCCTGGTCCCGATCCTGCTCCATGTAGACGAGGGCCAGGTTGAAGTGCGCCAGACCGTTCGCGGGGTCGAGCCGGAGGGCCTCCAGCAATTCGGCCTCCGCCTCCTCCAGCCGTCCCTGATCGAAGTAGGCCCGGCCCAGGTTGTTGTGGGCCATCGAGTCGTCCGGCTGGATGCGGATGCTGTCCTGCCACGCAGCGATGGCCTCGTCGAGCCGATCCAGTTCGTAATAGGCGACACCCAGGTTGTAGTAGGCGTCGGCCTGGCCCGGGTTGGCATCGATCGCCGCCAGGTACTCGGTGACGGCTGCCTCGAGAAGCCCCTGCTCGTAATAGATGAGACCCAGGTTGTAGTGGGCCGCGTCGTTGTCGGGGTTGATCTGGATGGCGGTCGTGTACGCCGCGATCGCCTTGTCCACTTCCCCCAGGTCCTCGTAGACGCTCCCTATGTTGGTGTGGGCCTCGTCGAGGTCGGGGTCAAGCCGGATCGCCTCCTGATAGGAAGCGAGGGCCTGGTCCAGGTCCCCTTGCTGCTGGTATGCCAGCCCCAGGTAGAAGTGGGCGGCTGCCTCGTCCGGCGCCAACCGGATCGCCTCCTGGTAAGCCGCGATGGCCTCCTCGTACTTCCCCAGTTCGTAATAGGCCCGCCCCAGGTAGAGGTGGTTCTGGTCGTCCTCCGGAGCCAGCCGGACCGCCTCCTGGAACTCGGCGACCGCCTCTTCGTACTTCTCCTGGTCGAAATAGGCCATCCCCCTGCCGAAGTGCTGGTCCGCCGAGGGGGTCGGCGTGACGGCGGGGGTGGGCGGCTGCGTCGGTTCGGCGGGCTTCCCGCCGCAGGCCGCCAGCACCAGGCACGCGACGAGCGCGCCGATCGGGATCACCCATCGGTATCCTTTCGTGTTCATTCGTATCCTCCGATTCGTTTCGATCGTCCTCAATGGGACAGGGTGGAACCTGACTTCCCTTGTGGGCTCGATTTTTTCTGTACCACAGCCGTGTCGTAGATTTATCGCAGGGGGAAGATGGACGGAGGGAAAGAGGGGGAGGAAAAAAGCGGCAAAAATCCGGTTGCGACCGGAGGGGAGGGGCGGCGGGGAAGACCCCCGCGGGCGGTCGTTACCCCGCAGCCTCTGAATCGGTGGAAGGGCGGGCGGAGGTGTGGCCGAGGGTACGGACGGGGTGGCCTCGGCTCCGGAGGGCGGCCAGGTCGGCGCGGATGGTGCGGGGGGAGACGTTCAGCGCGCCGGCCAGGTCGGCCACGGTGGGGAGGGCACCGACCGCCTCTGCCTCGGCCAACAGGCGAAGGATGCGATGGCGACGCAGGGCCACCTTTCCCTCCCGTGCCAGGAGCGCGTCGTCCTCCTCACCGGCGTCCACCGTCCAGACGACGGGGACCGTCGCCTCGAACGGGGCACGGCCCCGGCCCGGGGTGTCGGCGGAGGGCAAGCGGACGCGCAACTGGCCCGGTGGGGGCTGGGCGGAGAGGGCCTTCGCCACGGCCCGACAGATACGGAAGCCGGTGCAGAACTGCTCCCTCAGGGCCGGGTCGTGGATGCGCTCCAGGCACTCGG
>CAZOLN010000026.1:2885-15477 GCA_964580565.1 uncultured Anaerolineales bacterium
TCCCGACGGCGTCGATAGGCGGCCTCCAGGTAGGCGGCGGCGACGGCGGGTTCCCCCTGCAGGAGCGCGAGCCGTCCCAACGCGGCCAGGGTGTCCCCCTCCCAGGAGAGATCCTGCACCTCGCGGAAGATCTCCAGAGCGGTGTCGAGGTGGACGCGGGCGGCGTCCAGGTCCCCGTCGCATTCGGTGACCATCGCTCCCAGGTAGAAATGGGTGGCCGCCTGGCGGCGTCGGTCGTGGGTCATCTCCCCGATCTGCAAAGCCTCGTGAAGATACCCTCTGGCGGCCTCGACGTCACCCAGGTCGAAATAGTTCAACGCCAGGTTGAACAGAGCCCGGGCGCGGAGGCGAGGATCGCCGGTCCTCTGGGCCAGCGCCAGGCATTGCTGACCGTAGGAGAGGGAGAGAACGTAGTCGCCGTCCAGGTTGGCGGCGACGCTCGACAGGCCGATCAGGCAATGGACCTGACCCTTCAGGTCGTTCAGCGCCCGATAGATGGTGAGGGCCTCTTGAAGATAACCCGCGGCCTGGGCGGAGTTCACCGTGTAGATACCGTTCCAGCCGAGTTGGCTGAGGATGGCGGCCTGACCGTGCCGATCCCCCAGCCGTCGATAGATCTCCAACGCTGCGCGGGCGTCCTCGTTCGCCGGTTCGTACCGCCCCTGGATGCGGTGCCACTCGCTCCGCAGGTGGAGGGCCTGGGCCAGCCGACCGTCGTCGTTCAGGGACCGAGCCAGATGCAGCATCTCCTCCAGGTCCCGCCCCTGCCCCTCCCGGTCGCCGATCCAGCCCAGCACCTCGGCCCGATCGCGCAGGACGTCGCAGCGGAGCGGGCGGTCCTCGGGATGGGTCAGCAGGTCCAGGAGGCGACCGTAGCAGTCGAGGGCCGCGTCGTGGGCGAAGACCCGCCGGGCCCGTTCGGCGGCGCGGAGCAGGTAATGGATGGTCGGTCGACGCTCACCGGCGGCGGCGAAGTGGTGGGCCAGGGACTCGTACCGGTCGGGGAAGATGACCTCCATTGCCTGGGCGATCCGGTGGTGGAACCGCTGCCGCTTCGAGAGGGGCATGCGGTGGTACACGATCTGCCGCACCCGGTCGTGGCTGAACCGGTACCCGGCTTCCGTCTCCACGAGGAGCCCCATCCGCAGCAGTTCGTCGCTGGCCACCAGGTAGAGATCGGGGTCTGAGAGGTCGAGGTCCGGCGGCGGGAGGGCGCAGACGGAGGCCAGCAGATCAAAGTCCATCTCCGTGCCGATGACGGCGGCGACGTTCAGCAGTTCCCGGGCCGTGGGGGTGAGGCGGGAGAGCCGATGGGCGATGATGGCCTCCCCCGACCGGACGACGAGGGTGTCCGGCCCATCGCCGACCCACTCCCAGGTCCCCTGCTCGGTCGGCCTTAGGTACCCCTCGTCCCGCCACGCCTTCAGGGTCTCCACCATGTACAGCGGCACCCCCTCGCTCTCCTGCGCCAGGTGGGCGCAGAGAACGGGGTGTTCATCGCCCAGGAGGTGTCGGACCATCTGGGCGATGGCCTCCACGTCCAGCCGGTTCAGGACGTAGCGGGGGAAGGAACCGGCGCGATCGAGGTCCTGAAGGACGCGCCACACAGCGGGGGAAGCCCGGAGTTCGGCGCTGCGGCCGGTGATCAGGAAGAGGGATCGGCTTGTGCCTAGATGGGGGAACAGGAGGGGCAGCAGGGTCAGCGTCTCGGCATCGGCCCATTGGAGGTCCTCTAGTACCCAGAGGTGGGGAGCGATCCGGGAGAGGCCGAGGACGAGGGCGACGAGGGCGCGGCGGAGGCGTTGCCGGGCCTCGGGCGGCGGCAGGCCGGACGGCGGGGGAAGGTCCGTCAAAACCCGCCCGACGACCGGAAAGAGGGTGAGCACCGCCTGAAGGTGCTCGGTTTTCATCACCTGGGCCAGCTGGCGGACCCGGAGGGGGGTCAGGACGGGCTCCAGGGCGGCCGTCAGCAGCCCGTAGGAAGGCCCTCCTTTCTCCTCGGCGCGGGCCACGACGACGCGGATGTTCCGCCATCGCGCGCCCTCGATCACCTCCTCCACCAGACGGGTCTTGCCGATGCCCGGCTCCCCTTCGATCAGGGCGATCCCGCCGTGCCCGGACGCGGCGGCCTCCAGGTGGGTCAGCAACATCGCCCGCTCGGCCTCCCGTCCGACGAGAGGAGGGTTCCCCAGGTCGAGGGGGGGACGGTGGGCGGGGGAAGGGATATAGATCTCCGCTGGCCCTTCTGTCCGATCCGAGGGGGTCTTCCGAAGCAGGATCTGGTAGAGGGTTTCCGTCTCCGGCGCGGGCTCCACTCCCAGTTCCTCCCGCAGGATCCGGCGGCAGCGGCGGTACTGGGCGACGGCCTCGCCGTCCCGGCCCAACAGGTGGTAGAGGCGCATGATCTCCCGGTGGGCCGCCTCCTGCAGGGGCTCCACGGCGACCAGCCGCTGGGCGGTCCTCAGCGCCGCCTCGTACTCCCCGACCCGTTTGTAGAAGTCCAGGAGTTGCCCCAGCGTCCTCAGGTAGAGCCCCCGCAGCCGCTCTCGCTCCAGGATGACCCAGTCGTGGTAGAGCCCATCCAGGTAGGGCCCCCCGTAGAGGGTCAGACCCTCTTCGAGGGCCGCCAGGTCGGCGTTCTCCGGCTGCAGGTCGGCAAGCGCCCGTTGGAACTGCTCGACGTCGAGCCAGGAGGTGGGATCGGCACGGAACCAGACGAAGTCCTTATCGGCCGCGATACAGTCGCCGAGGGTGCGACGGACCCGCCAGAGGGTGTCGGAAAGGCGACGGCGGGCCTTCTCCTCGGGCAGGTCCGGCCAGAGGACGCCGGCCAGCACGGCGCGAGGATGACGGCGGTGGCGAAAGGTGACGAGGTAGGCAACCAGGTCCCGGGCTTTCTGGGTGGGGAGTTGAAGCGGCTCGCCGTCCTTCTCGATCAGCAGTCCCCCAAAGGTGGAGAAACGCAACATCCCGACCCTTCCGCACCCTTTGGACGTTGCGCATCTTACCACGAATTATTGGGATGGGCAACTGCTGCGAGGTGCGACGCACCTTCAGGGGGCGTCGCACCTGCAGCAGGCCCGGTGCGCTGCGAAAGTTGCGCTCAACGGGATTGCGAGGCGCGGGCGGCCGGGACGTAGAACCGCTCCGCGTACTCCTTGACCATCCGGCGGGTGCAGAAGACGGGGGCGATGGTGCGGATGGACTCCTTCATCAGGCGGACCCACCCCCGGGGGATCCCGTCGATGTCCCGTTTGTAGAAGAGGGGCACCACCTCCTCCTCGAGCAGTCGGTACAGGACCTCGGCGTCGTGACCGTCCTGGGCGGCCGGGTCGGCGTCCTCCAGCGGGTCGATGGCCCAGCCGTTGGCGCCGTTGTACCCCTCGGCCCACCAGCCGTCCAGCACGCTCAGGTTGATCACCCCGTTCATCGCCGCCTTCTGCCCGCTGGTGCCGCTGGCCTCGTTGGGCCGTCGGGGCGTGTTCAACCAGACGTCCACCCCCTGCACCAGGTAGCGGGCCACGTGCATGTCGTAGTCCTCAATGAAGGCGATCCGCCCACCCATCGCCGGATCCTTTGCCAGGTTGTAGACCTGCTGAAGCAGGTGCTTGCCGGCGTCGTCGGCGGGATGGGCCTTCCCGGCGAAGATGAACTGGACCGGCCGGTAGAGGTCGTGGATGATCCGCTTCAGCCGCTCCAGGTCGTGGAAGATCAGGGTGGCTCGTTTATAGGTGGCGAACCGGCGGGCGAAGCCGATGGTCAACGCCTCCGGGTCGAGGAAGGCCCCGGCCGCCAGCACCTGGTCCGGATCCATCTCCCCGGAGATGCGCCGCCGTCGGGCCCGCTCCCGGATGAAGGCCATCATCTTCCGTTTCTGGTCCTCGTGGAGGGCCCACAGTTCCTCGTCCGGGATCTCGTCCAGCCGTTCCCACAGGTCCGGGTCGTCGTGCCGCTCCTGCCAATCGCGGCCCAGGTACTTGCGGAACAGTTGGTCGAGCGGGCCGGAGATCCAGGAGGGGAGGTGGACGCCGTTGGTGATGTGGATGATGGGGACCTCCTCGACGGGCCGGTCGGGCCAGAGGAAGTGCCACATCTTTCGGCTCACCTCCCCGTGGAGGCGGCTGACCCCGTTGCGGTAGCCGGAGAAGCGGAGGGCCAGTCCGGTCATGTTGAACTCCGGCCCCATCGGGCCGTCCAGCCGTCCCAGTTCCAGGAACGCCTCCCGGCTCAGCCCCAGTTGCTCCCAGTAGCCGAGGAAGTGCTTCTCCACCATCGGCAGCGTGAAGGCGTCGTGGCCCGCCGGGACGGGGGTGTGGGTGGTGAAGACGGTGGTCGCCCGGACCGCTTCGGCGGCCTCGTCGAACGACATGCCGGCGGCCACGTGCTCCCGGATCCGCTCCAGGACCAGGAAGGCGCAGTGGCCCTCGTTGAGGTGCCAGACGGCGGGGTCGATCCCCAGGGCGCGCAGGATGCGCACGCCCCCGACGCCCAGGACGACCTCCTGGCTGATCCGCATCTCCCGATCCCCCCCGTAGAGGCGCGAGGTCAGGGTCCGATCCCACGGTTCGTTCTCCGGCAGGTTGGTGTCCATCAGATACAGCCGGGTCCGCCCCACGCGGACCTCCCAGACCGCGATCTGCACCTCCCGACCGGCCAGTTGGACCCGGACGCGGATCGGGTTCCCCTCCTGGTCCCGGACCAGGACGAGGGGGGTCTCTTCGATGCGCAGAGGGGGATAGACCGCCTCCTGCCAGCCGTGGGAGGGGATGCGCTGACGGAAATACCCTTGGGAGTACAGGAAGCCGACCCCGACGAAGGGTATGCCCAGATCGCTAGCCTCCTTCGCCTGGTCCCCAGCCAGCACCCCCAGGCCGCCGGAGTAGATGGGCAGCGACCGGTGGAGGCCGAACTCGGCGGAGAAGTAGGCGATCGGCCGGTCGGTCAGGTCGGGAAAGGCCTGGGGGAACCAGAGGTGGCCGTTTCCCATCTCCCGGTCGAAGGCGAGGAGGACCGCGTCGTACCGGCGGAGGAAGACGGGGTCCTTGGCCGCCTCCTCCAGCCGCTCCTGGGGGATCTGCCGCAGGATGAGCACCGGGTTGTGCAGGGTGGCCCGCCAGAGGGGGTAGTCGAGAAGACGGAACAGTTCCCGTGCATCCTGATGCCAGCTCCACCACAGGTTGTACGCCAGATCGGCCAGCCGCGCGATCCGGTCCGGCAGTCGCTCTCGAATCGACGTCACAAGGTCGTCCATTTCACACACTCCAGGAACGCAGGGTTCTCCTCAATGCATCGGAGGGATGGGACACGGGCGCTGCTCACCGGGTCCGGCGACCTCACACCGCGAAGTAGAGGAGGGCCAGGGCGAGGACGGCCACGCCGATGAACTCGGCCACGACGCGCCCGGTGAGGCGACCCAGGAGATACTGCTGGGCGATGCCGGAGGTGAGGTACAGCACGAGGAGGATGGAGAAGGCGCCGGCCCAGTTTCCCAGCCGCCAGTAGTTGAAGGCCCAGGTGGACTCCCCGGTGGTCAGCCCCACCACGCCCGCGTAGAGGGCGACCCGGGCTACGCCCACATCGGCGATGCTCAGCACGTCGAGGGCGAGCAGGAAGGCGGTGAGGGTGGTCGCCGTCGCGGTGATCAGACTCCGCGCGCGGGTTCGATAGATGAAGTAGAAGAGGGCGAAGGCGAGAAGGTAGGCCAGGAGGTTCAGGGCCAGGCGCGCCCGAGCGTAATGGGGCGCCTCGGGGGAGAGGGCCACAAACTCCGCCTCAATAGCGACGCTGATCAGAAAGGCGACCAGCAACAGGCCCCCGCTCCAGAGCCGTAGGTCGGGCACCTGGGTGAGGATGGAGACCGAGAGACCGGCCAGAAGGCCGGGGAGGATCCACGAGAGGTAGAGGGGCCGGGGGAGTTCCTGAGAGGCACTGGGATGGGCCAGGAGGATCGATCGGGTGCCGGTGACCACGAGGGAGATGCAGAAGAGGACCAGGAGGGTAGCGGTGGTGACGCGGACCTCCAGCGGGGAACCCAGCAACTCCAGACGCCAGGAGACCTCTGGGAAGGAGATGAAGCGGAAGAGGACGTTGAGTAACAGTATACTCGCGACCAGCACGGAGAGGCGGTCGCGGTTGAGCGAGTACGTTTGCTCGGCCATAAACTGGGAGGGATTTTACCGTTACCTCCCCCTTTTGTCAACCATTCCGCCAGTTGCACCCTTTCCGCCTTTTGATATAATCGTCTCAAGCCCCCTCCGATGGGGGCTGGGAAGGAGGAGATTTTGGGCGCGGTACAGGCGTTTCTCAGCCTCTCGATGGCCTTTGGGCTCTCCACCTCCGCCGGGCTCAACGCCTACATCCCGTTGTTGACCATCGCGCTGGTGGACCGGCTGACCGACGGCCTGATCGACCTGCAGGGGCCGTGGGTCTGGCTGAGCAACTGGTGGACCATCGGGGTGTTGGCGGTGCTGCTGGTCATTGAGGTCCTGGCGGACAAGATCCCCGCCGTCGACACGGCCAACGACATCGTGCAGACGGTGATCCGGCCGGCGGCCGGCGCGATCCTCTTCGCCGCCAGCACCCGCGCCATCGGCCTGCACCCGGTACTGGCCGCCATCTGCGGGGTGATCCTGGCCGGAGGGGTGCACGCCGTCAAGGCGGGCGGTCGGCCAGTGGTGACGGCGACCACCGGAGGGATCGCCAACCCCGTCCTCAGCACCCTGGAAGACGTCCTCTCCGCTGTGACCTCCTTCATCGCTGTCGTGGCCCCGTATCTCGTGGGCGTCTTTCTCCTGTTCGTAGCGTCGCTGATCGCCTGGTGGGTGATCCGGCGTCGCCGCAGGGAATCGGAGTGATTGGCGGGAGGGCCGGTCGTTTGAGCCCTCGAAATCTACAGTTTTAAGGAGGGAGTCATGTCACAGGAACCTTATTCCTATCAGCCATCCGCACCCCCGACCAACGGGCTGGCGATCGGTTCCCTGGTCGCCAGCATCCTCGGCCTCACCCTCATTCCGACCATCGGCAGCATCATCGGCGTGATCCTGGGCTACATGGCCAAGCGACAGATCGCCGAGAGCGGCGGCACGATGGGAGGCGAGGGGATCGCCAAGGCCGGGATCATCATCGGATGGGTTGGGATCGGCCTGACGGTGCTGGCGATCTGCCTGTGGGTCGGTTTCCTCGCCCTAGGCGTAGGCGGCGGCGTGTGCGCGAGCATGGGGAACATCCAGTAGCGCCGTTCCGTCGTCGTTCCTTCAACCCAACCGTCCTTGCGCTGGTCATCGGCGCCGTCAGCCTGGGCCTGCTCCCCTTCGTCCCGATCCTTCCTGGGGTGGGGAGCCTGTTGGTGCTGGCCTGGGGCGTCCTTGCCTGTGGTGGGGCCGGGCGGCCACGGTGGCTTGCCGTCAGCGCCGTCGTCGTAGGGGCGCTGGGGACGTTCTTGGCAGCCGTCCAGTTGGCGGCCGTCCTCTTCGCTGCCGTGGGGGTTTCCCCTTGAGGGAACGGTATCAGGAACCAGGAGGACTGAGAATGAGCGAAATCGCACCTGAACCTGCCGAAGGGATCGGCGGATCCACCGAGAAGAAGACGAACGTCTGGCTCATCGTCGCCATCGTGGCGATTGTCCTGATCGTGCTCTGTTGTTGCTGCGCCGGCCTGCTGACGCTGTTCTACCTCGCCTCGGAAGGGGAACTGGGGCTGATCTTACCCTCCCTTCTGGCCCTGTAGTAGATCCGACCGGGCCGCCCGGCTCATTTCGGCTATGCGTATTCCGCTGCAGAGGCGCGGAGGACGCAGAGGGCAAAGAGATCTCTGCGCTCCCTGCGTCTCTGCGCGCGTAGGGGCGGGCTTCCGGGAGGCGGAACGTCTGTGGTGAGGATTCCGGAGTCCATCCAGTCGATCCTGCAGAACCTGCCCGAGCGGTCCGGCGTCTATCTGATGCGGGACGCGCAGGGGCAGGTCCTCTACGTCGGCAAAGCGGTCAACCTCCGCAGCCGTGTCCGCTCCTATTTCACGCCCTCCGCCCAGGAGAACCCGAAGACGCGGCGGCTGGTGGAGCGGGTGGCCGACATAGAGTTCATCGTCACCGACTCCGAACTGGAGGCCCTCATCCTGGAGGCCAACCTCATCAAGACCCACCGGCCTCGGTTCAACGTCCGCCTCCGGGATGACAAGCGCTATCCTTACATCAAAATCACCTGGGCCGAGCCGTTCCCCCGGGTGCTGATCACCCGCCGCGTCGAGCGGGACGGGAGCCGGTACTTCGGCCCCTACACCTCCTCCGCCGCCCTCCACCAGACGCTGGACCTCCTCCGCCGTTCCTTCCCGTATCTCACCTGCAGCCGGAAGATCACCGGTCGGGACGAGCGGGCCTGTCTCTACTACGAGATGGGGCGCTGCCTCGGGCCCTGCATCGGCGCGGTGAGCCAGGAGGAGTACCGGGCGATGATCGAGGGGTTGATCCGCTTTCTGGAGGGGCGGAGCGACGAGGTCGTCGCCGACCTGGAGCGGAGGATGCGGGCAGCGGCCGACGCGCTGGACTTCGAGCGGGCTGCGCGGCTGCGGGATCAACTCCAGGCGGTCCAGAAGGTGGTGGAGCGACAGAAGATCGTCGCCGCCGCCGGGAGCGACCAGGACGTGATCGCCTTCGCCCGCGACGACGGCAACGCCTGCGTGCAGGTCTTCTTCATCCGGGGGGGGCGACTTCTGGGGCGGGAATACTTCCTGCTGGAGGGGGCGGAGGAGGAGGAGGACCGGGAGGTGATGGCCGCCTTCCTCAAGCAGTTCTACCGGGATGCCCCCTACGTCCCCCCGGAGGTGATCCTGCCCGGGGAGGTGGACGAAGCGCTGGTGATCGAGCGGTGGTTGCGGAGCAAGCGGGGGGCGAAGGTGACGCTTCGCGTGCCTCGACGGGGACGGGCGCGCGACCTGGTGCGGATGGCGACCGAGAACGCGGTCCAGACCCTCCAGATGCTCCGCGCCCAGTGGGAGGCGAACGCCGTCCAGCAGGAGCAGGCGCTGGAGGAGTTGAGGGAGGCGTTGGGCCTTCCCGCCCGCCCGGCCCGCATCGAGTGCTACGACATCTCCACCACCCAGGGGACCGAGCCGACGGGCAGCATGGTCGTCTTCGTCCAGGGGGTCCCTCGCAAGTCCGACTACCGCCGCTTCGTCGTCCGGACCGTGGGGAAGCCGGACGACTACGCCGCGATGCGGGAGGTGCTCACCCGGAGGTTCCGTCGCTGGCAGACGGCGACCTCCGGGGAGGTACAGGGTGTGCGGGGGGCGAAGACCTGGGCGATCCTGCCGGACCTGTTGATCGTGGACGGGGGGCGGGGGCAGTTGGGTGTGGCGGTGGAGGTGCTGGAATCCTTCGGGCTGCGGGATCGGGTGGCGGTGGCCGCGCTGGCCAAACGGGAGGAGGCCGTTTTCCTTCCCGACCGCGCCGGGCCGGTCCGGTTGCCCCCCGGATCCCAGGGGCTCTTCCTCCTCCAGCGTATCCGGGACGAGGCCCATCGGTTCGCCGTCTCCCACCATCGGCTCCGGCGGAAACGGGCTGGCCTGGCCTCCGAGTTGGACGCGGTCCCTGGCATCGGCCCGGCCCGCCGCAAAGCGCTCCTGCGGGCTTTCGGCTCCCTCGCCCGCATCCGCGCCGCCAGCGTGGAGGAACTGACCGCCGTTCCGGGTATCTCCCGTGCGCTCGCCGAAGCGATCAAGGCGCATCTGGGCGGATCTGGGGATCCCGCTTCGGAAGGGTCGCATTGATTTGCCGAAGGGCGGCTTCGCCGCCCGTAGCCGCGGCTTCCGGTCGCCGGGGAAGAAACGTCCGAGCCTCGCGGCGAGCGCTTGCGGTTTTCGACCTCTGTGGTAGAATGCTATGTCATCGGCCGGACCGATGCCACGGAGGTTGATATGCCGACTTCGATGGAGGACCTGAAACAGAGACTACTGGAGGAGCGGGCCCGGCTTTTGGAACAGGTGAACCGGTTGGGCAGCAATACCTACAGCGGGGCCGGGTACGGCAACCACATTGCCGACGACGCTACCGAGACTTACGAGCAGGCCAAGGAGGTCTCGCTGCAGCAGAACGAGGCGGCTATTCTTCGACAGGTGGAGCGCGCCCTGCAGAAGTTTGAGCAAGGGACCTATGGGATCTGTGAATCGTGTGGCGCGCCGATCGACTGGGCCCGCTTGAAGGCCTTGCCGTACGCGATGTACTGCCTGGAATGCCAGACACGGCTCGAACGTGGAGGGTAGGGGGCGTCGGTTGCGTCGGCTCCGGGCAGAGGGCCTTATCCTTCCCCTGGTCGCCTTGCTGACGCTGGCGGCGGACCAGCTCAGCAAGCAGTGGATCGTGACCCATCTGGAGTGGGGTCAGTCGATGGACCTGGCGTCCTGGCTGACCCCCGTTTTGCGCCTCACCCACATCACCAACACCGGCGTCGCCTTCGGCCTGCTCCAGGGGATGGGGGACATCTTCACGGTCGTCGCTGTGGTTGTGGTGGGGGTGCTCCTGTGGTACCATCACTCCCTCCCCCCGGGGCATATCCTGCTGCGCATCGCTCTGGGCCTCCAGCTGGGCGGGGCGATCGGCAACCTCACCGACCGGCTGGTGCGCGGGGCGGTGGTGGACTTTATCGACTTCAATTTCTGGCCGCTGCATCGGTGGCCGCTCTTTAACCTGGCGGACGCGTCCATCGTGACCGGCGTGGGGCTTCTGATGCTGATGATGCTGTTCAACCTGGAAACAGCGGAAACCGGGGAGGAGAGCAAGCAGCAGGAGGCGGGGTAGCGAAGTGGACCCGGTGGAGGAGACCGTCTTCGTCGTTGAGAAGGGAGGCGAGCGGCTGGATCGATTCCTGGCCGATCGGCTGCCGGACCTGAGCCGGGTGCAGGTGCAGCGGCTGATCAAGACGGGTCTGGCGACGGTCAACGACCAGCCTGTCAAGCCTGCCTACCGGGTCGAGCCGGGGGACCGGATCGTCGTGAGGGTGCCCGAAGCGTCGGAGCCGGTGATCCGGCCCGAACCGATCCCCCTGCAGATCGTGTACGAAGACGAATACCTCCTGGCGGTGGATAAGCCGGCCGGGATGGTGGTCCACCCGGCGGCGGGCCACAGCAGCGGAACCCTGGTCAACGCGCTCCTGGCCTATTGCCCCCAGGTCGCCGACGTAGGCGGGGTGGATCGGGCTGGCATCGTCCACCGGCTGGACAAGGACACCTCCGGCGTGCTCCTGGTGGCGAAGGACCCCGAGACCTACGCCGCCCTGCAACGCCAGTTCAAGCACCGGCAGGTGCGCAAGACCTACCTGGCGCTGGTGGAGGGGCGGATCTACCCCAAAGAGGGGATCGTCGAAGCGCCGGTGGGGAGGGATCAGCGGGCGCGGAAACGGATGGCGGTGACGCGGACCGGCCGCCCCGCGGTGACGCAGTATCGGGCGGTGGAGTATTTCCGCGACCACACCCTCCTCCAGGTTCGACCCCACACCGGCCGAACCCACCAGGTGCGGGTCCACCTGGCCTGGCTGGGGTATCCGATCGTCGGGGACCGGGTGTACGGGCGGCGACGACAGCCGCTCCTGTCCCATCGCCATTTCCTCCACGCCCAGGAACTGGTCTTCACCCACCCGGCGACGAAGGAGAAGGTCACCCTCACCGCGCCGCTCCCGCCGGATCTGAAGGCGGTGCTGGTCCGGTTGCGGGAGGGGAAGTGATGTCGGGCGGGGGGCGGGACCGTCGTTTTCAGGATAGCGACCACAGAGGCACAGAGAAGATAAAGCCTTATCTTCTCCATGTCTCCGTGATCGACAACGAGGGAGGAGGATATGCGGGAGATCACGGTAGCCGTCGTGCAGATGGAGCCCCGGCTGGGGAAGATGGAAGACAATTTGGTGAAGATGGGAGAGTTCATCCGCCGGATCGCCACCGAGCAGCCGGTGGATCTGATCATCTTCCCGGAGTTGGTGACCACCGGGTACGAGATGGGACCCCGGTTCCCCCAGGTGGCGCAGCGGATCCCCGGCCCGGCGGTCAACATTATCGGCCAGCGAGCCGCCGAGCACGGGGTCCACGTGGCCTTCGGGATGGTGGCGAAGGAGCGGGTGGAGAGTATCCTCTATAACGCCGCTGTCCTGGTAGGGCCCGATGGGGAGGTCATCGGGCAGTACCACAAGGTCCATCTGCGGGGCGAGGAGCGGATGGCGTTCCGGGCGGGCTACCGTCTCCTCCCCTTCGAGGCCGAGTTCGGGATGGTTGGGCTGATGGTCGGATGGGACCTGGCCTTTCCGGAGGTCGCGCGGGGCCTGGTGTTGGAGGGTGCGGAGTTGCTGGCGGTGTTGGCGAGTTGGGAACAGCCGCGCGTGGCGGAGTGGAAGGCCTACCTCCTGGCCCGAGCCTACGAAAACGCCGTCTTCGTCGCTGCGGCCAACCGGATAGGGGAGGAGCCGTCCTACACCTTCTTCGGGCAGAGCGCCATCATCAGCCCCGAGGGGCGGGTCCTGGCGGCGATGGACGAGCCCACCGAAGGGTACGCCGTGGCGAGGATCGACCTGGACGAGGTGCGACGGGTTCGGGAGGAGTCGCAGATCCTCCAGTGCCG
>CAZOLN010000026.1:15577-24841 GCA_964580565.1 uncultured Anaerolineales bacterium
TCGACCTGGACGAGGTGCGACGGGTTCGGGAGGAGTCGCAGATCCTCCAGTGCCGCCAGCCCACGGCGTACCGGGCGTTGGTGCGGAAGTACTGAGCGGGTTCCGGGGCACAAGGGGGCGGGTAGGGGCGCAAGGGCGCACGTAAGGGCGCAATTAATTGCGCCCTTACGTGCGCCCTTACAGTGCCCCTACTGATGCGCCCTCACTTGCGTCCTCATCCTGCGCCCTCCACTGGTCCTCACCCTGCCCCCCTGCGCCCGTCCCCTGTATCCTGCCTAACTGGGAGGCTCGAAGGGGCGGAACCCCTTCCCCCGCACCTCCTCCGCCGGGCTGACGACGACGAAGGACCCCGGGTCGGTCTGACGGGCGATTTCCTCTAGATGAGGCACCTGGACGTCGGTCACAGCGCACAGGAGGACATCCCGCGCCTCGCTGGTGTACATCCCTGTTCCCGCCAGGGCGGTCACGCCGCGCTGTAGTTCCTCTATGATCCGCCGTGCCATCTCCTGGCCGTGGCTGGTGATGATGGTCGCCAGCCGCTCCCGGGGCTCCGGCTCCGGCATCAGCGGCCCCGCCCCCTTGCGGATCCGGCGGACCACCTCTGGGATGGCCCTCCCCCAGGCGGGTAGCAGGAGGGATGCGATCGACACCCCGGCCAACCCACCACACACCAGACCGACCGCGGCGATCACCACCGTGCCCTCAACAGGACCCACGGCGGCCCTCGCCAGCACCGTCCCCCAATCCCGCGTGGGGACCGGGTGGAGGAACAACTTTGCCGCCCAACTGAGCACCAGAAGCGTGACCAGCCAGACGTAGTTCCGCCGGAACCGCCGCCCGATCGCATCCCAGTAGGCCATGGGGAAGGAGGGGTGCAGCAGGCTCTCCGCCAGGTGGTCTGCCCAGTCGGAGGCGGGCCGGGAAGGGGAGACGAGGAGGGGGGCGAAGAAGTCGGTCTCCAGGAGGTGGACCCGGTAGGACCAGAGCAGGTAGTAGCGGTACCGCCGTGCCTCGATGTTCAAGAAGGTGAGCACGAGCAGGAGAGCCAGGAGGAGCACGAAGTGGTGGTGTTGAGCGGAACTGAAGGCGACGGTGAACACGCCAGCGACGGTGACTACCGCCCAGTTGGTCGTCGCGTCGAGGCGGGTGCGCCACGTGTTGGCCCGGCTGACCTCGCCTCGGTAGAGATGGGCCATCGCCGTGATGAACTCCCTTTCGCTCCCCCAACGCCGATCCGCCGGACGCTCCTCCGAACGTGTTGTCCCTTTCATCATCTCCACCTCCCATCCCCCATTATATCGTGGAGGCCTCGCTTTGCCTACCGTTTTGCCCTCCCGAACAAACGTGTTATAATCCTCCCCGCCCGCCCTCGGCGGGCTTGCGGTATGTCGGATCGGGAGGGTCGTTCTATGGCACGGAGGACTACAAGGAGAGGTCGCGGCCGGAGCCAGGTCGCCTTTTTCGTCAGCCTGCTCGTCCTGTTTCTCATCGTCTCCACAGGCGTAGGCTATATCCTGTTCCTTCAGGTGAAGGACCTGGTTGCCGGTTCCACTTTTCTCCCTTCCGTCTTCGGCGGGAGTCAGGAGGAAGGCCCCGGCGCGCTGCCCGAGGTCACGCTGAAGCCGTGGGAGGGGACGGAGCGGGTCAACGTGCTCCTGCTGGGGATCGACGAGCGGCAGAACCAGGAGGGGCCGTGGCGCACCGACACGATCATCATCCTCACCATCGACCCGCTGACCAAGACCGGCGGCGTGCTCTCCATCCCACGCGATCTCTGGGTTCCGATCCCTGGCTACGGCGAGGGGCGCATCAACACGGCCCACTATCTGGGCGATCTCTACGATTACCCTGGAGGCGGGCCCGCCCTGGCGATGCGCACCGTCGAGTACAACCTGGGGGTCCCCGTCCACCACTACGTCCGGTTGAACTTCCAGGCCTTCGTCGAACTGGTGGATCAGATCGGCGGGATCGACATCTACGTCGAGGAGGAGATCAACGATCCTACCTACCCCTCCAACGACCCGGCCGATCCCTACGGGTACGACCCCCTCCACATCCCGGCGGGGTGGGTCCATATGGACGGCGAACTGGCCCTGAAGTACGCCCGCACCCGCCACTCCCCCGGAGGGGATTTCGACCGGGCGCGACGGCAGCAGCAGGTGATGCGGGCCATCTTGGAGAAGGTCACCCGGCTCGACCTCCTGCCCCAACTGGTCTCCCAGGCCCCTCAACTGTGGGTCACCCTCAACGACTCCGTCAAGACCGACCTCCAACTGGACGAGATCGTCAGCCTGGCCTACCTGGCGACCCAGATCCCGGAGGAGAACATCCGCACGGCGGTCATCGGTGAGGAGTGCACGATGTTCTGGACCACCCCCGACGGCCAGCAGGTGTTGGTCCCGATCCGGGACTGCGTGCGGGAGGTGCGGGATTCCGTCTTCACCGTGCAGGTCACTCCCTCTTCGGAAGAGGACCCCTCGGTCCAACTGACGCGGGAGGCGGCCACGGTGGAGGTTCAGAACGGGACCGGGACGGCGGGCCTGGCCCATTCCACCGGGGAGTTTCTACGCAGCCACGGGATCAACGTGGTCAGCGAGACCAACGCCGATCGGTTCGACTACGCCGAGTCCCGGATCTACGTCTATACCGGCAAGGAGCAGACCGCCCGGGCCATCGCCCAACTGCTGAACCTGCCTCCGACGGCAGTGGTGGCGGTCCCGAACGGGCAGGCCGAGGTGGACATCGTGTTGGTCCTGGGGGCCGACTACCAGCCTGTCGGACCGACGCCCACTCCCTAAGGAGGAGCCATGACCACCATCCGCTGCTGCGTGGTTGGGGCGACGGGGTTCATCGGCGGGCAGATCGTCCGTGCCGCCCTCGCCCGCGGCTGGGTCGTCCGCGCGGTCCGACGCCGCCCCAACGCCGTCGGTGCGCTGGAGGACGTGGCCGACCAGATCGAGTGGGTCCAGGCCGATCTGAACGACCCCGCCTCGCTGATCCCTGCCTTCCGTGGGTGCCCTCTGCTCTTCCACGCCGCTGCCTATTACCCCCGTAAGGCGGTCGATCCCTGGGAGGCGGTCCGGCACGGGGTGACGGGGATGCGCAACCTGCTCTCAGCGGCGGCGACGGCGGGGGTCAAACGGATCGTCTACACCAGCAGCCTCTCCACGGTCGGCCCCCCGCGGGAGCCCGGTCGGTGGGCGAACGAGGAGGACCTCTACCTTCCCGGCTCGGTGCGGCTCCCGTACTTCGAGGTCAAGTGGGCGATGGAGGCGGAGGCACTGCGGGCCAGCGCGGGGGGACTGCCGGTGGTCGTCGTCATCCCCAGCGCGGTCATCGGCCCGGGGGACGTGAAGCCGACCACGTCCAGCCTCCTCCTGATGGTCGCCAAGCGGCAACTGCGCTGGGCCGTGGAGGGGAGGCTGAACGTGGTGGACGGGCGGGACCTGGCGGTGGGGCACGTGCTCGCGGCGGAGCGGGGTCGCCCCGGCCGGCGGTACATCATCGGCGGGCACAACATGACCATCCGGGAGATGGTGACCATAATGGCCGAGGCTGCCTCCGTCCCTCCACCCCGGCGGACCCTGCCCGTTGGCCTCATCGAGTTGATGGGGCGGATCGGCCACCGGCTGGGCCTGCCGGCCGCCGGGCAGATGCAGGCAGTCCGGCATTGGCAGCCGCTGGACACCTCCCGTGCCCGGCAAGAACTGGGGCTGCCGGAGCCCCGCCCCTTCGAGGAGACCTGCCGGGACACGGTGGCCTGGTTCCGTGCCCACGGCTATCTGAAGCCGATCGAGGAACAGCCGGGCGAAGGATAGGGGGAGGGAAGCGATGCTCGGAGAGTGGTTGAAACGGACGAGCGACTTTCTGGCCCGGGTGCCGGCGTTGCCGACGTTGATCGGGATCGGCCTGATCCTGTTGAACTTCCTGTTTCAGCTGCTCCCCCCTTGGCCGGTGATCGGCTGGATGGCGGAGGTGAACTGTCTTCTTCACCTCGGGCTCGTGATCAGCCTGATCGGGCTGCTCCTCATCCCCACGCTGTAGGGGGTCACTCCCGCTCTTCCGCCACGATCACCACCGGCACGGGCACCAGCGAGTCCACCTCCACGCGGGTGTCGCCCGCCGCCAGGAAGAGGCCGGTGGACTGTCCGCCGTCTAGGTTCAGCGCCACGTCGATCCCCAGGTCGGACCCCGCCAGCCAGCGGGAGAGTTCGTGCAGGGTCAGGTATCCCTCGGTGGCGATGAGGAAGAGGATCCGCCCCTCCGCATCCTGCGCCACGACGGTGCGTCGGGCGGGAAGGTCCTGTGGGTCGGGAGGAAAGCCGGCGACCCCCCCGGGTTTGACCAGCACCGGGAACGACTGGACCGCCTCCAGGAGCCTCTCGTCCGGGTCGTAGGGGTCCGTTGCCAGCCAACGCACCTCTACCCGTCCCCCGGGTAGCACGGCGAACATCCCGGCGAAATCCCCATAGGAGACACCGTAGGTCTGTCCCCCACTGACCACCAGACCTGTGGCATAGTATTCAGGTGTGAAGTACCCGCCGTTGACCACCAGGAGGGGTTCCCCGCCCCCTCTTTTCGTAGCCCACTCCAGGACCCTCTGCCCGCTGCCGGGGGTGTACAGCACGCGGAACCGGAACGAAGAGGGGTCGAGGCGGACGATCAGGATCCGCTCGGCCACTTCGCCAGTGGCGACGCCGACGCGGCGCAGCGCGACGCCCGCCCGGAGGGGGAGCCAGCCGGTGTCGGCGGGTTCCCGGGTGGGTGTTGGCGTCGTCGCCACTGGGGTGGGGGAGGGCGTGGGGGTAGGCGTGGGCGTAGGCAGCGGCGCGTTGCAGGCCAGCACCGCCAGGCCGATCAGGATGAGGCATCCAAGGCGGGAGAGAGGGTGGGAGAGCAAAGGACGACTCCAGCAAAAAGGCACCCTCTTCGGGGTGCCTTGAGTTCACCACGAAACGGCCCGATTCCCTGGGGGCCTCCGGCTGTGGAGGCCCTTGGGTTTAGAAGGGGATCTCCTCTTCGTCTTCTGCGACCGGGCGCTCCTCGGGCTCCTCGAACGGAGCGGCCTCTTCGGTGCGGCCCAGGAAGCGGACGGTGGTGGCCACGACCTCGAAGTTGGCTCGCGCAACCCCGTCGTTGCCGACCCAGATGCGGGGGTTGCCGCCCTCGTCGGGGCGCAACCGGCCTTCGACTAGGACGGCCCGTCCTTTGCTCAGGTATTGATTGCAGGTCTCGGCCAGCCGCCCGAAGGTGGAGATGCGGAACCAGATGGTCTCCTCCTGCTGCTGACCCTGCTGATCCACCCAACGGCGGTTGGACGCCATCGTGAACGTGGTCACAGGCGTGCCGTTAGGGGTGTACCGCATCTCCGGATCCCGCCCGAGATGCCCTGCGATGATGATACGGTGATACATGGTCTGCCTCCTTTGCTGTGTTGTCGGGAGCGTTGTCGGCTACAGGACCTATGGTACAGCAAGACAGCGAAAAAGTCAAAAAGGGCTAGCCCGCCGGGCGCTGACGCAGGAGCAGGAACCGTGGTTGTCGCTTCTCCATCCAGGTGATGGTCATCCAAGAAATGGCGATCGCTACGAGGAGCAGGAGGATCAACGGGATGTTCCAATCCCCTTCGGCCGTCTTCAGGTTGGCGAAGAGCATCATCAGGCGGACGACGATGTTGACCCCCTGCACGAAGATCAAGGAGGAGCGGCCCGCTGCAGGGGTGAGGGCCCCGGCGTTCATAGCGATGAGTGCTAGGACGAAGAGGATGAGGAAGGCCGGGGGCAGCACGATCGCCTGGGGAGCTCCCTGGAAGAAGGCCGGTGGGTACAGGATGATCGCCACAACTTGAAGCACGAGGATGCCGATCAAGGCCAGCCGGTCTCGTTGCACGCTACACCTCCCGCGAAATGGTGGTCTGGCAGCATTATACCCGCTTAGGCCATAAAGTCAAACCGCGTGTGCCGGGAGCATGAAAAAAAGCCACCGGCAGGACCGGTGGCCTCTCTTTCGCCCCCCGCTGTGTCGTGTGCCGATTCGGTTTGAACCTGTCCGCTCAGGTGGGAGCCTGCTCAGCGGTTCTGCCTTGCCCGAAGGCTATCGCATCCCCTACTGAAGAGCCAGCCCCCGTTGTTATAGGTGTTGGCTCAAACCCCTGTCGGCGATCACGGACACAGCAGGGACGCCTATACTATACCACGACTTGCCCAGAACCGCAAGCGGGGGGGAGAACTTCGATGTGCGGTTGAGTTGCCAAAAGCCTCCAATATGGTATAATCGCTCCCGCGCCACCCTAGCTCAAGCGGCAGAGCAACCGCCTCGTAAGCGGTCGGTTGTCGGTTCGAGTCCGACGGGTGGCTTGCCATCCAATGGCCCCGGCGGTGGCGGGGCCTTTTGTGTGAGGAATGCCTGCCGAAATCAGGTCCCAAAGGACGTTCTGGCATATCGCCTGGGAGGTCGCGACGGGGGATGCTTCGCTTGCCATCGTCCTGTTTGCCTTGGCCCTCTGCTGGACCCTGTTGCTTTTCCTCCCGCAAGCTCCGTCCGATCCTCTGACCCTGGGACGGTGGACGGCGCAGGTCGAAGCCCGCTTCGGCCCCCTGTCTGGCCCCCTCCGCAGCCTCGGTTTCTTTTCCCTTCTCCATTCGCCCCTGTACCACGCCCTTCTGGCGGCGCTGGCTTTCCTGTTGCTTGTGCGAACGGTCGCCTGGGTGGAACGGCTGTGGGAGGGCCGGCGGGTGGATCGGGGGACGGGGGAGTGGTCGCCGGTGGACGGAGGAGGCTTGGAGGAGATGGCCCGCTGGTTGGCCCGGCGGGGGTATCGAACCCGACGGACGGTGAAAGGGCACGTCCTCCAGGCCGACCGCTGGCCCTGGGCTGAGCTGATGGCGGTCCTGGTCCACCTGGGGCCGCTGCTGCTGTTGGTCGGCCTGTGGGTTGGAGGGATGAGGGGATGGAGGGTGGAGGGGTTGATCGGTGAGGCCGGCAAGCGGGTGGATGTGCCGGGAGGAGGGACCGTCGCCCTAATGGAGACCCCCGCGGGCTGGGCGTCCGATCGCCCCGGTGTGCGGCTCTACGTCGCAGGAGTGGGCCCCGAGCTCACCGTCTCCGCTGTGGATTCGGAGGGGGATGCGCTGGGCTTGCAGCAGGCGACCGGCGAACCGCTTTCCTCGACTCTCCAGTTCCGGCTCACAGAGAGGGAACCGGACGCTTACTTCGCTATCCCTGAGGCGGGGTTGGTCGTCCGCATCGCACCGGAGTCGGAGGCGGTCCTGCAGCCGGGGATGAGCCTGCGGGTGCAGGTCTTTCGCAGTCCCTCCGGGAACCTGGTGTGGGAGGAGTCCATCCAGGGCGAGGCCGCCGAACTTGCCGTGGAGGGGGTGCGGATCCGGATCGAGCGCGGGACGTACCCTGTGCTCTCCGCCGTCTACGATCCGGGTCGCTGGCTGAAGGTGATGGCCCTGGTGGTGACCGGTCTGGCGATGCTGGGGTGGGGGTTCTGGCCGGTGCGGCGGCTGTGGCTGCGCGTTGATCAGGGGCAGCCGGTCGGCGCGGGCGACCTGCCCGGGGCATGGGTGGACGGAAGGGCGGTGGGGATGCAGATCGCCCGGGCGACGGCGGGCGTGGCGTCCGCCCTCGTCGCTGGAGCGGCGCTCTGGAGCCTGACGCGCTGTGGGGCGCTTTGGTGTGGTTCGGTGCCCCAGATGGTGCTCACAGTGGTGACGGCGATGGGCGTAGGGGGGTATCTGATCCTATCGGCGAGGAAAGGAGGGAATGCGTGAGCGGGAGGCCGATCATCATCGGAGTGGCCGGAGGGACTGGGTCCGGTAAGACCACTGTGGCGATGCGGATCTTGGAGCGGGTGGGCGCGGAGCACGTCGCGTATATCCCTCACGATGCATACTACCGGGATCTCAGCCACCTTCCGCCGGAGGAGCGAGCGCGGGTCAACTTCGATCACCCCAACTCCTTAGAGACCGAACTGCTCATCGAGCACCTGCGTCGGCTGCGGGCCGGTGAGCCGGTGGAGATCCCCGTGTACGATTTCACGACGCACACGCGTACGAGCAAGACCCGGCGGGTCGAGCCGGCACCGGTCATTCTGGTAGAGGGCATCCTGGTTTTTGCCGAGCCGGCGCTGCGGGAACTTTTCGACGTCAAACTCTTCGTCGACACCGACGCCGACATCCGGCTGATCCGGCGCATCCGCCGGGACGTCCAGGAGCGGGGGCGGACCTTTGAGTCGGTGATCGAGCAGTATCTGCGGACGGTCCGTCCGATGCACCTGGAGTTCGTCGAACCGAGCAAGCGGTACGCCGATGTGATCATCCCGGAAGGGGGCTTCAACGAGGTCGCCATCGAAATGGTCGCCGCCCGCATCCGCGGCCTTTTGAGCCAGAGGGTAGATTGTCAAGGAGAGAACACTTGAAGATCTCGGTGCTGATTCCGGTATACAATGAGGTATCCACCCTGGCCCAGGTCGTGGAGCGGGTGATGGCGGTGGATGTCGAGAAGGAGGTGTTGATCATCGACGATGGCTCCACCGATGGTACATGGGAGGTGATTCAGAGGCTGGCGGATCGCTGGCCCGGCGTGGTGAAACCGCTGCGGCACGAGCGGAACCGGGGGAAGGGGGCGGCCCTGCGCACGGCCATCCCCCACATCACCGGGGACGTCGTCATCACTCAGGACGCCGACCTGGAGTACGACCCGGCGGACTACCCCCGGCTTCTGGCGCCGTTCGTCTCGCCGGAGGTGCAGGTGGTCTACGGCTCCCGGAACCTGCAGCGGAACCCCCGCTCGTCGTGGACCTTTTACTGGGGCGGGCGGTTGCTCAGTTGGCTGGTCAACCTCCTCTACGGCGCGCGGATCACCGACGAGGCGACCGGCTACAAAGCCTTCCGCGCCGACCTTTTCCGGAACCTGAGGTGGAAGGCCGACGGCTTCGAGTTCTGCCCCGAGGTGACGGCCAAGATCCTGCGGCAGGGGATCCGGATCCACGAGGTGCCGATCTCCTACCGACCGCGCTCTCGGGAGGAGGGGAAGAAGATCCACTGGCGGGACGGGATCGTCGCGGTGTGGACGCTGATTCGGTATCGGTTCTTTGCGGGGAAGCAGGGAAGCGGGGGAACAGGGAAGCGGGGAAGCGAGGAAGTGAGGGAATAGGGGAGCAGGGGAGCGATGCTCTGGTTGGTGACGGGCGGCGCGGGGTTCATCGGCTCGCACCTGGTGGAAGCGCTGGTCGCGCGGGGGGCTCGGGTGCGGGTG
>CAZOLN010000027.1:0-7552 GCA_964580565.1 uncultured Anaerolineales bacterium
ACGTCCAGCGCCACATCGCGGGCAAGGAGATCCGCAAGATCGTCTACGTGCCGGGACGGCTGGTGAACATCGTCGTAGGATAGGTGACAGAACTTACGTGACTACACCACAGAGGCACGGAGAGCACAGGGAAACCTCTGGAAAACTTGGAGAAACTCTGGGCCCTCTGTGCCTCTGTGGTCCTTTAGGTGAACAGGAGGTCTCGATGGCTTTTTTCCGTGTCGCCGACCTGCCAAGTGTCGAGATGCTACCAGGGGTGGTCCGCCGGGCCGTGTGGCTGGAGGGAGTGATGGTGACCTTCTTCGAGTTCGAGCCGAACACCGTCATCCCCACCCACGACCATCCCCACGAGCAGATCACCTACGTGGTCGAAGGGGAGATGGAGTTCACGCTGGGCGAGGAGACGCGGCGGCTGCGGGCGGGGGAGGGGGTCTGCATCCCTCCCAACATACCGCACGGCGCTCGTGTCCTCGACCGGCGCACCTTCGTGCTGGACGCCTGGCACCCGCCGCGGGAGGAGTACAAGTAGTTCTACCACAGAGACACGGAGGGCACAGAGACCTTTCTAACTGGAGACTCTCTGTGCCCTCTGTGCCTCTGTGGTGAGATCAAAACCAAAAGCCCCTCCGGAATGAGTCGGAGGGGCTTGTTTTTCGACCAGATCCGTAGACCTCAGGCCCGGATCTCCCTTCGCTGGAACAGAACGTACCCCAGGGCGAAGATGAGGATGGTCGCCGCGATCAACCCCGTGATGTGGGGCCAGATCAGGAGGACGCTCTGGTCGAGGGGCAGCGGCGTGCCCAGCAGCGCGCCCTCCAGTTGGACCGGCAGGACCAGCCCCAGGGAGCGGACGTTGGGGTTGAGGAGGGCAAGGACGGCGTCCACGTATAGAGTGTTCGGCGAGATACGGCTCAGGGCCAGGTTGAGCCGGACCTGCCGGACGACCTCCTCCAGGTAGCCCACGCGGATGGGGGCCAGCACCTGGGTCAAGAGATCGGCGATCATCCCCCAGAAGACGGCGAAGAACAACCAGACGGCGATCGAGGCCAGAGCCGCCGTGGCCGGCTGGCGGAAGACGATCGAAAACAACGTGGCGACCGCAAGCCAGATGCCGCCGTAGAAGATCACCACCAGCAGGAACCAGAGCAGGCGGGCCACCTCCTCACCGCTGGGCGGCACCCCCAGGGTAACGATCCCCAGCCCGATGATGATCAGCCAGATGGTCGAAAAGACCAGCGCCAGGGTGAACAACCCGGCCAGGAACTTGCCGAGCAACAGCGCGTCCCGATAGATGGGCTGGGAAAGCACCCGCGAGATGGTCCGCCGGTTGAACTCCCCGTTGATGGTGTCGAAGGCCAGCGCGATGGCGATCAGCGGGACCAGGAACCCGAGGAAGCCGACGAACGCGGGCAGCGGCTCCCGCGCCGTCGTGAACAGCCGCAGGAAGAGGAAGGGGTCCCGCCCACTGCTGCGCAGGTTCTGGGCCGCCGCATACACCGTCCCGATGGCGGTCAACACGGTGAGCGTCTCGAAGATCGACATCCGCACGCTGGTCAGGTTATCCGCCATCTCCTTCGTGACGACGGCCCAGAGGCCGGTCCACGGCGAGCCCTCGCGCGTCAGGGTACGGACCGTCCGCTCAGTCTGCGCTGCCATCGCTCACCTCCTGCTGTTCGAAGTACCGGGCGTAGACCTCGTCGAGGCTGGGCAACTCCATATCCAGGGAAAGCAACGCACCGCCCGCCTCGTGGACCGCCCGGGCCACCTCGGCCCGCAGGTCGCGCCGGGCCTCGACCAGATAGGCCCTCGTGTCCTCCTGCTCCACCCTCACCACCCCGTCCACGCGGCGCAACGCTCCTTCCAGCGCCTCCCTCGGCCCCTCGGCCTCCAGGTGGATCCGGTAGGCGCCACCCAGCACCTGCTGGGCCAACTCCTCCACCGTGCCCTCAAGGACCATCCGGCCGCGGTGGAACAGCCCAACCCGGTCGCAGACGGCCTGGACCTGGTGGAGAAGGTGGGAGGAGAGCAGGATGGTGATCCCCTCGGCCTTGAGACGCCGGATGATCTCCAGGAACTCCTGCGCGACGCCGGGATCGAGCCCCTGGGTCGGCTCGTCCATGATGATGATCTCCGGCTTCTTGATCAGGACATCCGCCAGGCCGAGCCGCTGGCGCATGCCGCGGGAGAACGTCGAGACCGGCTTATCGGCCGCGTCGCTCAACCCGATCTGCTCCAGCGCCTCATCGATGCGCCGGTAGGCCTCATCCCGCCGCAGGCCGTTCAGTTTGGCCGTGTAGATCAGGTTCTCCCGCGCGGTGAGGTTCTCGTAGAACCCCAGTTGCTCGGGCAGGTAGCCCACGCGCGCCTTCACGCTCAGCGGCTGGCGGACGGGGTCGAAGCCCAGCACCCGCACCGTGCCCTCCGTCGGCTCGGTGAGGCCGAGGAGCATCAAGATGGTCGTCGTCTTGCCGGCACCGTTGGGCCCTAGCAGCCCGAAGACCTCCCCACGGCGCACGGTCAGGTCCAGGTGGTCCACGGCGACGAAGTCGCCGTACCGTTTGGTGAGACCACGGGTCTCCAGGACTACCTCATCCATCGTCCATCACCCCCTCCTCCGTCCAGCCTCACCGACGGCCGAACCGCATCACGGCCTGAGCGACCACGAACACCGCGACGGCGATGAGCGCCACGCCGACCAGACCCCACATCGTGGAGGTCTTCACGGTGATCCGGAACTCCGCCGACTCGGTCGCGCCGTCCTCCGGGCGGGCACGGACCGTGACCATGTAGTCGCCCGCGATGGCCTGCTCCGACGGCCGGACCTTCATCGTCACCTCGACCTGTTCGCCGGTCGGAATCTCGGCGATCTGCTCGGGGTCGAACTCCACCTTCCAGCCGGAAGGCTGCGACGCGCTCAGTTCGACGCCACGGGCTGGCGCACTGCCGGTGTTCTGGATGAGGAGCTTGAGGGTCGTCTCGCGGCCGACGTAGGCCTGCCCGGACAGCCGACCGTCCACGCCGGTCACGTTCAGATCCGGCTGACCGGTCACCTCGGCGGTCAACGTGACCGTGGCCTGTGCCTCACCGCCCTGGGCCACGACCTCGATGGGGTACGAGCCGGCCGGCAACTCGACGTACGGCCGCGCCTCGATGCTCAGCCGCTTGCTCTCGTTGGCGCCCAGCAGAACGCTGGTCACCTCCTGACCGGTCAGTTTGAAGGCGACCTCGAACCCGGGCGGCGTATCCGCCACCAGGTTGACCGTGATCTCCTCGTCGCCCTCGTTCTTCAGGGTAACGTTAAAGCGGAAGGTGGTGCTGGATGTACCACGCAAGGTTGGCAGATCGACATCGAACCGCAAGCGAGGCGGGAGTTTTTCCTGGACGACGATCTCCAAGGGCAAGGAAACCTCGTTCCCCGCGCCGGAGGCGACGACGGAGAACTGGTAGGTGGCCGATTCCACGTTGTCGGGCAACTCGATCCGGAGGTCCACCGAGGCATCGTGATCCGGCCCGACGTACACCGCACGCACGATCTTGCCGCCTCCCCGGAACGTGGAGGTCCATCCCTCCGGCAGCCCCTGCACGTCGAGACGGACCGTCTGAGGGGTGGCGGCCTGGATCGTCAGGTCGAACGTCACGGTGTCGCCAATCGCCGCTTCCTGCGACGGATACTTGGCAAAGAGCACCACGTCCTGGCCGGTTCCCTGCGGTTGGTCGCCATCCTGAGCAAGGGCGGGAACGGCGCCCAGCGCCATAACGACCAGGGTGACGAGCGAGACGATGGATACCACTTTCCGCATGGCTTCACCTCCCTAACGCAAAGTGATGTCGACCGATTGTCTTTTGTACCACCGCCGCGTAAAATCCGTATAAGAGTTAGGTTAGAAAAACATATGAGCGGGTCAGCAGGTCGACGAGCCAGCGAGCCGGCGAGCCGCTGATTCCCCACCCCATTGCCAACCCCTCCGGAGCATGTTATACTCCACTCTGCGGAGGTTCCAAATGGAGCAGATCGAGGTCCAAACCCGAGCCCATCAGGAATTCCACGAGATCACCTCCCAGGTCCAGGCCGTTGTCCAGGCCAGCGGGGTCTCCGAGGGCATCTGCTTCCTCTTCTGCCCACACACCACCGCCGGGCTGACGCTCAACGAGAACTGGGATCCCTCTGTCCGCCACGACCTGGGGCTGGTCCTCACCGACCTGGTCCCCCGTCGGCCCGACTTCCGGCACGCCGAGGGGAACTCCCCTGCCCACGCCAAGGCGACTTTGGTCGGAAACAGCCTTTTCATCTTCGTAAGGAACGGGCAATTGGTCCTGGGCTCGTGGCAGGGGGTCTTCCTGGCCGAGTTCGACGGCCCGCGGCGACGACGGGTCTTCGCCAAGGTCATCCCAACCTGATATGCAGATCCCCTGGGACCGTATCGAACGGCTTCTACTGCACGTGCGACGCCCCGGCCGGTACGTCGGCGGAGAGGTCAACGCCGTCCGCAAGGACTGGGACGCCACTCCCATCCGCGTCTGCCTCGCCTTCCCCGACATCTACGACCTGGGGATGTCCAACCTCGGCATCCAGGTCCTCTACGACATCCTCAACCGGATGGAGGGGGTCCTGGCCGAACGGACCTACGCCCCCTGGCCCGACATGGCTGCCGAGATGCGCCGGGCGGGCATCCCCCTCTACAGCCTGGAGTCCTTCCACACCGTGGCCGACTTCGACATCCTGGGCTTCAGCCTCCCCTACGAGGTACTCTACACGAACCTCCTGGAGATGCTGGACCTGGCGGGGCTGCCGCTGCTGAGCGTCGAGCGGGACGAGCGCCATCCACTGGTCGTCGCCGGGGGGCACGCCACCTTCAACCCGGAGCCGGTGGCGGATTTCGTCGACGCCTTCGTCATCGGCGATGGAGAGGAGGTAGTCGTCGAACTGGTCGAGGCGTACCGCCGGACCCGGGACCGGGGCCGCGAGGAGCAACTGGCCGCCCTGGCCCGGATCGAAGGGATCTATGTACCCCGCTTCTACGACGTGACCTACAACCCCGACGGAACGGTGGCGGAGGTCCGGCCCAACCGACCGGACGTGCGTTTCCCCATCCGCCGCCGCATCGTCCCCGTGCTCCCTTCGCCTCCCACCCGTCAGTTGGTCCCCAACGTCTCGGTGACCCACGATCGGGGGGTGGTCGAGATCCAGCGGGGATGCACCCGGGGATGCCGGTTCTGCCACGCCGGGATGGTCACCCGGCCGGTGCGGGAGCGGCCTCTGGAGGAAATCCTGAAGGCGGTGGACGAAATCCTGGCCCAGACCGGCTATGAGGAGATCGCCCTCCTCTCCCTCTCCTCCGCCGACTACTCCCGCATCGGCGAGTTGGTCGAAGCCTTGAACCGGCGGTACGCCGATCAGCACCTTTCCATCTCTCTGCCCAGTTTGCGCATCGAGTCCTTCTCGGTCGATCTGGCGGACGGGATCAGTCGGGGGCGGCGGACGGGGTTCACGTTCGCGCCGGAGGCCGGGACCGAGCGGATGCGGTCCGTCATCAACAAGCCGATCCCCACCGGGCAGATGCTGGAGGCGGCGCGGGAGGTCTTCGCCCGCGGGTGGCGGACGGTGAAGTTGTACTTCATGATTGGCCTGCCGGAGGAGACGCTGGCCGACGTGGAGGCCATCGCCGACCTGACCCTTGCGGTGCGCGCTGAAGGCAGACGGGTCCACGGCCGCCGCGCCCAGGTCAACGTGAGCGTCAGCACCTTCGTCCCCAAGCCGCACACCCCCTTTCAGTGGGCCCCCCTGGCGTCGCTGGAGGAGATCCGCACCAAACAACAACTGCTCCAGCGACGGCTCCGCGGCGGTGGGCTGAAGGTCAGTTGGAACGAACCCCGGATGAGCCTGCTGGAGGCGGTCCTCTCCCGGGGCGACCGGCGGCTGGGGCAGGTAGTCCGCCGCGCCTGGGAACAGGGGGCGAGGTTCGACGGATGGGACGAGTGGTTCGACTGGGGGGCCTGGTCGGCCGCCCTGGCCGAGGCCGGGCTCGACGCCGGTTTCTACGCCCACCGGCAACGCGGCCTGGAGGAGGTATTCCCCTGGGACCACATCGAGACGGGGGTGCGCAAGGGCTACCTCCGACAGGAGTGGGAACGAAGCCGGCGGGCCGAGCCGCGCCCGGACTGCCGGGGGCGGACGTGCTACGGCTGTGGCATCCTCACCGCCTACGGCGCGATGCGGGCTCCGGGTTGGGGCTGTGTCGGCCACGAATAGGGCACGAATGCACGAATGACGGATGACGTTTGACGTTTGACGTTTGACGCTTGATGAACAACGAGCGGGGCTTATGCGAGTAATCTGTGCTCACTGCGGTAGGGAATTCCCGTGGGAAGCAACCCGATTCCGGTGCGATTGCGGGGGGCCGTTGGAGGTGGCAGACGCCCCGGCCTTCGACCCGGCGCAGGTGGACCCAGGCGACTTCACCCTGTGGCGGTATCGACACGCTCTGCCGATGCCGAAGGACGCCCGGCCCGTCACCTTGGGAGAGGGGATGACCCCCCTGGTGGAAGCGGAATGGGACGGCCTGCGGCTCCGCTTCAAATGTGAATCGCTCAACCCCACGGGATCCTTCAAGGACCGGGGGACGGCGGTGCTGGTCACGGCGCTGGCGGCCGCCGGGGCGGAGTCCGTCGTGGAGGATTCCTCCGGCAACGCCGGGTCGAGCCTCGCCGCCTACGCCGCGCGGGCCGGCCTCCGCGCCACCATCTACGTCCCTGCCCACGCCTCGCCCGCCAAGAAGGCCCAGATCAGCGCCTACGGCGCCCAACTGGTCTCCGTCCCCGGCCCCCGTGCGGCGGCCGCGGAGGCGGTGCTGGAGGCCGCGAGCAAGGGGGCGATCTACGCCAGCCATGTCTACCACCCGCTGATCCACCACGGGATGAAGACCGTCGCCTTCGAACTGTGGGAGCAGCTGGGCAGGCGGGCCCCCGACGCGGTGGTCCTCCCCGTCGGCCACGGATCGCTGCTGCTGGGGCTGGCGATGGGGTTCGGCGAACTGCTCGCCGCCGGGTGCATCCGGCGGGTTCCGCGGTTCTACGGGGTCCAGGCCGCCGCCTGCGCGCCGCTGGCCGCCGCCTGGGAGCGGGGGGCGGAGGAGCCGGAGCCGGTCAGCGAGGGAGAGACCGTCGCCGAGGGGGTACGCATCGCCGCGCCGGTGCGCGGGCGAGAGATCCTGGCGGCTGTCCGTGCCAGCGGGGGTGCCCTCGTCGCCGTCCCGGACGAAGAAACGCTCAGAGCACGCGAGCGGCTGGCCCATCGGGGCTTCTACATCGAGCCGACGTCGGCGGTGGCGGTCGCCGCGCTGGACCGCCTGCGAGAGCGGCTAACGGGAACCGTTGTGGCGATCCTCACCGGCAACGGGCTCAAGCACAGCGGATGAACCCTACCTCAGTCAGACCGGATTGCCCTCTTCCCCATTCTGTGCTACCATAATCAGCGATGCGGGAGCGCAGAGAGAACGACAACCGGCTGCAAGAACGTCGGGCACTTCTTGAGCAGGAACTGAAGCGCTT
Organism: uncultured Anaerolineales bacterium; assembly: GCA_964580565.1. Classification (GTDB taxonomy): domain Bacteria; phylum Chloroflexota; class Anaerolineae; order B4-G1; family DUEL01; genus DUEL01. The sequence goes on from CAZOLN010000027.1 coordinate 7,549, forward strand.
CGTC